>NZ_JBFTSK010000014.1:0-147295 GCF_056399985.1 Chitinophaga sp. 01L420
CTCTTATGTAACTTCGGGCGTCTGGCGTAATGGTAGTTTTGCCTGTTCTACATCCGTAGATAATAGTTGCTAAAATGAATATGTAAATGCTTTCTTTTTTCATCATATAATTTCTGATTATCTTAAAATAGTTCCATCGTACACAGGCAGATTTTGCGTATGATACTTCGGCGGAATTCCATGTTTTATTTGGCCACGGTTGTTGGCATCAAGTTCAGCATCCTTGTTTAAAGATTTATCGAGATCATCTAGTTTTTCTTGCACGGCAGTGACTACAGAATTTATCGCATCGTCCTCAGATTTTACGAACGCTTTACTTCTGCTTTTCAAAAATTGTTTTTCAAACGTCCGTTGGGCATTTATCCGGGTCACTACAGATAAAAGAAAAAGTAGAATCGCTAAAAATTTAATCATAACTCTTATTTTAAAACCCTTAAAAGGATAACGGCGCTCATAACCTTCTGGCAGACAGTTGTAATGCCACTGGCCTCTTTTTTTCCATACAGCCACTATAAAAACCCAAAAAGCATATTCACGATAAATCAAAAGTGGCTGGCGAATCGCCAGCCACTTTTGATTTATCCATTAATTACATTATCATCTAATCGTCTTTCCTCTATTGCTTTCATAAGGTGACCTACTGTTAGTATCTTAATTTCTTTAGGCATAGGTATCATAGACGGCTCCGGATAGAAGTATTTCGTAAAATAAAAGTTACTAATATCTACACTATACTTTTTGCTAAATTCTACTATAAAATCTTCGCCATCATCTCCTGTTATACCAAGATCATTTTCCATTGAAGTTTCCATCGTAATCGGAATGTCCAAACCCCTTGATTGACTATGTATAAAAGCCACTAAATCATTAAATATTTCTTCTTTCATATTTCATTTTTTATCTGTTTAAAATACCAGTAGAACTTGATCCCGACATCATCTGCGTATTAACAAATCTAAATTGAGCTTCTACTGGCATCTTAGTAAATTTTTCATCATAAAACTGATAAACAGTTCTACTAACATCTATATAAAACATAATAGCAGAAGCCCTTCCCATAATTCTAGACCCCCATCTCCCCAAGAATCTGCCATAAGTACTAGCATATCTTCTGGACCCATTAACGGTATGAGTATAATCTTTTCTTACCTAAAAAATTAATGGGAGTCTTCCATTTACCTAATAGTCCAGAAAGAGTTGTTGTATACTTTGATGAGTTAGGTAATACAGGCCCAAACCAATTCTTAGGCACTGGTAAACTCATCAGCCCTGTACCATATACAAGTCCACGTATCCACCAAAAATTAAACCCATTGCTCGTATTATTAGTAGCAGGCGCTGTACCTGTTACTGTAACTGGTTTCAATTGAACAGGTTTACTTGTATCAAAACCAAAGGGATCAACAAAATTGACTGGATTATTTAGCACGTAAGCATAAGGGCTCATGTTATAATGTATTGGATATGCGCTTCCAGCTCGCCATCCAGGGCGCCCTCAAGAAACGCTTTTAGGTAAGGATGGCGTTAGCACGCCATCCTTACCTAAAAGCGTTTCTCCATTCTTCAAACGGCTAGCCGCTTGCTTCTTGAAGGCTTCGAAATCAAAGTTTTGTTTTTCCATATTGTGCTATCAGTTTAAAGTTAAAAAACTTTAAACTGACACACTTTATGTAATAGTCTCCGTTTTGTCAGGAAGCAGCTTTTCTTGCCTGTTTCATTATGAAATATTCGTAGTAAAAGCTTCCGCTACCAAAAGTCATATGCTTAGTGGTTTGCAAATTCGTTAAAAACGCAGTTGCACTATTAACACCATCCAATAACAGCTCCAGCATTGGAAGGCTTAAAAACCAGGTATCAATAAATGGCCTACCAACCCTGGGGTCATCGAGACCTATCGTTAGAAAATGTTCCGTGATATGCTGGCAACTTTTATTAAGGTTGAAAAACTTATTACGCACACCGGCAGAGAGCTGCAGTTCAGCTTTCGGTGTAAAGGTGACATCGATCAACAAAGACAAAAACCTATCCACAAAAACCTGATCCTGGAAACTATAGAAATCTTGATGGCTCAAAGCTATTTTCTCTATTTTTCGCCCTTCCCACAGTATTCGTTTTATAGTTCCGTCAGATTGCTCCAGGTCAATAAAGCCATAACTACGCAATCGTACCTCAATTTTACCTAGCTGTTCCTGAGCCTTTATTAGGGTTTCAGCTAAGTCGGTGATCACATGATGATCCAGTCCACTTTGTGCTTTTCTAGTCAACGGGCTTTTCTTCACCTCTATTAATATGATGGTATCTGTAGCTTCTACCAGTGCGTCACAATCACCTTCCACCTGCTTATTGTTCTTAAAATTCCCATGATGCACCTTCATCCCTTTTTGAACCAAGAGATGTCTTACATGTTTTTCCAAATGTATGCCTATCTGTCGATCTGCACCAGTAACAATCCTTTTTATCAAGCCGTACATCACCTCAAAAAAACCGGGGGCGCTCCAGTTTCTGTCGTACATAAGATATGTTTCCGGAGAAATTTCTATCAAAGGCTTTAAATATACATTTACTTTTTGCTGATCATGAAGCCTTACAAATCCCAAATTAACCTGCGACGGATCATGGGAAAGTTCCTTTAAAATCCTGTTTGTAACTTCAACAGATACCTTGGCTCCGGCAGACCGATGGACAACATCTGCACGTTTCAGTTCAACAGGGCCATGACTACTTGCCACCATTCTTTCTATRATGTCCGCCACTTGCAAATACTCAAGTAGGCTAAACCCGTAATAAGAAGGTAGCATTTTTATTTCCGGCCATGAAAGCAATGCTCTTACCAAATTCAACTCTCTGCGTATCTGGCTTTGCACAAAGCCAAAAGAAATATCAAATACAGCCATGTGTGTAATAAAACCTATCATAGCAGAAAGCCTGAGAAAAGGAACCTCCCACACACTACTCCGTTGCCCACCTTGGATAATTAACAAATCCGCAGCTATATCGATAATTTGCTCCAAATTATCGCTGACAAAAGCTGGATCTAGTGCCTTCTCTACAACATAGGGATATTTGGCCGCCAGATTCAGGATATAACCATGCGGAACAACCAAGCGAGTCTGGTACGGAGGACCAGTAAATGGATGCAGAAAAACGTATCTATCCAGCTGATTTATCCGATAATTTTCTAGTTGATAAAGACTTCTAAATATGTAGCTCATAACTGTAACACCACCCACATTAGCAATCAATTCTTCTATATATGCCACCACCTGATCTAAACCTTCCTTAATTTCCATTTGCTCACCTTCCAAGGAAATAACACAGCCACGCGTTACTAGTCTCTTTGCGGCCTGTCCTCTATCAAAGTAGTTACTATGACGTTCTATCAGTTTCTTCCCCTCATCATCTGTGCCGTTGATGAGGATATAATCTTTCGCCAACATAATGGCCGTTCGTATACCCTGCTCAGGTAGCTGACACCCTATATGGTCAACACAGATAGCCCAAGTCTGGGTTATACTGATATAAATATCATTGTTGTAGCCATCAAGAATTGCCTCATACACATATTCAGCCGTAAGATCCCATCGGTTTAGCACCCCTGAAGGTGAGCTAAGTGATACTTGCAGGATATTTTTGATACGCCCTGTTATACTCTTGGTGACATCCAACCAATTAATAGAAGCAGTATCGAACGGACCGTAAATCTTGCTAGCCAGCTCCAAATCATTGAYGCCCAAACCAGTCAAACTACCCTGAACTTCGACTATCAAGGGTTTCAATACTTCTCTTGTTATTTCCATATTGCTACATGCATAACCATATGCAATGGTGTTCAAATTAATTACCAATGCCAATTTATTACCTAGATAAGATACTTGGTGAAGCTGCATTTTATCTTTAAATTTCCTCCTCATTGAATACTTGAAGAATAATCGATATTGCTTCAGTTACTCTTTCTTTAATCATTGTAATATACTTCATGTAATAAATGAAATCACTTTTTCACTTTGGATGTTGATTCTATTACTCTTTGCTCTTGCATTTTAATATTCAATAAGCTGCAAATCTTTTGTTTTTTATCGAATGTAACATCATACATATGTAAATAATCCATTACCAAGTTTTGAAGGGTTGAAAACCCTAGAGGATTCTTTTCATTTTCACTTTTTAATGCTTCAATTGTCAAAGTAGGAAAACCATTATAATGGGCAAGTTCTATTCCTGCTTTAATTATTTTAATTGAATTAAAAGGATACTTATTCTCAATATCATCGAACGTTTTTGATAGTTTATCGCTTCCAATCGAATTAATAATATTCTTCAAAACGCCAAAGGTTGATGAAGAACATAGCATAAATACATAATTCTTTGTTATATTCTGAACTTCAATCTTATTCAAGTTCTTTTTTATAAATCTCTTGTGAATTATACTCTTTACATGTTCAACTAGCTCCTTTTCACTTCCCTTCAACATTGAAAAATGGAAAGTCAATGTTCTCAAGCCTAAAAGAAAAGTTTCCTCAGCCAGCTGTAATTTTTCACTTCCAATTAATTCTCCCCAATTCTTTTTTGTTATCAATCCTAAAATAGAGATGGTCCGCATTGCTTTCGTTAAATATGCAAGGACATCAATCGAGTTTAAATCTTCGTTAAGGTCATAATCATTATCTTCTTTTTTATTTATCTCAAATTCTCTTTCAGCAGCTTCTAAGGCTTCTTTTTCTTGTAAATCTTCTTGTCTTGCATCGTCTACATCTAGGTCGTTATAAACTAGCTCTGGCAAAGACGATTGAAGGTTATTTATAAAATCAACATCACTTTCTAAGCGAGCAAAATCGGAGGTTGAAAATATCTCTTTTGATTTCTCTATAAGTTTATCTATTATGTACGAATTCTTCGACAAATGGGTTAAAAAAAGTATTATGTTAGAATACTCATCTCGATACACTCTTTCAGCCATTTTATTGATACTATCCTTTATGTTCGCATTTTCGATATTATCGGAAAGATATTTTGCGACAAAAAAATAGTATATATATTTATACGTAACAGAGATGTTATTATCTATAGAAACATTTAGAATTCTTCCTTTCTTAAGTACCTCTAAAATTGCAGTTATATTAAGGGATTCAAGATTATACTTATCTTCATGAGACTTCAAAAATTTCCTAAAACTTTCAAAGGCAATTGGAGAAAATCGAATTTTACTCTCGAAAAGAAAAAAGAAATATTCTTTGCAAAGACCAAGGTAAAATCCGAGATCCTCCTTATCATCAAGTGACTTTCTTAAATAACTCTTTATGAGCATTTCATAATAATAAGCATGCAAGCTATTTTGACTTGATTCCTGCTGCCCGCTTTCCATTGCTTGTAGTATAGACAAAATATAAATTGGATATGCGGGTATTAAATTCTTTCCAATGATTGTCGAAATGTTATCTTCTGCATTATCAACCATCTTAAAGAAATCATTTCTCTCTCCATTATCTAAATAATCTTTCCCTAATCTGTACCATTTAACAATGATTTCGTTTCTGAGAGTAGGCCCAAACTCACATATTATATATCTATCAAAAGAATCAAACGGTTCAACTATTTCATTTTTCTTATCTGTGAAAGATTCTATTTGCATTAGCTCGTCTCCAACAAATATGATAAAATTAAACAATTTGACGAAATTGCTAATTAATACAGGCTTTCCTGTTTTATACTTAAACCTATGTAAGTCATCCACCATTAAGACTACCTTACTAAAGTCCAATTCCTCATACTTTGAATCAAGTTCATCATATTGAGCAGAAAATTGTTTTAGAATAATTAAGCTCAACTTATCAATTGCAACTTCATTTATACTTAATCCTGAAATGTAAATAGGATAAAGCCCCTGATTATAATATTTTAAAAAATAATATTTTAATAGTGCTGTTTTCCCTGACCCTTCAGCACCAAAAATGACTTTATACATTTCTTTTTGACCATCTTTAATCAAAAGGGCATCCGAAGCATTAACGAACTTCATGAATTTTGTCTTTTTCTCACTAGTAATTGTTACATCGTTGAAAAAAGGCGGAATGTATAAGTCCCCTAGCTTAATTTCATCGACACTGCTATGAATGTATGAAGCTCCAGGATTTTGAATGTCACCGTAAAACTCTTTTTTTATCTGAAATGCTTTTGACTTTAACTTCTTCTCTTTATGAATGATAGCCGTTTCTTCTTTTTTCAACTCATAATTAATACCGTTGTAAGAATAATTCTTTATCTCCAACTTTAAACTATTCAAGTCGATATTAATTAGATTAAACGCGCTCACTTGTGGTCTGTATGTCTCTTGCAAGGCTCCCGATTCAATATGTATAGTTTCATATTCATTTGCTAAATCAGAAAACGTTGAAGTTCTGTCGCTATGCTCATGTCCGGAGATTATTATATCTGAAGTTCTAGCCAGTGCATCTCGGAATTGCTTCGAACTTTCAAGAGTTTGCCAGTTGAATGGATGATGGACAATTGAGATACTTAAGTCATTTTGAACTACAGGAATTTTATCATATAAATGTTCTATAGGAAATCCCATTGTTCCAATTGTTTCTCTTAATCTCGAATGCCAGGACGAATTATAGCAATTGAATTTTATTATTTTTCCTCCTACATCAAATGTTTTAATTGTTAATAACTTGTTATCAAAGACAATATCTCCATTTTTTTTCTTCCCCTTAATGAATTCAAAATAATGCTTTTGGGGCTCACAACATAAGTCAATTGCTTCATTCGTAAGTTCCTCAAACCCATTTTGAGAAAACTCTTTTAATAAAACCCCTCTAATTTTCTCTTTATTTTCATCAAAATCACAATCATGATTCCCTGGAACAAATATTAAATATGTGAGTAGGGAAGTATAATCCTTGATGGACGTGTATAAATCGTTATAAAATTGTTTAGCTACTTTGTACTCACTTTCTTTACCTGAATAGGCAATATCGCCGCTTGTCACTATAAACAAAGCATCTTTTGATTTCAATTCGTTTTTAATGGAATCGAAGATCTTTTTATTCCTATTTGAAACAACATTCTTGTTAGCTGCGAAATGAATATCGCTTAAATGGATAAACGAAATTTCCATAAATTATGAGTATTTTAAGGTGAGAATGTCGATGATAAAATAGTTGTGATGATAAAGTAACACTTCAAGTTCTTCGCTAATACTTAAATGGAACTGCAGCCTTAAACTTGAGTAAAAACCATAAACACTGAATATAAAGATTAACCGAAATCAAAGCCAAATAAATTACAACTCCGATAAGTACTGTCGCAGTATATAGCAGTATATAGCCGAATAAAATAAAAATATTGTGCAGGGAAACATCTGGCTATTACATCTAAAGTCTCGTATTATGAAGTGCAGAAAATTCTTGATGGCAGAAAAAGAAACTACTGACTAAACCCATGGCTGATGACATACTATCACTGCCATATGTTTATTATGCTGATTATTGCATCGGCGACCTCCTCGGGGGATTTATCAGTAACATCAATCACTGCGCCGGCATTTTTGTACAGACTTCTCCTAGCTTCATTGTACTCAGTATTGATAAACCCCTCTATTTCTTGATGATATTTTTGTCTATTTCCTCTATCATAAATTATTTTGGAATCTCCTACTAATGCTAGAAGATTCTTAGTCTGATACCAACCGTGACTAAGAGGTAGATTAATGGACCCTGCGCCAACTACAATTATTGAATTAGAAGGAGCATCGCTTTCAATTTCTTCGATACTTACTTTTGATAATTGAAAGAATTGCTCATCGCCTATTTGCGTGAGGTAACCAGAAAGGGATTTGACGCCGATTTTTGCTTTTAAAAATTCATCAAGGTCAATGACATTGATGTTACTTTTCTGTGCGACAATGCCACAAGCAGTGGTTTTACCTACACCACTAGGGCCTATTAAAAGAAAAATAGCCATGCTTTTTTTTGTTTAATATCATCTAAATCTCTATAGTTCAAC
The DNA here is from genome assembly GCF_056399985.1 of Chitinophaga sp. 01L420. NCBI lineage: Bacteria > Pseudomonadati > Bacteroidota > Chitinophagia > Chitinophagales > Chitinophagaceae > Chitinophaga > Chitinophaga sp. 01L420. Next base: position 8,005 of record NZ_JBFTSK010000014.1, read on the forward strand.
AAAAGATTATTTTAGGATTTGCCGAAAATGAAATTCTACAAATTTAAAATCGATACACACATGAATTTATTATTATATTTCAATATCATTCCAAGTCTTAACACCTGGTTTTTCAATGACCACTGAAGATATCAGTGACTAACATTACTGCTATTTCAAATATTTAATACCTCCTCCATCATAGACATATTGCTACTAAAAAGCTAAATGAAAAATTAAATCAAATAGTACATATTACTAAAGTCGTCTTCGACGGTATATACCAATTGACGGAACTATCCTTAATATAAGACCTCTATTCTATAAAGTACACAACTAAAGGATCAATGATACTATTAGACGAAGGCTTTTATGTAATAATAATTATTTTGATTCCTGTTTTCGATGCCGAAAGATGTAGATTCGTGAAAATAGTTCGCTCTTTGTCAAACCACATGTACCCAATCGCCAAACGCGATCTTTATAGAGTTAGAGCAAAAAAAGGAGGCCTGCGCAATGCGCAGGCCTCCAAATATTCCAGTGATCCCCTTGCTAGTAGAACGTATCTTCCTAATAGCTTGTAGAGTCAGTGTCTGATGGTTATGAACCTTTTTTTTGCTAAACTCATTATTGACCTGTTACATCTATGATATACAAGAACAATGAGGATAAGAAAGTCTAAGCTGCAAATAGCCACGACATAATCTCATAGCAAGGATTAAGTCGTGACTATTCTAGCTAAAAGCCAATTGAGCATAATATATCCATTCCTTACTTCGCCTCTACCGCACCCACCATAATTGAGTCAAACTTCTCAGCAATCACTCTCGGATCAATCCCCTCCGCGAACTCACTAACCAAATAATGCCGCTCATCATCCGGTGCTAAACGCCACAAATTCGTCCCGTCTTCAAAAATATGGTTATATCCTCGTCCCTCCAGTTTGAAATAGGGTTGCCACCCTCTAACAGCCACATAAACAGCAATGATGTCGGCGCTGTGGTGCCAGTTCCTATGCCAGCCATCAAGGTACAATTTGTACGCATGCGCCATCGGGGTGTGCTTATACTTTTCATTGAAAAAAATCTTTCCTGTAGGCACACTGTCCGCGAATGGGCCACCTCCGGTGAAATAAATGTGGGTGGGCCATGCTGCAGCCACATGTTGGGTGGAGGCCGGATCCGTCTTGAAATTCCCCCAGGGCGTTGGATCCAGGTCTGCCGGGTATCTGCCTCCCATGCATACGAGGTGCTTTACTTTCTTTTTCACCAGGTCAATACCTTTCAATTCGCTGAACTGATCTGCTTGGGTGTCCAGCAGTTTAGAAAGATTGGTTAGGTCACCTACCGTCACCACCACCACGCTGCTATCGGGTTGCGATGATAATATCTTCCGGTACAGCATCGTTGCTTCCGGCATGTCCTCTCCTGGTTTGACGTCGGGTTTAAATTCCTCGCAAATCCTGCGTGCATATTTGGATTTATTGTACACGCCAAATCGCTGTACGGCGCCAATAGGAATATCCGGCCGGCCGAAATAAGTGTTGATCACATCCACTACTCCGGGCGACCATGGATTGAGACTGGATACCGTAACCGCCAGTATTTCCGCTTCCCCGAGATGGGCGAAACCATGGAGCATCGCCAGGGCACCTACGTCATCCACGTCGGAATCCATATCCGTATCGAAAATAATTTTTACGCGTTGCGCTAAAGTTAGATGACATAGCAACAGGCTGATGATCAACAATCCGAAATGTTTCATTTGTTTTATTTGTTTAACAACGAAAAAGCCGTCCCAATTAATTACGGGACGGCTTCTCTCTCTTTAGATTTTAATAACCTGGAATGTCTTTGCCTCACTTTCTCCTTCCAGCTTCAACCAATAGGTACCCGCTGCTAATGAGCTGATGTCTTTGCTGACCTGTCTATCTCCTTTCTGTATATTCCATTGTCGCAGTACGTTACCGCGTATATCCAATAAGGTGAGTCGTTTGTAGGTCATACCGCGCAGGTCAATGGTCAGCTGCCCACTGGTGGGATTGGGATAAATAACGGGCGCTTTGGCATCCGTTGCTGCCACCGGATACTCTGGCTTACTGTACGCCATACGGGCGGGCGATGGGTTTACTGCACAGTTATCAATACTGAACCAGTTAAACTTCAATGTGCCGGACAGTATATGCACGCCTGTAAAATTGAGGGCGGGCAGCCTGATGGTATCAGTAATCGTCATCCATACCCCTCCGGTGGACGGAATGCTGATGGTATCAAATTTAAAGGTGCTATGGCCTATCCATATTTTAGCTGGCGCATTGGTCAGCACCCGGAAGCTGATATTATACCTGCCGGCAACTGGAACATTCAGGTTGTTGTAAGTAAACCAGTTGCTGGCTTTCAGGTTAGTGAAGTCCTGTCCGCCGCCGGTATCGGTGCAGGGTTCCAGCACCAGGCCGGGGGCCTGAGTGGAAGCGCTTTCTGCTTCGTATTTGTTATTAACGCTACAGGTAAAATCCACTGTTACCGGAGTAGTACCAGATATAGTGTTTCCGCTTGCCGTTAGGGTAAATGTGCCGGGCGTTCCACCTGCCGTGAAAATGCCGTTGGTATCGATGGCATTTCCTGCGCCGGTAACACTCCAGGTGGGCTTAAAGGTAAAGGGCGTGTTACGCTGGTCATAGCCTTTGGCGGTGAATTGTTGCGATGCGTTCAAAGGCACTGTTGCCGAATCCGGCGTAATCGCAATGCGGGTCAGCACGGGCGGAGTCACTACATGCACGATAGACGTATCTGCCTTGGTTCCTAATGTTGCTGTCACCAGGTAATCGCCTGCAACATTGCCCGTAAACAGGCCGCTGGCATTGATGCTGCCGCCAGTGGATACAGACCAGACCGGTGATACAGGTAACAGGCTGCTGTCCTGGGCATAACCCGTGGCAGAAAACTGCTGCACCTGCCCTATGGTGATGGTCGCGCTATCAGGTTTTATGATCATGCGCGATAGCTGGACGGAGTCTGCTCGAATAATGCTCAGCCAGTTGAAATTCCAGCCATCCTTATTGGCAGCAATCCGGATGGTTTGCTGACCTTGCTCCAATCGTATAGGCGCTGACGTGACGGTGATCCATTTCTGCCATCCGCCGCTTGCTGGCAGGTTTACTGTCTGCAGGGTGGTGCTGTCCCGTTGTATTTTCAGACTGGAAGCGCCGCTTACTGCCACGCGGAACTGTATCCGGTAGGTATCGCAACGGGGTACATTGATGTCGTATTCAAACCAGGTGCTGGCGCCTATATAGCTCACATCTACCCCGCCACCTGCATCTGAAGTGGGTTCTGTGCAGCATGCGTTACCGTTATCAAAGGCCTCTGCCTGTATTTTTGCCGGTATGTCCTTGTAATTGCCTGTTCGATAGGTTACAAAGGCAACGCCTGTCCTGGTAGTGGTATCTACAGTAGCCGTGGCGGTTACCTTCCCTGAATTGTTCAGGGTGGCCAGACCGCCGGCTGTAATGCTGTTGCCGGCGCCTGTGATATTCCACAGGGGTGTAATAGCCATGGCGTATCCGTTCTGATCAAAGGCCTTGGCGGTATATTGCTGCTGTTTTCCGGGCAGGAAGGACAAGTCAGCCGGTGTAACCATAATGGTGTCCAGCACAGGGGTGCCCACGCCTTTCTGGTAGATACGCGCGTAGTCTACCGACATACTATCGGGCCAGTCCGCATCCACAATGGAACCACCCATTCCCCCGCCAATGGCCAGGTTCAGAATGAGGTGGAACTTCTGATCAAAGGGCCAGTCTTTCCAGTCTGTATGTGGATTGGCGTAAGACAGGATCTGCGTGCTGTCGTATATGAACCGGATAGTATCCGGCGCCCATTCCATGGCGTACACGTGATACACGGTGTCGGCATCCATCAGCTTTTTGCTGTTGGATACCCCTCCGCCATTGGTCCAGTTGTGGTTCTGTGTATGAACAGTCGACAATACCGTACCAAAGTTGTTGCCCACATGTTCCATCACGTCCAGCTCTCCGCTTTTGGGCCATCCACCATATACGCTACTGGTAGGCATAAGCCAGATGGCGGGCCAGGAGCCATGTGCACGGGGTAGCTTTGCCCTTACCTCCACTTTGCCGTAAAGGAAATCAAATTTGCCCTGCGTGATAAGCCGGGCAGATGACCAGGGTTCTGCGCTGTTTCCTGTAGGGAAATCTTTCTTTCCGGTGATCACCAAGCGACCATTTCTCACGCGGGCATTGTCATGGGTAGTATCTGTGTATACCTGTTGCTCGCCGTTGATCCAGCCTTTGGGACGCGGGTCTACTRTCMACTTGCTGCGATCAGGTTGTCCATCTGTGTTGAACTCGTCCGCAAACATCAACGTCCAACTGGGATTACCTTCAAACAGCACATTTCCTTTTGCCGTGTAGGTGGTAACGTTAGCCGTGGCTACCTCCTGGCCAGCCACGGTAAGTTTCAGGGTAGTCCTGGAATAGTTGGCCGGGGAATTACCGCTGAGCGTAATGGTGGCAGTGCTGTCATTTATCCGCTGTACCTGGCTGATAGCAACGCCGGCGGGCAGGTTGGGCGCCACCCAGTTGGAGGTTGTCAGCGTGGGACTGAATACGCCTCCTTTCACTTGTGCAGTGAGCACTGCCCCATTTTCATGGCCCATCAGGATGCTCGTATCCTTTAAAACAAGGGCAGTGGGATTGGGCGCTTGTAGCAGGTCAAAATACAGGATGCCGTTGGCCTTCTTTCCATCAATGAACTGTATGGAAATCGTGTTGAAATCCGTTCTGTTCTTAACGCTGGCGAAGTTGTAGGTGGCCTCCTCCCAGTGGTTCACACGGGAGGGCTTGAAGGTGAAGAAAACGGCCTTGCTGTAATTGGTGCCGGGCTGCAGTTTAAACATGATCTCGTCCAGTGTGCTGCTGTATACGAGCATTTTAAAGGTACTGCTCACGGAAAGGTTAAAGGAATCCCTCAGCTGACAGGTGGCGCTCATGTATTCGAAGCAGCTGGTGTCTTTGGTAAATTTGGCCACCAGCGGACTAATATTCAGGCCGGAGGGATTGGGATTGGGCACACCAAATTCCACTTTGCCGGTGGTGGTATTGCCCGCAAAATAGGTCCATTTGCCGGAGCAGGGGCCGTGGCCTTCCATGTCGTCCAGCAGCAGGAATTGCGCATGGAGCTTGCCGCACAGCAGCAGAAATAGCGGCAACAATAGTAGCAGGAATTTTTTCATCAGGTGGCACCTGATAGGTAGCCGCAGGACGGCACCTTGCAAAGAAAGTCCTTCGCGAACATTTGATTTTGGTTTGCTTGCTTTCATAACATTTTATTTGGGTGGAATTGCCCAGTGCAACCGATTGCTGCACTGGTTGCATGTTTGGTATCAGGTGATTTAACGAAAGAAAAAGAATAGGAGCTTTGTTCGTCTATAGGTCATAAATCAGGCATCACCGGTACATCTGCACCGGGGTTCCTGGGTTGCCAATTTGAGATCGTTTTGATAGTTCTAAATCAGGCGATGCTATGATGTTATTCAAACGTGAAATACAGTTTTCGTGAGATGCTCATTTTTTCAACAGACGCGCAAGTGTTCATTTAGGACCTATAGGAAGAAAAACTTTTTTTATACCCGCAGCGGCTACCGTATGAGTGCGGGAAACAGAAATCGGGCTATTTTACTTCAAATCAACTTTCCATCTGAGTCGCTTTGTATGTTGCCGGACGATCCGAAAAACAAAAAAAGCACATAAAATTAAAAAATGATTGTATTTTCCGGTGTACCGGAGAAGCAAAATTATCGAGTGAGCAATGCAAATGATAAATCATGCGGCCGGCCCTATGCACATAATAAAAAAAAGAAAACATTTTATAACAATCAAAAAACAGGTTGTCAAAGACCATATGTTTCTTAGCCTACATTCAAATTACGCTGTTCAATGATGAAAAATATCCCAAGATTAGTACTCCTGCTGATTATCTTATTTCATTACAAAGCCAACGCACAAAATAGCTCGATCCGGGGAACCGTGACAGACAGCAGCCTGAAAGCCCCTCTGCGGAATGCCGTAGTGGTATTGTTGCAGGCAAAGGATTCATTTATCATCGCCAGTACAAGGGTGGGGAAAGATGGGGAGTTCAGCTTTCAACAACTCGCAGATACTGCCACCTATGTTTTATACTTTTCCTATCCGAAGTATGCCAGTTATTCCTACCGGTTAAATATGAAAAATGCTGGTAATAAGATAGCAGAGATGAACAATATTTATCTCATCCCCAAAAGCAGACTACTACGTGAAGTAATCGTAAAATCGCAGGTAGCCGCCATCAGGATCAATGGTGACACCACCGAGTATAATGCGGGTAGTTTTAAAGTGCAACCCAATGCATCAGTGGAAGAGTTGCTAAGACAGCTACCCGGGTTGCAGGTAGACCAATTTGGTAACATCACCGCACAGGGACAAAAAGTGAAAAAGGTATTGGTAGACGGAGAAGAATTTTTCAGCGATGACCCCACACTGGTAACGCGCAACCTGCGGGCAGACATGATCGACAAAGTACAGGTATACGATAAGAAGTCGGACGCCGCAGCTTTTACCGGTATAGAAGATGGGGTAAAAGACAAAACCATCAACTTGAAAATTAAAGAAGATAAAAACCATGGGGTATTTGGAAAAGTAGAGGCCGGCGTCGGTACAGATGAACGGTACAATGCTCAGGGAATGATTAACGCTTTTAAAGGTAAAAGAAGAATGTCTGCCTACGCTACCACCGGTAACATAGGAAGGTCCGGTCTGGGAACGGCAGATAAAGAAAAAATGGGGGCTGATGAAGAAGGCAGCGGAAACTATTCCGGTAAAGGATTGCCAACCATTACCTCGGGTGGCTTTCACTATGATAAAAAATGGAATACTGATAAAACCTCTTTCAATGGTAATTATAAATTCAACGGGCAGCAGGTCGTAGGGTCGGAATCTACTACCTCACAGAATAACCTGCCTTCCGGCATTATTTTAAGTAATTCCAATAACAACTTTAAAAATAATAGCACTGACAACAAATTAAATGCGAGATATAGTTACAAGCTCGACTCCTCAGCTACCTTTACGATTTATACAGACGGCACACGCTATAATAATAAAAGCTCCAATAATAGCTTTACACAAAACAGGCGGGGCGATTCCAGTCTGATATATAATAATGACAAATCCAGCACCAATAATTATGACTTCAACAGCTATAATCTCAACCTGTCCTGGGAAAAACAACTGAGGAAGAAGGGGCGCACCATTGCTGTGTATTTGAACAATAACTTTTCAAATGATGCCACTAATGGCGAAAACATTTCTAACAGCACTTTTTATGACGCAGCGAGTCATGCAGATAGCACCGCATTACTGCATTTGCGCAGAAAAATGAATGATGACTGGCGTACATTGAACCTCAATGCTATTTATACGGAGCCGCTTACTAAAAAGTTGTCGATGATTGTCAACTATGACCTGTATAACGAATCAGCGCATGATGATAAACGTTCGTACAATCTTGGCAATAACCAGGATATAAAAATGATTGACACGGCTTTTAGTACTAAAATGAATTCGACTACCTGGGGAAATCAGGGTGGATTATCATTAAATTATGCTACCAAAAAGGTGGTGCTGAAAGTAGGCAACAACGTTAAGTTTGTTCAGATGAATATGGAAAGTGTCTATAGTGCCGTGAAGCTAAATAAACAGTTTGTAAACCTGAATCCCAATCTTAATTTCAACTATAAGTTCAGCAATTTTGAAGCATTGAGTTTTAGTTACAACGGGAACAGCAATAACCCGGGGCGTTCGCAGATGCTTCCTTTTAATTTTGATAACGGTCAGCTCACTACCCTGCTGCCCAATACAGCGTTGAAGAATAGTTTTACCAATGATTTCACCGCCAGGTACAATGCTGCAAAAGTAGCTTCCCAGGTGTATTATGGGGGATCGGCTGGTTATACGCTGGTGTCAAATCCAATTACCCAATCGATCAGTGTAGATCCCGCAGGTGCATATACGTACCAAAACGTGAATATGGAGGGCTATGCCAATCGTAATTATTATGTAAATACCTACTACTCGAAGAAGATCACCCTGATTGATATGCAGGCCGCTGCCGCACTGGGACTAAATGGCGGAAAATCCTTTAGCCCAATCAACGGCGTTATCAACCAGCTGAACTATAATACGTATACTTTGACACTGCAGGCGTATAAATCGAAGCTCCAGAAATATACCTTCTATCTGACGGCAAGTGGAGGACACACCAACAATACCTCTTCGCTTCAACCAACCTCTAAAAACAGCTATTTCTTCTATACACTGAACCCTTCTCTTGACATTTATTTTCTGAAGAAATTCCAGCTCCATACAGATGCCAACTATCTCTGGCAGCAGAAAACACAGGCATTCAACGATAATTTCAGGCGCACGATCTGGAATGCCTGGATAGGGCGCAACTTTTTCAGCAAGGACCAGCTAACACTGAAAATTTCCTGCAATGATATCCTGAACGAAAATAACGGCTATGCCCGCACTGCTACCAACATGTTTTTTTCAGAAAACCGCTACACCACCATTCAGCGTTACTTTATGATGGGTGCTACCTGGAATTTCACAAAATTTAATAGTATTAAACAGTGAGAAAGATCATTCATATTCTTGGAATCATCCTGATGACAAGCTACTTCCCTGCTACCGCCCAGCTGGCGGTGTTTACCAATAGCGGGAAAATAAAGTTTGAGCGGAAAGTCAATACGTTTGCAGCGATGCCAATTTTTCTAAAAGAAACCGGGACCATGCCGGGTGATCAGTTGACTACCTTTATGCAGCAATACAGGAATACTGCGCCCCAGTTCTGGACCGATAGCTTTGAGTTATATTTTAACGGAGAGCAGAGTTTTTATCAGCCGGTTAATCCCGATATCAACTATTCCCAAACCTTCCAGATACCGGTAGCTTATAAGAATAAGGTGTATAGCAATTTTTCCACTGGTATGGCTCTTACGGAAAAGCAGGCTTTTGAGCAGGTGTTTTTTATTAAAGATGCGGTTAAAAGCCTTAAATGGAAGTTGACAGAAGAAACCCGGGAAATTGCCGGTTATGAATGCCATCGTGCAAATGCCGTGTTGTTTGATTCTATCTATATCGTTGCATTTTATACCGATGAAATTCCCGCCCGCGGAGGTCCGGAGTCTTTCAATGGATTACCCGGGATGATTTTAGGCATCGCTATACCGCATCAGCATATTACTATTTTTGCTCAAAGCGTTACCAGTATGGATACAGGGCCGGAGAAATGGAAAATTCCCGCATCTGAAAAAAATACCCCTATCAATAACAAGGACTTCAATAACAAGACGGCAAAAATGCTGAAGCAATTTAATTTAACTTCTCCATGGGTGCAGTTTTTCATGGATCTGTAGGAAAACTACAAATTTGATTATGCCTCCCGTTTGGGAGGCATAAGTTCCCCTTTTGATGAGAAAATCTGAGGACCATTGTACAAGCTTAACCAGGTACCACCTAAATCCTCCCACCGGAATAGATAGCGTTGCCACATACATTCATCCTGGATAGCATACGCCGTAAAATCATCCTTTCTATCGATTTATCGGGCTTCAGGCCCTCAAAAGATAGCTAACCCACTTCACTGTTCATTTTCTTACCAAATGTTAATTGCGGTACGCCCGTTCTTCTTGTCCTTTGTATAAAATTACAGACAATGAACAATATACTCCTGCTATTACATTTGCTTGCCGTGATTGTTTTCTTAGGCAACATCATTACTGAAATCCGCTGGTTACATCAGGCATCAAAAACAAAAAACAAAGAAATAATCCGCTTTGCCATTACGGGGATAATAAAAGGTGATAAAATCTTCACACTCCCCTGCGTATTGCTCATTACAGTAACCGGAAGCTTCGTGTACAACCATCTTTCTATGGCAGAAAATCACTGGCTACTCTTTGCATTGATGTCATACATCGTTTCGGGCATCGTTTATACAGTTAAAGTGGCCCCTTTGCAAAAAAAGATACATCACATCGTTTCTGGTACATCACCAACACTCCCTGATGATTACAAAAAGGCTTATGCTTCGTGGAATTTCTGGGGCTGGGCAGCTTTATTGACTTCCATACTGGCATTTACTCTGACAACAATTAGAATACCACATTAAAACTAAAATTATGAACAATAAAAAAGTATTACTGACCGGCATAACAGGTTTTTTGGGGTCGCATACCGCTATTCAGCTTTTGAACAAAGGTTATGAAGTGGTGGGAACATTGCGTAGCAGTGACAGAATAGATTCCATTCGGGACATTATAGGAAAACACACCGCAAACATCAACAACCTGACTTTCGCAGAAGCCGACCTCAACGACACTAATATCTGGCTGCAACTCACTAAAAACATAGATTACGTGCAGCATATTGCTTCACCTTTTCCAAGAGCGTTGCCCAAACACGAAGACGACCTTATCCTTCCTGCTAAGGAAGGAACATTAAACATACTGAAAGCGGCGGCTGCCAACAACGTAAAGCGGGTGGTGATGGTATCTTCCTTAGCGGCCGTTGTTTACGGGAAGACCAAAAACGAACTGAACAAAGTTTTCAACGAAAACGATTGGACAGACGAAACCAGCAAAAAAGATACAACACCCTATTTCAAAAGCAAAGCGATTGCCGAAAAGGCTGCGTGGGCATTCATGAAACAAAACAATTCCGGTTTGGAATTAACTACTGTTTTGCCTGGAGCGATGCTAGGAACTGTTTTAGAAAAAGACTTTGGTACATCTGCCAATATAGTCATCAAAATTTTAGACGGCAGTTCACCCGCATTACCAAAAATCGGGTTTGATATCGTGGATGTTCGTTCCGTTGCCGACCTGTTAATCAGGGCAATGGAAATGCCACAAGCCGCAGGAAAAAGATATATCGCATCTTCGGGTTACCTGACTTTTAAGGAAGTAGCACTTATTTTAAAACAACATTACCCGGACAGAAAGATACCTACTTCGGAACTTCCTAACTTCGCGGTAAGATTGTTTTCAAATTTTGATGCTTCATTAAAACCTATCCTGATTGAGTTGGGAGTAAAAAGAAAAACCGATATTAGCAAAGCACGAAAAGAATTGCAATGGCAGCCCTTGCCAGCACAGGAAGCAGTAATAGCATGTGCAACAAGTGTTTTTGAAAACGGAATAGTCAAATAAATGGAAAAATTGAAATCGGTATTGGGTTTTGGCGGCATTCTTTCCAGGGATGACATTGCGCATGTTGCTGATCAATTTAGAAATAAAAAGCTAAAGGCAAATGAACACTTTCAGCAGTTTCACGAAATTGTTAAAGAAATTGCCTTCGTGGAAAGCGGTATATTCAGGGTGTATGCAGCGGATCCCAGCGGAAATGAAGTAACCAAATATTTCATACGGGAAAACCAGTTCTTCGTGGATCTGGAAAGCTATTACACTGCAAAACCTGCAACAGACGCTCTTCAGGCAGTGGTTGATTCGGAGCTTTATACCATACACAAGTCGGTGATTGAAAAACTTAGCAGCGAAATACCCAACCTGTACATTTTTATCAAAACCGTCACCGAAGCCACTTTGATGAGCAAAATCAAAGACAACGATTTTTTGAATTTTGGGGATAGTAAAACAAAATATCTTGAATTTGTAAAACGCTATCCTAATTTGGCGCAGCATGTGCCGCAACAGTATATCGCATCTTATCTGAAAATCACGCCACAATCGTTAAGCAGAATAAGGAAAGAACTTGCAAAAGGTAAACCCGAAAAATAGTAACGGCTGGCCCGCTGATTTGCAATAAAGAGGCGCTCTCATTTTGAAGTGCCTCCAAAAGTTAAACACTTTGGGGCAATTCAAAATGAGACAGCCTTCTTTCGTTTACGTGTTTTTAGCACCCCTTTACGGCGTCACCTTCAATACACCTTTCATTACCATAAAATGACCCGGATAGGTACAGATGTATGGATAATCCCCCGGTTTTTCCGGGGCGGTAAAGTAGATCACATCCGTTGTTTTTGGCTGCAATAATAACGTGTGGAAAAGCACTTTTGAACTGGCAGGAATATAACTGGCCTGTTGCCCATTCAATCCCATTTTAGAGGCCAGCACTCCTACTTCATTACCAGCTCCCGGAGCAGTGAGTACAAAATTATGCAGCATGTCATCACTGTTCTGAAATGTGAGCTTTATCCTGGCGCCGGCTTTCACGCTCAATGCGGTAATATTAAATTGTAAACCTGGTTTGGTAGTAAGGTTGATGGCCGTCACAACAGCGCCCTTCCAGCTTGCCGGCTGTTTGGTCAGGTGTTTCACACTACTGACAGCAACAGGAGCAACAGCGCTGGCACCCGCCATATGCATATGCATGTGGTTCATTTCCTGGCTCACTTTATTGGCGGCAGTGATCTCCAGGCGCTGACCATCCGGTATCTGATTAAGCGTATAGTAACCATAGTTGTGCAATAAGCTATTGTTGTCTTCCGACACAACGCCTTCCGCCCTTATTTCATGGATATATCCCGCTCTAAGGCTATCCAATACCAGTCTTACACGCATATGATCCGGCGATACTTCAATAGCTTTCAAAGGACAATTGCCTTGGTTAATAACCGGGCTGCCATAGTTGTGGTGATATTGGTAGGTGAACGTGCTTACTTTGTAGGAAGCAGCATCCCTGGCAATTTTTTCATCAACTGGTTGGGTGAAAGTAATTTCAAATCCATCTGGTTGTGCGGTGACTGTTTTCATTTCAAAAGGAATCTTCTTATTCCATACCAGGCGTTGCAAGCCAAACAATCCGCCGCCGGTAGCACTCCAACCGCGGGCGGTCATTCCTACAAACATACTGCCGTCTGTCCCCCAGCACATCCGGAGTATCCCGGAAGAAAAACCCTCTCTGAAAGGAAATACAATCCCCTGGTAAGTGCCCTTTACTTTTTCGAGATACACGCGCATGATCTTACTCTGCCCCTGGTCGCCAACAAACAGTTGTCCGTTGAACGGCCCCATGTTAGTATCATTTTCATCACTCAGTATACCAGAAGTGGAAACACCGAGGATGGAGTGTGGAAACCATACGGAAGGCGTTTTAAGATGAGGTACCCGTTTCGCCACCTCGTATTTTGGCTCATTGGTATCTGGTATATCTTCTTTACGCAGGGAAACTGTAGATCCTGGTAACCCGGACCATACCAGACTGGCGGGATTACCCAGGAAGTCGCCTTTCTCTACATGGGTGATACTGCCAGAGCCTACCCAGTCGCCTTGGTTTTCCGCATAAAACATATCGCCTTTGTTGTTCAGCGCAAAGCCTGCCGGTGACCGCATTCCTGCAGCAAAAGGTGTCAGCTTCCCGTCATCGGATATCTGCACCATCCAACCATGCCATTTGGAAAGACTTTCCCCATGATCTCCCACCCAGGCAAGGTTCAGGTTTACCATCATATTACCGTCTTTATCAAGCACAGGCCCATAAGAATACTCATGATAGTTGCCCTCTAACGGCCAGCTATACACGGTTTCATATACGTCTGCTTCTCCATCACCGTCTTCATCATGCAGGCGTGTCAGTTCACTGCGTTGCGTGAGATAAAGGTCTCCTTTGATATAGTTCAGGCCCAGCGCTTCATGCAATCCCTGTGCATACAAACGGTAATGTGGTGGCTGACCGTTTTTCCCGTAAGGGTTGGTGATGATCCATACTTCGCCCTGACGGGTAGATACCGCTAATGCGTCGTTGGGAAGCAATGCCATACCGCCCACTTCCAGGGCAATGTTTTGAGGTATGGGTACTGTATTGATCGTATAGAAGTCCTCCTCTTTCTGCGATTTCACCACATCCTTTTGTTGCTGTGCCGTTGCTATCATTATCCCCGACATACCAATGGTGCAGCATATCCAGTATTTTAGCTGGAGTGATATATTTTTCTGAAAAAAAATGTTCATGTAAAAAAAATTACCAGATGATGGAATAAGTAATGGGATCTTTAGACCCTGAAACGGGGACAAGTATTTCCTGTTGATTGCCCGATTGCCTGATGAGTGGTTTAAAATGTTTCTCTATACGGATGTAATAAGATTTTCCGTCAATAGCATACAGTCCATCTTCCAGGGCATCAATATGTGGCGCCACAGCCACCCTGCAGTAAAGACCTGCCGGCGCACTGATAACGGTAATATCCCTTACCAGCGAGGTGCCGTCTGGATTAGCCGCTACCTTGTCTGCTACGGAGATGCCATTTATCAAATAATTGAACGTAGGATTACGGCCTTCATCCAGCACGTAGCCTTTGTTTTGCAGGTCATCAAAAGATACAGCAGCAGGCCAGGGGGTATTTATATCAGGTAACACGGCCAGCGAAGGAGCACCTGATAACTTCGTCACACTTCCTATGGGAACAGCGAGTTGCGGTTCACCTCTGTCGTGCCACATTTCCGTTACATCCACGAAATTCCCTCTCCACATTTCCAAAAGGGCTCCCTGTTTCAGGTCATACGCATAGTTTAGCTGCGAAGGATACCCCACCGAAATGACGTGCRTGCGTTTTTTCCCTTCGTAGTTAAAGAAGCTCCTGAGGAGATATGGGCGATTCTGAGGGGTGATGATGATCGGGTTATCGAAACGGCGCTGTTGTTCTGTGCCGGCTACCGGCGCATTCAACGGGCGATAACGGATATTACGGAAGGCAATGTTGCCATGGTCACCCTGCAACATTAAAGGCCCGGTTGTTTTCTCATCTTCAAACATAGCCGAACGCGTAGGCCCGGTCACGGTAGCCTGTTGTTGTACCAGGGAGCCGTTCAGGTATACCTCTTCAAATCGTGCATTGACGGTTTTTTCGCCCGCCTGGTTGAACCTGGGCGCACGGAATTTCACAGACAGGTGTTGCCATAGTCCCGGAGCTCTGGACGCATTCGTTAACGGGGCAATGCCCTCATGTCCCTTCTGCTGCGCCTCATTAAAGCGTTGGTAAATACCGCCACAATCTGCAAAGGAAGGCGTTGTCTTTGTCCAACTGTCAAACAACTGCACTTCATATCTTCCTTCCAGGTATACACCTGAATTGGCATCTTTTGCCATCATGAAGTCAAGCTCCAGTTCAATGTCCCCCCATTCTTCCTTTGTTATCAACTGGCTGTTGCTGTTCTTGCCTGTAATGTTCACGGCCACGCCTTCTCCGGAAGCCGGCTTCATTTCGCCCGGTTTGGTCAGGTTTGCAATGGCATCGCCGGCGATATGCCAGTTGTCGCCGGGGGCCCTGAAAGATTCCCAGTTGTTTAAAGGAACAGCCACCCAATTATTGTTGACCGTTTGGGCGTTGCTGTCCGATGACCAGGCAATAGCAGCCAGTATACAAACAGGCCATTTTCTAAAACTGCTCATAGTTATTGTTAAAATGTGAATGATAGATAATTATGTGTCATTAAGACATTTAATAAACAGGATATGCAAGACAAGATACAAAACAAATGATTCTATAGTAGTGCATCCCCCCGGTTGGTACAGGAAAATTGAACAATCCAGGCATGGAACAGGTAACTTGCATGATGCCACAACTGCGCCAGAGCATTCAATCCAATTGGCAACAGCATCTTAAATAATAAAATTTTGCTTATTCACATCTAAAAAAATATATTGAAACTTCATTTTCCGGCTTTCGTCCAGCACGCAATTATCACTTTCCTCCGGCTGTTACGCCCATCTTCCTTATTAGCCGCAAAGTAGATACCCTAAGCAAAAAAAGGTGCATCAAAATTTGCAAGTCCATATGCTTTTTTTGCATGATCATGAACTTTCGTACTTCGTCTACTTACCTCTTTTGAGATATAGCAACTATAGCTCATCAATAACCTCCTCTGGTAAAGCAGATAAGCCCAAAAACAAATCTTATCCTTTAACAGTAATGTCATTAATAAGCCACATAGGTACCTCCGGGGCCAGATAAAGGATTTGATATAGTTTACCTTAACATTATAAAAGCAGAGAAGCCGCATAAATCATAGGGTTTATGCGGCTTCTTTATTGTTCAGCCAACACAGCTATTTTCCAGTTGGGCCACATCCGGGCAGACCATGACAAAAAAACAAGACAATGGATATCTACCGGGTACAAAACCAGTTAAGGGAAATATGCAGTATATATCTGGGCAACATCCGGCCAGAACCCGTTAAAGGAAAAACAGTCATTCACACTTCTGATGTTTTTAGCATTCTTATAAAACCTTGTAAAGCTTAACTGATTCAATCACTGGAAAAAAAGGAAAAAAACAATGTTAAACAATTAGAAAACTTTAATAACAATCATTCAGACGAACCATTAGACCGATGAACAAAAAAACTACTTTCATTTGGAGGAATTTTGTTTTATTGCAGCGGAGAAGAAATACCTGGAATTAAACCAAAAAATAATTTAAACGAATATATCGGAGGATTAAAGCAACAATGAGAAATAACAAGTGGAACAGGGGCAAAAGAAACTTTGGGGTCCATGTTTCGACATCCGCTTCTTCACCAGGCGGCCAAAGGATGTACCTCATGCTCGAAATATACCTGGCCAGGACATCTTCGTAATACCTTATAGAATCTATATTTGATAGTAGTGAACAATATTACCTGGGTTCGAACCTCAGTAAAAAAAGTGCATTTCACCTTCGTGATGGCGGAGCGCCCGAACTGACAACATCATATCCGGCATTTAAACTAAAAAAATAATAAGAAAAAAGATGGGGAAATACTTCATAGTCCTGATATTTCAATCGCTTGTTTTATCTGCCATTGCACAACCTGGTGCCTATAAGAACAACTGGACAAGGCCGCCTGCCCATATTCCCGCTAATACTTCAATTGATGCTCCACTGATGGGCAATGGCGATGTAACCATGAGTGTCGGTTACCAGGGAGATTGTTTGCAATATTACCTGTCTAAAAATGACTTTTGGCGGCTACGGTCACAAGCCGATGGTTTATCAGGGCCCAGAGTAGTTGGTCTTCTTGGGATAAGAATTGAAGGTTTCAAGGATGCCGGTTTTGCAGCGGAACAGCTTATCAGCAATGGCCAGACCACTTGTGTCCTGAAAAAAAACAATCAGCAAATAGCCATAAAATCATGGGTATCGGCAACAGATAACCTGATCTTTTTTGAAGTGACGGCGATAGATAAAGCTTCAAAAGTTTCTATTCATTTAACTGCACCGGAACACAAATATGCGAGCCTGAATACCGGTACAACAGGCGATATTCATTGGTTGACCCGCGCTTTTACAGACAGTGTGGATATCCCTACCGAAGTTGCCGTAGCTTTAAGGACCTTCAATTATACAGGCGATACTTTTTTAATACAACCAGGTAAAAAGCTGCTCATTGCTCTTGCTATAGAAAGCAAGTTCAAAAAGACAGCACCATTGACATATCTATTGGATCGACTAAAACACCTCCATAAGAATTCCGTTGAAAAGCTGCGTCAACAGCATAATGAATGGTGGAAAGCATATTGGGATAAATCTTCCGTGACGGTTGCGGATACTGTTTTAATGAAAGCCTATTATCAGGGACTATATACAATGGCGGCTTGCAGTCGCGATAAAAAATTTCCGCCTGCAATATTTGGTTGGATAACAACTGATAGTCCGGCATGGAATGGAGATTATCATTTGAATTATAACTTTCAGGCCCCATTTTATGGACTATATGCCGCCAATCGCGTACAGCAAGGAACGCCACACGATGCTCCACTTATTGATTTCATGACGAGAGGTGAATGGTATGCCAAAAATGTAACAAATACACGCGGCATTTTCTATCCGGTAGGAATTGGTCCAATGGGTATTGAGGTAACGAGGAACTTTGCAGTGGGCGGTTATCAAAAGGAAGGAGACATTGAGCAGGGGGGACTATTTTACGGACAGCGTTCCAATGCGGCTTACGGGCTTATTAATATGGCTCAGTGCTGGCGTTGCACGTACGATACCACCTATGGTAAAAAAATATATCCTTATGCGTTGGCCATTGCCAATTTCTGGGAAGATTACTTAAAGTTTGAAAATGGCAGATATGTTATCTATGGAGATGCCATTCAAGAAGGTTCCGGGAAGGACATAAATCCGATCTTATCTCTTGGTCTCGTTCGAAATGCTTTCGACCTGATCATTGATTTAAGCACCACATTAAAAGTAGATGAAAGCAGGCAGGAAAAATGGAAAGACATTTTATCCAAGCTTAGCGACTTTCCCGTTCAAACAAGAAATGGAGCAAAAGTTTTTCGTTATACGGAAAAAGGTATTGACTGGTGGAACGATAATGGCCTGGGCATTCAACATATTTATCCTGCTAATGCCATTACCTTAGATAGCAGAGAAGAATTACTGCAGGAAGCACGCAACACCATAGACGAAATGAAACGTTGGCAGGATATGAACACCAGCAGTAGCTTTTTCATGGCTGCCATTAGAGTGGGCTACCATCCATCCGTTATAATGAATGAGTTACATAAATATGCTTTGCATACTTACCCCAATGGCTTTCAATTAAACAATCCTCATGGCATCGAAAATAGCTGCACGGTTGCCAATGCACTCGATGAAATGCTCTGCATGAGTGCAGGTAATGTAATACGCTTATTCAACGGGTTCCCCGGGAATGAAAATGCAGGTTTTAAAAATATCAGAGCATGGGGAGCATTTCTGGTATCCGCTGAGTTAAAAGCTGGAACCGTTGCTGATGTTAAAGTGCTGAGTGAAAAAGGTAAGCTTTGTACCATCATCAATCCATGGCCAGGTAATAAAGTACGGATAATAAGAAACGGAAAATTAGCTGAAACAATAGTTGGAGGGCGGATAACTTTTAAAACAGGAAAAAATGAACTTATCCAGCTAACCCCCATATCTTAACAGCCAAAGAACAACATCACAAAGAAAGAAGGCCGATAAAATGGTACGCATGTGATATGTGTACCATTTTATCGATATTAAACAACAACATCTTTTGTTTAAACTTTTCTGTAACGGGATCAAAGACGATCAACCGAAATATGCTTCCCACCCATAACCTGCTCTGTGCGTCCTGGAATAAAGAACGGATCAAAACAGGAGACGAGGGTTTGTCTTTACTTCCAGGGATACTCTTAAAACTACGCCACCTTATGGCCATCAAACCTGCTTAGTTCATTTTCGGTACCAAACCACATAAATCTCTGGCTATCCTGAGCTATTAGAGAGCATGCTGTTATGGATAAGTCTGTCTTCAGTACTAAAATGCGTGGAGACAACTAATAAGGCATTTACCTATGGATATTTTAAACTCCGATGTTTACAAAAAATCCATAAAGTATTGAAAGACCTTAAAATTTTAAGATTTTCATACTATTTGTTTAAGATTTTCCCCATATAGTCTTGATTCGATTGCTCAACTTTACAATCTGACCCCGACCAAGACATTGGTTCAAGATATTCCACTAACCAAAATCCAGTTTAATATGAAAAAAGCATTCCTATTGTTATGCCTGCCACTTTGTTTTGCCGCCTGCACGAAAATGCCTGTAGTAGTCGTTGAACACCCCCCCGTCGTAGACACAGGGTATACAAGTGATCACTTATATAATTTAAATGTGGTATACTTTGTACCAACTGATAATCCTGCACTACCAGATTATGAACGCCGCCTGAGTGAAATTTTATTGGCTGGGCAAAAGTTGTATGGTGATGAGATGCAGCGTAACGGATATGGTGATAAAACCTTTGGTTTACTAAAGAATAGCGCAAAAAAACGAATAAAAATCATTACCATCAAGGGTAAACTAACGAAAGATAATTATACTTCTGCTACCTATGGTAATATTATCACTGAAGTAAACGCCTACTTTGCGGCCAATCCCACTGAGTCAACCGGACAGCATACGCTTATTATTTGTCCTGATAACGGCATCGATAATCCATTTTTTGGGGTGGGTAAAAACTGTCTTGCCAAAGATTATGCAGATTTTGATATCAAATACCTGGGGACCGATACTTTTAATTTTACTAAATATTACGGCGGCATGATGCATGAATTAGGTCATGGCCTTAACCTTCCGCATAATCATGCCAGGGAAAGTGTTGTAGCAACTTTAGGTACCGCATTAATGGGAAGTGGAAATTATACATTAGGTAAAAGCCCTACCTTTTTAACAGAAGCGGATTGTGCAATATTAAATGCCAATCAGGTTTTTCAGAAACAATCATCTATTACTTATTATGGGGCTGTAACTGCAAATATCAAAAAAATGTACGCTTCTTATTCAGCAGCAAAAGGTGCCATTATTGCTTCGGGCAGGTTTAACAGTACTGTTCCGGTCACTAATATTACTTATTACCTGGATCCTAATTATAATAATGAAGGCGTTGGGGTAAATAGAGATTATAATGCAGTTACCTGGCGCTCCAATGTAATAGGTACAGATAGTTTTTATGTGGAATTACCATTGAGCGAATTGGCCAGCAACTTAAAAAATAATCCTGCCGAGTTGAAAGTTAAACTGATCCATGAAAATGGAAATATCACCAATACAACTTACAATTTTAATATTTCAAATGGTATTCCGGATATCAATATTGCTCCCGATCCTTTTGAAAAGAGTGACTGGAACGTGATGGATGTGAGTTCAGAAGAATCGGCTGCCCAGGCAGGCAATAAAGTGCTTGATAATGATGTGAATACTTTCTGGTTTGCCCGATGGTCCACCAATGCAGCACCTTTACCTCATCACTTAACAATTGATGCAGGAAAAACATTGACGGCAGATGGTATTACTATTGTTCAGCGGCAGGATTTATGGCGGATGGTAAAAGACGTGGAAGTACTGGTGAGCACTGATAACGTAAATTGGGAGTCGACCGGAAACTTTGTAGTGCCAAACGTTAAAACAGCGTCCAAACTTCCATTTGGTTCATCAAAAACATTCAGGTATTTTAAGGTTATTGTCAAGTCTAACTACGACGCTGCAGAACCGGATAAATCATGCATTGCAGAGATAGGCTTATATAAAAATTAACCAGAAGGGTACAAATGGCTAAAGCCAAATTGACAAATGATGGGTTTTACTGTAATAGACCAATCATAGCTACAGCTATTTAAGACTCCCCGAATATAGTGTAATGACCCATACTTAAATAGTCCAGACCTTGATAAAATACAATATGACGAAATTTTTTACAACCAATTTGCTGTTTTTAAGCCTGTGTACAGGGCTACAGGTAAGTGCCCAAAAAACAATGCTACCTGATGCCAGCTACAATCTGATGCTTAAAGCACCTGTAAGTACCTGGGACGAAGCACTTCCTTTAGGCAATGGCTTAATGGGTGGATTGCTGTGGGGTGAGAAAAATACCATCAGACTATCTTTAGATAGAGGTGATTTATGGGATGAACGTACCCACGGGGAAAGTGAATGGTGGAAAAAATACAATTATCAGAAAGGCGCAGCAATGATTGCCGAAAAGAATTTCAGTGCAATTACATCCTGGTGGGATGGCGCCTATCGGGGTGTAAGCCCTACCAAGCTCCCTGCTGGCAGGATTGAGCTTAAATTTTCTGATCAGGAGGAAATTAAAGAATTTGAATTATTAGAGGCAACTGCGGAGGGAGTCGCCCGTTTCAATTCGGGTGCAGTAATAAACGCGCTGTATAGTGCGAATGATCCTGTTGCTATTCTTTCGCTCAAAGGAGCTGTTCCGGAGACTATTGATCTTTTGAGTCCGATGGATGTGTACAATAACAACAAAAAAGGACAGGCTGGGCCAAGCAGTGGTGGCTCTGTAAATAAACTTGGATATCCTGAAGCGTTAAAGGGAAAAAGTGATCATGCACAATGGTATATTCAGGATGCATCCGAAGGGCTTCGGTATTGTGTATATGTAGAGACAAGAAAAACCGGTAACGAAACTTTACTTGCCTTTACCATCACTTCTACACAGGATGCAAAGGATCTTTTAGCCCTGGCACGCGAACGTTGCACCAGGGCATTAAACAAAGGATATCAGGCCATACGTAAAGCCCATGTAAGATGGTGGGCAACATTTTGGGAGAAATCAAGTGTGACTGTTCCTGATACGGCTATTCAAAAGCAATACAACCTGGTACAATATTTTTATGGCGCCGCTTCGCGTTTAAATGCCCCACCAATGCCTTTGCAAGGTGTTTGGACTGCAGATAATGGCGCTTTGCCACCCTGGAAAGGCGATTACCACAATGACCTGAATACGCAGATGACCTATATGGCGTACCAGGAATCGGGACGATATGATGAAGGTACTTCCTATCTGAATTTCCTTTGGGATAGACGTGATTTCTTCAGGGCCTTTGCCAGAGATTTTTATGGCACCGGCGGCTTGGCTTGTCCGGGCGTGATGTCTTATTCCGGACAGCCTTTAGGTGGATGGGGACAGTATAGCATGTCTCCACCTATGAGTGCCTGGAGTGCGCACTTATTCTATCTGCATTGGCTTTATACAGCCGATGATAAGTTTCTCAAAGAGAAAGCTTATCCATGGAGCGCTGAAGTTGGAGAGTGCATGTTGGGCTTACTCAAAAAAGATAGTACTGGCTTATTGAAATTACCGCTGTCTTCCTCTCCGGAAATTTTTGACAATAGCCCAAAAGCCTGGTTAACACCGAATAGCAATTACGATCTGATGAGTTTAAAGATGCTCTTTTTTTCTTTAAAGGAAATGGCAACGGAGTGCGGTAAAGCTACAGAAAGTCAGAAATGGGCAGAAGCAGCATTAGCCCTGGGCGATTTTCATACCAAAGCCGACGGCACCTTACTTTTGGATACCAACTATGAACTCAGCACCAGCCACAGACATTTATCCAATATTATCGGGATCTATCCATTCAATCTGATCAATGTCGAAAATGGTATAAAAGATCAGCAGATAATAGCGTCCACTATAAAAAGCTGGGATAAGCTGGGTACGCGTGCCTGGGTGGGCTATAGCTTCTCCTGGATGAGCTGCCTCAGGGCAAGAGCGGGAGATGCAGAAGCTGCAGTTAAAAACCTCGATATTTTTGTTAAAGCATTTGTGTTGCGGAATGGGTTTCATGCAAACGGAGATCAGACCAAAAGCGGTTATTCGGGTTTTACATATCGTCCATTTACTTTGGAAGGTAATTTTCTGGCTTCACAGGCCGTACATGAAATGTTGCTGCAAAGCTGGAGTTCAACACCAGGTGAGCCTCATACCGGTGTGATCAGAATTTTTCCGGCGGTGCCTCAAAAATGGGCAGATGTTTCTTTTTCAAATCTAAGGGCCGAAGGTGGCTATATGGTTTCGGCCATCAGAAAAAACAATAGCACAATCATGTTTAGCATTACTGCCGGTAAAAGTGGGAAGCTTCGCATAAAAGATAATTTTATGGGAAAAACGCCAAAGTGGAATATCAAAAATGTGAATAAAACCGATGGTGTTTATGAAGTTTATCTTAGCAAAGGTGAGAAACTGATAGCTGAACTTTAAAATTGTTTTTGAAGGAGATAAAACCGGTATTCACTGGCTTGCTAAGTTTCAGTTCAACTGGGAGCGAAATGTTCCGTCTTTGCCATAACGCATCATGATAAAAGCATTGTGGCGGAGGCATACAATGGCGCTTCGACTAGTAATGATCAAACCATAAAGGTCGCATGCCTTCAGATCGTAAAAAAGCTTAAAATAAAAGACCCAAAGCAATTGATAGCAAGAAATGCTGTCAGTGGGCAGCTTGCGCCTTTGGAAGCACTAAAGCTGCCAATAATCTCAGATCACCCAGAAAGGCGACAGATTTTTGAAACCCGCTCTAACAGCGGGTTTCGTTTTTAAGCAAAAGTCGCCTTTTTACTAACATCTTCATATTCAGCAGTGAAAGGATCATTACCCCATCAAATCCTTTATTACTGAAACATAGGGCAGCTCTTTCGGCCAATAAACTACGGAATACTATCAACATAGGCCCTGATCAATGCAAACCCTTCTTTGTGTAAGGTGGTTGTACCCAATTTGGGCATTCGCCGCTGACTCATTCTAAGTACAATCAGGTCCTGGTATCTTCCCAGGTTAGCGTCTTCAAAACTGTTTTCATAAGCCAGATACAATGGCCTGTTGCCGTTATACCCACCTTGCTTATGACAGTGTGAACAGTTAATTTCAAAATAGGCCCTTGCCCTTTTTTCAAGCCCGTTTGATTCATCATTGTAATCAGGCAGCTTACTAAATGAAGCCGGGTTAACCGGGTTCAAAATTCCAAGGTGAACAAAATAGCTCAGCTGATTTTGATGGATCCCATTTTCTATTATATCCAGGTTCAGATTCCTTACTTTCGGGCCTATTGGAATAACATTTTTGTTTTGATTATGGCAGGTAGCACATTCATTATTGGAAGGAATGTGATAGTTGATATACTGTATACTTCCTGAATGATCAATCCAGCTAACAGGCATATCTGATCCTTCCGTTTGTAGATAGGCATCAGTTTGGCTTTCATCCCAGACATATGTAGCTACATTCCACCTGGAATGATGTTTAATTAATATCCTCGTTTCAATTACTCTTTTCCCTTTGGTGGTGTCTCTTTTATCAGCGTAATAAAAAAAAGTTTTTACAAGCATAGTGCCATCAGGAAACGCTAAAAGCTTGTCATCAACAGCACTTAATTTAGTACCGGCCGGCAATTTAACCAATCGCTGCTTTTCCGCATAATCCGTAAATAATTGGGATGACAGCCGGTAAATGTGAAAACTATCTGTAGGATCAAGATGAGAAATATTCCCTTTAAAGATGTTATAGTCAGAAAGTTTTGACTGAAATACAATATTGTTATTGGAAACGAGCAACTGTTTGCTGCAGGCCCCTCCTATAAATATCACTAATATCAATATTGCAACAGCAGCTAACGCTTTGCGATATCTTAACTTTAATATCATGTATTTTTATTGAGCTATTCTTCAAATTGCAACAGACAGTACCGGGAAATCAGTTTATACTTAAACTGATTCCCCTCTCTCCTGCTGCGCCTCATAACGTAACAATACCACCCCGCATTCAAATGAAACAGACTCCACCAGTTTCAGCTTCATCTGGTGATCCATCATACTGAAAATCGACTTACCCTCCCCGATCACCGCCGGGTTAACGAACAGGTAATATTCATCGATCAATCCCTTTTGTATCAGGGAGGCATCAAAAGTGGCACCTCCATAAACAATAATATCCTTCCCCGCTTTCTTTTTCAGCGCCTGTATCACTTCCACAAAATCACCCTTTGCCAGCACCGTATTCTCCCACTTTGATTCCTCCAATGTTCTGCTGAAAACAATTTTTGGGGTGTCCATCAACTTTTTGGCAAATGCATACTCCGGATGGTCGGGCTGGACAGACACAGAAGACCAGTAGGACATAAACCCATCCGTCATGTTCCGCCCCAGAAGAATGGTGTCAACAGTAGCCGTTAATTTGTCTATGTACGCCTTCAGCGCATCATCCCAATCCGCAATCATCCAATCCATTTCATCATTTTTCCCGGCGATGCATCCGTTCACTGACATTTGCACCTGCAGTTTTGTTTTTCTCATACTTATTTTATTTTATTTTGTGATTCCTAAAACATCTCTCCACATAAACCAGTTCTTTACACCAAACAGTGTATCCTCTGCTATGACCATGAAACCATACCTTTCGTACAACGCAACATTCTCTATTTTATCTGTTTCCAGGTATGCAGCTGCTTTCTTTGAATCTGCGATCACACAGAATCGGGCGAGCAATGAGGCACCGATCCCGTTCCCCTGCATGGATGGTAATACTGCCAGGGGACCAAAATGAAGGTGCCGTTCCTTCGGATCATGTTTACCCCAGTTAGCTTTCCATTTCAATACCCTGGGGAGTCTATTCCCTAAAATGCCAAACATTCCGGGTAGCATTCCAAGTGTTTTCAGAGGCTTTATCTGACAGCAACCCGGTTCATAGTAGTTCATCACCCCCACCATCCTACCGTCTTTCCAGGCCCCGAAGAGATTGCACTGAGGCAATTGTAAAACCTCAACGAACATCTTTGTCTGTATAAGTTCAGCTTCCCCATCCGCTGCACCAAAAATGGCCAGATGCAACGGATTATGCAGCATCGCCTGTGCAACAATCATGGCTGCTGGTGTAATATTCATGGGGGTAAGTCGTTTTATCTCTAAGTCCATGTGGGCAAAGTTAAGACGACAGATATGTAAAAAATAGAATGAAAACGACATCTTTATTTAATGTCCGTTTTTTGTTATTTTAGCGCTGATGATGATCATTCCTCCTCCGAAGCACTTAAGCAGCTATATTGCATACGGCTGGTACATGACTACTGAAAAAGGTAGCCTCTCCCGGCAGGTCAGGCTGGTACCGGACGGGATGCATGGACTGGTCATCCAGCATTGCAACGGCCGTACTGCGATCAGCGAAGAAAACGGCCACCTGTTACCTACAGGCTTCGTTTATGGGCAAAGCTCTGCTCCTTTTATCAACTACATACATGGGGAGGCATTCACATTGGGCATTTTCTTTAAACCACATGCCCTGAAGGAAATCTTTAAAATAGATGCTGATCAGCTGACGGATGGATTTGTAGACCTGGATGATCTGGCCGGATATAACATCAACGAAATATTACTCCACCTGCAAAAACCAGCACATATCTGCGAGCACCTGTTTGATTTTATCTGGAAGAAACTAAATTCCTATGGGAAACCCGATGAACTGATCACCGACAGCCTCCGGCAGATTAAGCAAAACATACACCAGATCAGCACCTCAGCACTCTATAAAGACTATAATATCTCCAAACGACAGTTCCAGCGACGGTTTAAAGAAAGGGCCGGCATCCCCTTAAATACTTATATACGGGTCATCAAATTCCAGACGGCCCTGCAATCCCTCCAGCAGAACAGGTACTGCAAACTATCCGACATCGCTTATACTTTCGGATATGCGGACCAGTCGCATTTTATCCGTGATTTTAAATTCTTCACCGGGCACACTCCTAAAGAAGTCATCAATGAAACAGTGCTGTTCCCGGAAGACCGGTTTCCTGAGCACCCTTTGCAGACACGGCGACATATTATTTTTTAAGTGTTGCACCATTATTCCCTATTTGGCCCACCCGGAAACCATCAACTGATGATTGCATTTCTCGTTTCAATTTTCATTTTTTTGTTAAGGTTTAAAAGTTTGTATTGCAAAAATAGCACGGGAGAAAGTACCAGGTTAGGATAAACCATTCTAAAAACAGGAGCAATTATTCCAATTTTATCCCAAATGATCTGATCCATCTTACTAACAAGTAAATATGCTATCTTCGACCCATTAATTTCCAGTTTGCAAGACAGTTAAGTAGTATAATGAAACCTTTGAAGGAAATAAAATCCTACGATCATGTCCAATTCCGAAAATCATTTTTGGAAGAACGTGATGCTGTATTTAGCGGAACCCCATCATTTAAAATTTATCGGATCGAAGATGTTTTGCCTTACATAAAATTTCCATTACCCCACCACCGTTCTCCCTATTTTGAAATACTTTTTGTTACAGCTGGTGCTTCTACCACAAGGCATAGTGGCCTCATGAAATATGAAATTTGCTCTGATCAGATTTTCTTCAAGTCTGCTCACCAGATATCTTCAGGTGATATTTCAGGAACTGACACCACCGGTTTTTTTTGTCTTATCGACAATGAATTTCTTGTGCTGAATGGCCAAAGCGCTTTCCCCATTGCTGAGTTTCCCTTTTTTAAATCCGGCAGTAATCCCTGCATGTCGCTTTCGCATGCGCAGGCCCTTGAACTTGATCGATTGTTTGGATTGATCCATTCGAAGTGGAATGGGAATCAAAAAAACAAGCATACCATTACCGCTGCTTATCTAAATGTGTTGTTGCAGGAACTGCAGGCAATGTATGTGGAAGAATCTGGTAAGGTTAAAAACACCCGTCAGGCGGCAGCCGATGTCTTGACCGAAAAATTTAAAAGGCTGGTGGAGCAGCACTATCTTCACAAACAAAAAGTCCTGGATTATGCCGAACTGCTTTTTGTAACACCTAATCATCTCAATAAAACGATTAAAGCAACAACTGGAAAGACTGCTTTGGAGCTTATCGATGACATGTTATTACTCGAGGCCAAGGTACTTTTGAAACAAACTAATAAAAATGTTTCCGAGATAGCCTTTCACCTTAGTTTTGATGATCCCTCCCATTTTACAAGGTTTTTCAAACATCTGACGGGGCGTACCCCGCTTGCTTTCCGCAACCTGGAATAGTTTATCCTGTATTTGGCATTATTTATCCTACCCTGCTACTTCACCCTCATTGTATTTTTGCATTAATAAAATACAATTGAGATGAACACCATTTTATTTGCTTGCCTGGCACTTTTACACGCAGGAGCAGGCAGTCAGTCCTATGCTGGCTATCCGGTTACCGTTAAGGTAAATGGGATAAAAAATAACAGGGGGACCCTCCTTATAAATATTTATTCTTCACCGGAAGGATTTCCGCACGATCGGCTTAAATCATTTCAATCAATAAGAGTGGAGCCCAAAAACTTAACAGCCGAAGCTGTTTTTACAAATATTCCACAAGGGGTTTATGCTATTGCTATCATGCATGATGAGAATAACAATGGAAAAATGGATACAAATATTTTCGGTATCCCGAAGGAAGGGTATTGTGTTTCTAACAACGTTAGCGGTTTTATGAGCGCCCCTTCATTTAATAAAGCAAAGTTTGAATTGAATAGCGCTGCTGTTCTGCACCTTAAAATGATCAATTAAAATATGAGAAATCTGGACATCGTCATCGTTGGAGGAGGCATAGGTGGGCTTTGCCTTGCCCAGGGACTAAAAAAGAACGGAGTAGTTTTTCGCCTTTATGAACGGAATACCAAAGCCGGAGATTGGCTTGATGGCTACAGGATTCATATAAGACCCGTTGGTAGCAAGGCGCTGTATGATTGTTTGCCTGATGAATTGTGGAAATCTTTCCTCAGCATTTCGGGCGACAATGCAGATGGCTTTGGGTTTCTTACCGAGCATCTCGAAGAATTGGTTCATATTGAAGAAGAACTGATGGTAGGAAAAAATGTCCCGGCCCAATATTATCAGTATGCCGTAACCAGAAAAGACTTAAGACAAATCTTGCTGAATGGTCTTGATCAGCAGATTTCCTTTGGGAAAAGTTTTACAAAATATGAGCAACTATCTAATGGAAGGGTATCGGTTCTTTTTGAGGATGGTACACGAGACGAATGCGATCTGCTGATTGGTGCTGACGGGCCTAATTCGAAAATCAGGGGGCAGCTCCTTCCTTGCTCCACGCGTGTTGAAACAAATGCCGTGGCCATCGGAGGCAAAACCTTACTTACTCATGAAAGCCGGCAGTGGATACCTTCCCGTATTGCGACACGAATGAATGTGGTCATGCCTGCTGACAAATATTTTTTCTTCAATGCAATTTACGACCGGATCAAAAAAGAACCAGTTGCAACACCCCATCAGGATAATTATGTTTTGTGGTCTTTTATTGGACACAAGAATGACTTTGAGGGTATCGACCAAAATACAGATTTGAAAAAAGAGGTGCTCCGGAAAATCAGAAAATGGGATCCATTGTACCAAAAACTGGTATCAGAAGCAGAAGATGGTAGTTTATTGCTGTTGCGCATCAAGACCATGTGCCCTGTGAAGCCCTGGGCCACTACAAACGTAACTTTGATGGGAGATGCTATTCACAATATGACACCCCTGCAGGGAATGGGCGCGAATATGGCCCTCTTTGATGCCGCTACATTGGCAACAAAGATTAGCGGGATCATTAACCAGGGCAGGCCAGCTAAAGAAGCTATTAGTGAATATGAAAAGATCATGCTTAAAAAAGGTTTTGAGGCTGTTGCCATTTCGATGAAATATACAAACCAAGCAATATCTGAAAACAGGTTTGCCCGCTTCATGAGTAGAAATTGGTTCAGGCTATGCAGTAAAATACCTGCAATAAAAAGAATGACCTTTGGAAACAATTGGAAGTAATGTTTTGTATCCGCTCCTCACTTTTAAAGAAGATCCGCACTTGGTGCGGGTCTTCAAGTGACCGACAAACGGATACCTGATCTCTTTTACGCCGTGCGCCTTTACCCGGTATCCACTATTCCTGCATATTTTTAAAATATTTCGCCGGGAACGGCGAAATCTATATCTCATGTAATCACCTATGTCTATTAAAACGCTTTAAATAATATGACAATGTGACCTTCTCTATGCTTAAGATATTCAAGATGGAGGCATCTGACAATGAATGTACGAATGCCTGTTTTTAACTCAATTTATCCAATTCAGACAAGCCAGTTATCTTTCTATCTTTAATTATTTAACAACATTTTCAAAAATACTATGCTGTCTCTTTTGCATATTTTATTCTCCCTTTATTTACGCCTTGCGCAAATTAAAAGTTGCCATCCAACTGAATGAATATCCACACCATGCCCCGGTCCCTTCCCCTTCGATACGCTTAATTTTCAATGGTCGCTTTATCACAGTCTCTGTTTATATCCAATAAGGTTAAGGGATAGATGGACACGTAAGTTGACATATGTAGATGCGATTCATTCAAATGTTGACCGGGTGCAATGGTGAAGACTGTTTCGTTTACTTCATAATCTGGTAATTGCTTTAATATTTTCTATATCAGATGATTATTCTTTAACCCTTTTTAAAACCTCATAACTTACCACGCAATATTTAGACTTAGGCAAGTCGGGCTTTATAGGGTGAAGCTTTGTTAATTTGCATCCTCCTGCTAACAGAATATCTGAAATGGTATAGGCTTTAATTATTTTATCATCCACCGTTCTGATCATTATCCTGAGATCAACTTTAGTCGTTTCACCCACATTGAAAATACAGGGCACAATTTCATCATCAGGTCCGTACACTACATCCACATTTTCGCTGCCGGCAATTATTTTGGATCCAAAAAACTGGTGAATGTACCAGCAAAGCTTTGCGTGGCCCATAGGATCGAGCAATGGCTTTTCGTAGGTGCCCGAATTAGCCCCGCCTTCTATGGTACACCAGGAAAAACCGACCACCCCATTCCATATTTGTTTTTTCATGGATTCGTATGCACTAAATGCCTGCCAGCCCTGGCTTGCGCGCCATTCGTTTAATTCAAGCGTTCGGCCAATACTGCCCTGATCATAAGGTTTTTCGTAAGACCGTATATGGTGCCAGGGCATTCCCTCGGATAGCTCCCAATTAGGCTGACCAGTAGATTCTTCGTGTTCAAAATTAAACCACGCCCTTATTTTATTATTCAGACAATCTTCCGCCCTCCCAGAAGGCCATTTTCTCAGATCCGACCATGATGCACCATACCCGGTAATGGCATCCTGAGAGCCTCTGGTGACCAACGGATGCGTGTATTCAGGTACTGCCTTTATCGACTTTTTTTG
This sequence comes from Chitinophaga sp. 01L420, assembly GCF_056399985.1. Classification (NCBI taxonomy): domain Bacteria; kingdom Pseudomonadati; phylum Bacteroidota; class Chitinophagia; order Chitinophagales; family Chitinophagaceae; genus Chitinophaga; species Chitinophaga sp. 01L420. The sequence continues at coordinate 39,541 of NZ_JBFTSK010000014.1, forward strand.
CCAGTCAATGGTACCGAGGTCATTACCGTAATGTGTGTGGCCCCAAAAAGTAGTCGGGGAAATTAAACGGGATGAGTCTGCAGCCAAAACGGATCTTACAGTGTTTCGCACAAAATCATCTGTGCGTGAAGCATTCGAGGAATCGTTCCTGCCAAAGGCATTGGGATGGTTCCCTAATTCCCAGATCATGATACTGGGATGGTTATATATTTGTTGAATATAGTGACCCACATTTTTAGTATCAATGGTTCTTTCATCACCTTCTCTTACCCAGGATGGATTACACCATATAAGTGCCATACCAAGCTGATCTGACATTTCGGCAAAGCGCGGATCGTTGATACCACCGGTTTTGTTAAATGCCATGTGCACATGCAGCCGCAGAAGATTGCCACCCATCTTTTTTATGGCAAGGATTTCAGACATGATCATTTCATCAGTAGCACACCGGTTATACTTAGATGCATTTTCCAGGTTAGGAAAGGGACGTATACCCATATTTTGTGCACCTATCAAAAGTGCGGGCTTTCCATTTAAATATAGTTTCCCTTCTTTTTGAGCGATCGTCCTGATGCCCGTTGTGGTAACAAAATCATCAACTATATCTCCTTTTTTATTCTTTAACACAACCCTGACGGAATATAGCTGAGGTGATTCCGGCGTCCACAATTTGGTGTCGTTAATATCCAGGGTAATGCTTAAATCCTCTGCTTTATTAGCTCCTATACTAATGGGTTCAACTTTTGAAGCCACTATATTTCCTTCTTTGGGAAACCAGGGGCTGTATGTTATTTCCAGGTTTCCTTCAAATGAATTGTTACCTGTATTTTCAATAGTAACCTGGTTATGCTGAGAGGCGGTACTTCCTTCCTGAATGCTTTTGGTATTGATAAGAACATCTTTAATACCCACTGCATCAGAAAACAGGTGTAAGGTGGTGCGGCCGGCAAACCATCCGCAAGACCGATCCAGCATGGCGTGCCCTACCAGGTCATCTATCCAGTTATAATTGATTTTATAAGCAATCACATTTTCGCCTTTCTTAATGAAAGAAGTGATATCAAGTTTAATGGGTAAGCGATCCGGGATCTTTGCAACAAGCTGGCCGTTTACATATATTTCGCCGGAAGGGTCGAGTGCTTCCACTTCCAATAAGGCCCTTTTTGCTGAAGGAATCATCAGCGTTTTTCTTAAATAGAGGTCTTCTCCTATTTCTCTAAACCCTCCATGCACACAAGGTAAATTTGCTCCCTGCCACAGTCGGTCATCATAATTGCCAGTGGTCCAGCCTGTCATATCGGGCGCCGATCTGAAATCGTCGTCCGCCAGGCAAACGGGTTCAAATACCTGGCCATCGCGATATAGCTTTCGCGGCATACCTCCGGGTAAAACCACTTCGTCTTGTTTACCTTCCTTATCCAATCTGTATTTGCAATCAATAAATACTAAACTATATAAGCTTACGTCAGCGCTGTTCAGCATCTTGAAAAATACTTCCTTATTCGCAGCCTGATCAAAGGGAAATTTGGCTACACATTTTTCGTCTTTCCATATATAGGCCATTTTTTCCAACAGATCTGCTTTGAAACGAAAAAAGTGTTTTCCGTCTTCATTCAGCCATGAAGAGGCAGGAGCATCAAGTGTTCCAAACTTCCATTTTACAACGGCGCCATTTTTTTTCCGGGCTGCCTCCCACCTCAATTCATATCGCCAACCAGCGCTTTTTGACAGATCTATGATCGCATTTTCACCTGGATGAAAAAGTAACTCCCCTTCTTTCCATTCAGCATTTTTATTTGACCGCCAGGGCCGGTCTTTTTCCTTTGGAACAGCCTGCACCGCATTTTGTTTCCAGCCTTCATTAAGCCTGATCACCTTGCGGAACGAGGGTAGCGGTGCAGGTTTTATGTTTCCCAAATGAGTCGTTATTTCTTTTGTTGTAACCGCCAGCGCACTTAATGTAGGGTCGCGAAACCATCGGGAGCTATAATTCGTATAGGCATCGAGAAATTTTACCCGCTCTTCTGTAGACATCGTTTCTGTTTCTCCTTTAAAGTCCGTTTCCCCATTTGCGGCGGTATTGTCGCTAATGCCTCTGAATTCAAAAGATCTGAAAACAATCCCGGAAGTATCGGGCAAAATAGGCGCCGATGTCAAGATGTTATTCTTTCCATTACTTGGCCTAATACCATTGGTAGCCAGTTGGTATGTTTTTACTTTTCTTTGCGCATTTAATGTAAGCGTTAAACTAATACATAGTAAAATGCCTAAGCTTGTTGCTTTGAAAAGACGGTATCCGTTGAATGAATTCATTATAGTTTATTACTGTTCTTCAATTTCGTTGCTCTCGACAGATATCTGGATCAAAGGCCGGCCTTTGATCTACAAATCAGTTGTCTTATAATAATTAGTTTTCTTTATCGGGAAGGCATCCTGGGCCAGCATTAGTGTGTATACTTTGCCCGTGGCTATCACTGCTCCTCTGTTATCCGGTTGGGTGGGATAGGTCATGCTGGAGCTATGGGAGTACCCTATCATATGCCCCATTTCATGTACTACAATAAAGCAAACATCCTTGGTCAGGTAATCATTCAAAACATGATTGGCCACGCCGAAGACCCCACCGCCTCCGCCTAATCCGGAAACATTGACTACCACGCCGCAATTAAACTTAGGGAGATCTATCAGTTGTTGAAACGCAGCGGTTTTCTGTTCCGTAGTCATCACCACCTTATCATTATCAACAATAGGTTCATTTATAAATGCACGCCTGGTAGTATCCGCCTGGAACAAATAAGCCATGTTAATGATTAAGCCAGAAAATCGTCTTACGTCCTTTGCATCCATATTATCTTTCCAGTTGTTTGTCGGGTCATGAGTAGGGTCATAATCCTGGTATTTGATGGTCCATTTTAACCTGGCCAGTGACTTCAGCTTTTTGATAAGGTCTGTTTCTCCCGTAAAATCAAAAGACACTTTGCTGGTGGCAATACCTGATGTTTTATAGAGRGAAAGGTCCACTTCCTTATTATCGGTATCAAGAAATTTTGTGGTGCCTCCGGTAAACGGATACTTGATCTCCTTTACGCCGTGCGCCCTGATTTTATTAATCTTAAAAAGCTTTACAGGCTTGGCTTGTCCCTCTATTGTTAACAGGATAGTGGCATCCTGTATATCCACCGGGGCAAAGTTGGCCACTTCTATGGTTACGGAATCAATCGCTTTTACCCGCAACACTTTCCCTATTTCATAACGCCGCGATTCGGAAGTCATAATGTTCATGGYCTCTCCATCTTTAAACATAAGCCCGGAATTTGCATCGCTGTCAAATGAATATTCAACAGTGGTAACAGGAGTAACAGCGGGATCCTTCGATGTGTCTTTCTTACAGCTAAAAAGTGCAACAATAAGCACAAGTACAGATAGTTTCTTCATAATGATATGTTTTTTATTAAGCATTTTTGATATGGTTATACTTATATTCAAAACAATTTTTCTTTCTTAATTTTCATCAACAGCTAACCGTCTACGGATGCATCTTAAACCAATTACTCCTTCACGCTGAAAACCCAGGCACTGGCTGAATAGGGCTTTAGCTTCATATTAAAACGCGATTTCATTCCTTTTACCGAATTGTCTTCGATTTTTATCTTGTTCTTATCGATTGGACTATTAAAATCAGTCAGCTTTTCAGCATAAACGGAAAAGTGATTTTGTTCATTGGCGAATTTGGTGTGCAATTCAGTCATATCAAACAGTTTATTTTTTTCGCTCCCGGAAAAATTTAAAACTATCAATGTGAGGTGCTTCTTTTCTGCATCCCATGCGGCTTGCAAAACAATATCCGGATCGCTGGTTTTATTATCAATAGCTAACGGGTAAGCAATATGTAACTTATTCAAAAATTCCATAGCCCTACCTGCAGAGGATAAGAAAATGCCTTCTTTAGTGGTATTAATCAGGTTTTCTCCCCATGTGTCATTGTAATTTGTAAATTCTGCAAAAGAGAACATACCACCAAAGTTTTGATATTGGATCATTTGATCTATCACGCTCATTCCATAAGACCATCGCACAGACATATTTTGTCGCGATTCTCCCTTTTTGATCTCCACTTTATTTAAGCCATCAACACCGCCTGAATTTCTTTCTAATGGTGCCCGAAATTCAGAATGGCACAATTTAATATCCCGGTGATGCTTCAGATTATATGCATTTACTATGGCGATATCAGCAGTCATTTCGCGCATTTCCCCACCACGATTATTAATAAAATCGATGTATGGCCCTGCTATTTCAAGCATTTCAGTCAGTTTGGGATTAAATACAAAATAATCTCCCATAATAACTTTAATACCCGGATCAACTCCTTTCATCGCCTTTGAGTACTCAACACATTTATTAGCATAGGTGATAGCATCTAACGTACGGTACATTTCATTTTCCATTTCCCAGTATTTTACATCCAAAGGCTCCGGGTGCCCGTATTTTTCCCTTAAAGCATTATGGGGGGCATTACAAAAGGTAACCCAATCAACAGCATTCTCAACAGATTTAAACATCAGGGGAACACAAAACTGTGGCTCTGATCTAATCTCGCGGCATAATTCAACAAATTCAATAGTGCCAATGTCATTCATAACGAAGCTTGACCAGGGAGAGTTGAATTCCACCGGGCGGTAAAGGGGATCGCCAATTCCATCGCGCCAATTATAAAAGGAAGCGTAGCAGCCTCCGGGAAAACGGATTACAGGTGCCGGTACCGCCGTTTTCATCATTTCAACAACATCTCTACGCCATCCCTTCATGTTATCATCAGGTATCAGCGAAAGCAAGTCAATACCAATCTTTTTACCTGATGGAACCTTTATTGCAAAGGTGGCAGGTCCTTCAAAATCAGCAGACGGCAAGTCAAGTTCGTATTTATTAAATTGTATCGTATTTACTATTAATGTTTTCTCTGAAATCGGTTTTGAAAAATCATTTTCGGCATACAAACCTATTGTAATTTCAATGGGCTTTTTGCTGATCCTGTCGCCGCTAAATCCGGTACCATCGTTGAAATATCCTGAAAAATGGTAACCTACATTCTTTCTGTGAAAAACTCCATTCTGTGCAAGATAAACAGGGGCCGTCTTTGATTTGTTTGTTAAAAATAAATTTGTTTTTGAATGGCATGCCGGCCAATAGCTTCGGTTCTTAACTAAGTTCGATGTCGTATCCCCTGTAGCCGTGTGTATGTACCAGGTCTGCGATTCATATCCAGAATGCCACCAGTCTTCCATTTCCGGTTTCGGTCGTGTAAATTCTACCCAATCACAGGTAACAGGATGATCCTCTTCAAAACTCCTGTTATAAAGTAATTCAGCCCTTGCGTTCTCGCTTCTGCCAAATCCAAGTTCAATGAAATTACTATACAAAAGAGGGCTTACGGGCGTTTTTACTATTATGCTATCCTTGATGATGTAGGATGTAGAATTTTGAGCCAGCAATGTAATAGTTGCTGACAGAAACGAACAAGTTATTATAAATACTTTTTCTTTGAAGTACATTTTATTTGTGTAGTTTGTTATTAATCATTTGATTTCAGTTTAAAATCAGACACGATACGGCATTAACACGGGCATCTGCTTTTCTGCTACATTTCAAATGCTCAATAAGCGACATGATAATCTTTTTTGAAAGACTGACCGCTCCACGCTTTTTTGGAAGTCCAGTCAACTGCAGGATCCTGCCAGAACTTATTATCTGCCGGCAGCCCCAGCGCCAGAAATCCAAGAGTTGCCATATATAGACTGGCATTGTAATAGTCAATACTCAATGAAGGACCATCACTATACTAACCATAGCCCTGGTACCATTCCATTATTTTCCTCCTGGCAAACTCAATACGCACAGGGTCCGGCTATTCTCCATCTTCTTAATACATCCATAGTAATATCAATTATTGCGCTTATCCTTTCCAATCCACAAATGCCTTCATCTTCTTAACACTCACCAACCCGGGTTCTGTCCTTGCCGGCCGATGGCAGTATTGACATTGATCTCATACTGAGGAATAGGGTACAGATACATTTTCGGTTGAAATACCCGGTTCTCTACAGTAAAAAAAGTATACTTCACAGGAGTACCCGACTGCACCTGCACACCCCGCAAAGGACTGCCCAGCGTTGCTTCTCCTATCTTCCACCTTCTCACATCCCACCAGCGGTGTCCTTCAAATGCCAGCTCCACACGTCTCTCGTTGCGGATACGTTCCCTCATCTGGTCTTTGGATAAGCCGGCAGGTGTTTCGGGCATGCCTACACGTTTACGGATCATATTCACAGCGTTGTATACTTTGTCATCAGGGCCCAGCAACTCATTTCTCGCTTCCGCATAGGAAAGCAACATTTCCGGCAGCCTGAAAAATATCCAGAAGTGGCGGGCGGTATTGCCGGTATTGAGGTCCAGCGCCGGATCCAGGAACTTCTTAAGATAATAACCGGTTACTGTGCCATTTGTTTTATCAGGACCATCTTTTCCACCAACATTCATTTCCAGCGCCCGCCCCTTATATGTTACGCCATGGCGCAGTACGGTAGCATCCAGTCGCGGATCACGGTCATTATAAGGCTGAGTGGGATCATAACCGGAACCAGCGTCTGTAATAGGTTTGCCGCTGGTCTTCATTTCATAGGCATCTACCAGGTTTTGAGAAGGCGATACGCCACCATTGCCTTTATCGAAACCTACCGGGTAATTTTTAAACTCCAACTGGTTGGAACTGGTTTCCACTCCTACCCATATCATTTCTTTATTGCTAAAGGCATTACCTCTGAAGTTGGCTTCGTAATTGGCCATATCTCCCCGTATATCCGTTAACGTGAAAGGCGCCGTACCATCTACAAAAGGGGTAGCCGCCTCCATAGCATCCTGCCATTTTTTAGCTTCATTACCCGGATTATTCAGTGTACTGGCCGCATACAACAGCACCCGTACCTTTAATGCCTGTGCAGCCCATTTGGTGGCGCGGCCAAAATAATTCTGTACCTGGCTGGCGCTGTAGTCTGCCGGCAGCCTGTTAAGCGCACTATCACAATCCGTCAGTATAAATTTGATACAGTCGGTATAGGATGAACGGGCTACATTGGCCGCATCGCCAATACGATAACTTTTACGCTGTAATGGCACACCGCCATAACGTTTGATCAGTTCTGCATAAAACCAGGCGCGCAGAAAATACACCTCTCCTTTCAGCCGCTGCTTCTGTTCTTCTGCCGTGATGCTATTGATAATGATTTTTGCACCATGATCTGTGACCGGCACGTCCTCTATCTTTTCGAAGAACTTGTTGCACTTGCCGATACCTCCATAATATTTTGTCCACACATCATCAGGGTTTTGGTCCGGCGTCCACGCGCCGGTACCAAACCGCTGAATGTCTGCCGACAGGCTCACATGTTTTGCATCATCCGAAGCGCACTCGATGAAAGTACTGCTCGAGGTAGTATTAAATCCGTAAGGCATTACTCCGCTCCCATAAATATCTGTTACGAACTCCGTGGTATAAGTGATTTCTTTGAAGATCAGGTCTTCAGATACAACAATATCCGGTGGCGCCTCCAGGATATTCTTTCTGCAGGAATTACCCAATAATGCGATGCCAGCCAAAATAATCCATGTATGTTTCATTTCACAGTTGTCTTAAAGTGATTAAAAAGTAAATTGCACACCGGTATTTACCATTTTCATCCTCGGGTAACTACCGATACCAGCCGCGCTCATTTCAGGGTCCATCCATTTCACCGGCAGCTTGCTCCAGGTAAACAAGTTGGAGGCATTTGCAAATACCCGCATCTTCTTTATAATTAGCCGTCCCTGGTACCGTACTGGCGTAGTAAAACCTATTTCCGCATTCTTCAATTTGATATAGTCACCTTTGGCAATCCAGAAATCCGCACTCCGATAGTTCAGTGCATTGCTGACTACAGACAAACGTGGGTAACCTGCTGTTTCGGCTGTTGCCGGTGTCCAACGGTCAAGCACATACGTAGACGGGCGGCTACCACCCTGGAAACCAGTGGTTGTTACGTTGCGCAGATCTATGATATTACCGCCGGCACCCTGGAAAAGCAGCGTCATGTCAAATGCACCGTAATGAATGCCTGCCCTGATGCCATAGTAGAGTTTAGGTAACCCCGTGCCCAGGTATACGTCATCATAAGTATCTATCAGGTTATCGCCGTTTTGATCTTTATATTTCATATCACCGGCTTTCACTGCCCCGAACGTTGGCTGCGGAATAGACTTCTGTGCAGGTGCGCTACCCATTTCACTATTTATTATGCCGACTTCCTTTGCGGTATAAAACCCTTCCTGTTGCAGACCGAATATTGCTCCTGTCATTCGGCCGGTCCGTTTCTGGTAATCATAAGCGCGGTATACTTCGTTATTATAAATCAGCTTGTTTTCGTTGTAAGATCCCAGGAAGGACACCTGGAAGCCCCACTTGCTTTTCTCCAGCTTATATCCCAGTTCCCAGTCGATTCCTTTGTTTTCTATAATACCTGCATTCACCGGGGCCAGCGTAATACCAATGGTGGAAGACAAATTTGGGTCAGTGAGAATGTTTGTTCTTTTTTCTTTGAAAACATCTACTGACACATTAAAATGTTCCCGCAGGAAATACAGGTCTAGTCCTGCATTGAGCGTCCGCAGCGTCTCCCAGGTTACATCTGGATTGGCCAGCCGGCTCTGTCTCCTTCCCGTAAGGGTGTTGGCTCCGGAGCCGAACGTGTAACTATTGCCCGTTTCAAAATAATCCTGGTAGAGAAAACGGCGGGTGCCACTACCGGTGATTTCCGCATTGCCTGTATAGCCATAGGAAGCACGCAGTTTCAGAAAATCAATTACATGTTGTTCCTGCATGAAATTTTCTGCAGAAACGATCCATGCGGCAGAAAAGCTGGGAAAAAATCCAAAGCGTTTTCCCGGCGGCAGATTTTCCGAGCCACTATATGACCCGTTAAATTCTGCTACATACTTTTTATTGAAGATATACGTCAGGCGGGAAGCGATGCCCTGTGATGCATAAGGAAAATCAAAGCCGCCTGCATTTTCATAGCTCTGGTTATAGTTGATAAAACCATTCACCATATGTTTTCCAAATGTTCTTTCATAGGCCAGGTTGGTATAAAAAGTAGTTTGCCTGTCCTGGTCATTAGACCTGCCACGTGCGTTGAGCAGTCCGTCCACGCCAAAGGCGCTGAAGCTGCTGTCTGGTTCTTGTGCGTATACAGCAAAAGTTTTAGTCCGTCCTCCGTTGACAAAAAAATAATTATCAAATGCGAAGGCGGCACTGATGGAAAGTCCGGGTGTAATCATGTCCAGCTCTTGTTTCAGCCGGGCGGTCCCGAGGAAAGTTCTTCTGAACTCAGTATTATAACCGGTGGCGGTAAGCAGGCCGTAAGGATTGCTGAGGAACTGTGTATTGCCCCCTATCTTACCATCCGGGTACAACATAGGAAACTCCTGTGCCGGGTAAGTGGAGATACTATTAAAGATCGTTGGAACAGCCGTGCCGGGATAGTTGCGGTCTTCCGCTCTTCCGGAGAGATCCAGAGAGGCGGTCAGCCTTTTGGTAACCTGCAGATCCAGATTAGTGCGAAAATTATATCTTTTGAAATCGGTGTTATTACGGAAATTAAAATCTTTCTGATTCACATCTCCATAGTTAAAAATACCTCCCTGGTGCAGATATCCCAGCAGAGCGAAATATCGAAAGTTGGCATTGCCGCCGCTGAGAGAAAGATTGTACCGCGACTGCGTTGTACTTTTTTTCACCAATTCATCATACCAGTTCACATCAGGGTATAGGAGCCGGTTCCGCTGGGGATCGTTGTAAGCCGCGATCTGCGCAGGGCTGTACTTGGCAGGCAGTCCATCATTGGCAGCCGCTTCATTATACAGTTGCATATATTGCTGCGCACCAAGCATCTCCGGTGCGGCGCCACGGTATTGTATTCCCTGCTGTGCAGTAAAAGTGATCTCGTTAGTATTGGCTACTCCCCGGCGGGTGGTGGCCATCACAGAACGACCGGAGCCCCTGATGCCGAAGGTACCGTTGGCAGCATTGTCTTTCAGGATCGTCACACTTTCCAGCTCCAGCGGATCTATTGAGGCGAGGTTTCTTTCTATACCATCCACGTAAATTTTTGGTGATAATGCATTATAAGAACTGAAGCCCCTGATATTCAGCGTGGCGTCATCGGAGCCGGGTTCACTGCTGTTTTGGCGGGATATCAATCCTGCCAGCAAACCTCCCAATGCATTGGAGGAATTAGTCTCAGGATTTTTAGCCAAAAGACTTCCGCTTACCGTAGAAACGGCTGYGGTGGTAAATAGTTTGTCCTGTGTCAACCAGGGTAAGGTCGAGACACCTTGCCATGGTTTAGTTGTGATTTTGGTTTGGATACAGCAATTTTTTATTCTAGTACTGTCTGTTATAGTACTGTCCGGCTGCTGTGCCGCAGCATGTAACACCATGCTACAACTTATCAGCGTCATTACTTTTTTTAGTAAATACATATCTCTAATGCGTTTTAACAGGTCAGAATATTAGTACCAGCCGGGGTTTTGTTTGAGTTTGGGAGATTTAAATATTTCTGCTTCCGGCAGTGGGAAAAGATAAAAACGTTTTGAAAAAGTCCTGTTTTCAAAAACACTACGTTCATATTTAAATGCCGTACCTGTTTTCGTGATCTTAAATCCTTCGAACTTGCCGCTTTCTTTTGTTTCTGCCATCATCCAGCGCCTCACATCAAAGATGTTGTGTTCTTCAAATGCCAGTTCCRGCATCCGTTCTTTTTTCACGCGGGCAGCAAAATCAGCTTTGCTGAGTCCCGGCGGCAAAGGCGGCATGTTCACACCGGCACGGGCGCGGATTTCATTGATATAGCTGTAGGATGCTGCGCTGGGGCCATTCTCATATTCGTTCTGTGCTTCGGCATAGTTGAGATAAATTTCTGCCAGCCGGTAAAATATCCAGCGGGCATTATTTTGAGAAGGGCCGTTGATGCCCATATATTTTTTCTGCAGCATAAACGTGATGGTACGATCGCCATTATAATCTTTCCCCCCTATAAACACTTCAAACGGGGTACCGTCCCAGGGTGCTCCGTTGGTGAGGATCGTTTGTTTCAGGCGCGGATCACGGCCGGTGTAAGGGTCCTGCGGATCATATCCTGAAGCAGGGTCCGTGATTTCTTTTCCGTTGGTCATGTCGTACATGTCTACCAGGCTGAGCGTGGGATTAGACAGATTAGTGCTGAGGCCAGACGGATGGGAAAAGATCACTTCTTTGTTGGCAGTATTACCTTTTACGTTGATGAACAGGTCGCCATAACTATTGGCGGCAGCACCATTATACAAGGCATACTTCAGTGTATTGGCCTGGTTTGAATCCAGGAAGGCCTTAGCTGCATCCATCGCCAGTTTCCATCGACTTGCATCATAGTTAGGATATCTTACCAATGAATCGGGACAGTTGGCATCAGACAAATAAGATACGTTTGTATTAAACAATGGGCTGGCCACATACAGCAGTAACCTGGATTTCATAGCCATGCAAACCGATTTGGTAGCACGTCCGAAATCATTGTTGGCATTAGGCCATATCCAGGGAAGCCGGCTTGCTGCATAATCCAGATCGTTGACAATAAACTGAACAGTCGCCGCAAAACTATTGCGCTCCAGATTATCGCGGAAAGCGGGATCGATATCCGTTGAGCTGAAAATGCTGACATTGTCTATCAGGGGCACACCACCATAACGCTTTAACAGCTCAAAGTACGCGAAGGCGCGCAGGAAGCGGTTCTCTCCTTTAAAATATGCCACGCTCTGCGGATTGAACGTCATATAGCGTTCATTGCGGATGAACAGGTTCGCTTTGCGTATCATGCTATAATAGGTACCATAGGCATTGTCTATGTTGTTAACACCCGGGTTATAGCCACCCTTATTATACACCTGGAAAGGCGACCATTGTATCCCCTGCTCCGACTCAAAACAGCCATCCGCCAACTGTCCGTTGTTTTTATTGGTACCGTTGCCCGGAAGGCCTGAATAAGTATTAGCCAGGAACTGCCTCGTTTTTATCTCATCACTGAACACAGTGGAATCGGTAACGTTCACATTATTGGGAGGCGCTGCCAGGAAATCCCTGGTGCATCCTGCCATTAGCACGCCGATGATGATGAATAGAAATATCTTGTTTTTCATGATGATCAGTTTAGAAGGTAACAGAGAAACCGGTATTGTACACAACGCCCTGAGGATAATACCATCCGCGGCTTTGCCTGTTCTCGGGATCGAGATAGGTAATACCCCTGCACCAGGTAAAGAGATTCTGACCGTTTAAGTACCATCGGCCATTGGTGAGGTGTAAACGTTTGAGTAACCTGTTGGGCAGGCTATAGCCTATCTCCGCATTTTTCAGCCGGAGATAACTGGCATTCCTTAACCAAAAATCGGAGTTCTGATAGTTGTTGTCGTTACCTGTCGGATCACTGGAAAGCCTTGGGTAGGTGGCGGTGGCAGCTGTTTGTGGCGTCCATCTGCCAAGATGTTGCTCCAACGCTTTGCCTGCGTTAAAAAACTCAAAGGCAGCTTCCTGTCCAACGAGCATCGATGTGTTACCTGCTCCCTGAAACATTATACTGGCATCAAACTGTCCAATGTTGAAACCGGCGCTAAAGCCATACATGATTTCCGGGTACACCGGTTTACCAATCGGCACCTGGTCATAGGTATTGATGACGCCATCGCCATTGATGTCTTTATATTTAAAATCGCCTGGTTGCAAACGACCGCCGAAATTAGCGATCACGGTACGTTTGTCTATTTCGTCCTGGCTGTTGAAAAAGCCATCGGTAAGATATCCCCAGTTTTGTCCTACGCTTCTGCCGGTGGCGGCCATCCATTCGTAGCGTGGTACCGGTTCATCCCGGAACAATATTTTATTTCTCGCGAATGAGAAATTACCTTTTGCCCATACGGTGGCTTTCCCTATTTTATGAGTGGTGTTCAGTTCTATTTCAAAACCCCTGTTTTCCACTACCCCCAGGTTCATCACCGGCAGGGTGACACCGGTAACCACCGGCGTGGTGGCTGGTTGGGTAAGGATATCTTTACGCTTCTTATAAAACACATCCGCTACCAGCCCCAGTTTTTTTCCGAACAGATTCATTTCAAGTCCACCATTGTAACTGGTTTCTCTTTCCCACGTAGCATTCACAGTAGGCAGTGCCCCTTCTACGAGGCCACTGATAGATGTACCTTGTGAAAGGCCAAAGGAATAGCCGGTACCGGAACTATACGGATTATTCATAAACAGGAAGCGGCGGCCATCGATAACATCGTTGCCCACCTGGCCTGCAGAAGCCCGCAGCTTAAGGTAAGAGACCACCTGGTTTCCTTTCAGAAATGCTTCTTCAGAAATCACCCATCCGGCAGAAACAGAAGGGAAGAATCCAAAACGTTGTCCTTTCTGGAAATTTTCAGAACCGTTGTATCCGGCGTTTATTTCTGCCAGGTATTTATCGTTGTAGGAATAGGTAACACGGCCTACAAAGCCCATCCTCGAAAAAGGCCAGTCGAGTGTGCTGACATTGCTGGTTTTACGACTCTGGTTATACAACAACAAGGCCGTTACATCATGTTTATTTTTCTTGCCTTGCCAGAAAAGAGAACCTTCCAGGTAGAAGTTCCGGTTGCTCGCATTGGCATAGGAATTTGCAGTAGTGATAAGTGGACTATAAGCACCAGTACGCTGGGTATAGATATAGTGACCAGCACTGTCTACGCCATCTACACTGTACCTCCGGTAGGCGGAAGCAATATCGCCACCGTTACCGCGATACGTGTCATTAAACTGTGTATAATAGCCGTTGAAAGACATATTGACTTTCGCCACTAATCCTTTCAGGAAGAAATCCAGTTTTTGTTCTGCGATGAGGCTCATTTCCACCGTATTGTTATATTCCCGGGACACGCCTCTTTCCTGTAAATCTGCCAGAATATTCCGCTGTATCCTCGCCGGACGGTTGCTGGCACCATAGGTACCATCAGGATTCAGCAGGGGCATTTCAGTAGGTGGTGTGCGCATGATACCACTGAAGATATCTCCTGCACTGCCCGAACCTCCGCCGCCAGCATAAGGGCTGTTTTTAATACTGCCAAGCGCCGCCATATTCACGGACAACGTTGTAGTGGGTGTAGCATTAATATCTATATTGGAACGAAAATTAAATCGTTGAAAACGGGAGCTGGCGTCAAAAAAATCTCCTTTGGTATGCTTGTATATTCCTTCCTGGTCCATATAACTGCCGGACACAAAATAGCGGGCCACTTCGCCTCCACCGCTGATATTCACATTCACATTACTTTGCGGGGTGTAATCCTTGATAAATTCCTTTACGTAATCAACATCCGGATACAGGTATGGGTCCTTCTTATTTTTAAACCCATCCAACTGTTGCTGAGAAAAAGGAACTACAGCGTTGGGGTTGTCGTTGAGCACCGCTTCATTTCTTAGCATTGCATAGTCGTAAGAGCCCAGAAACTTAGGCAACCTCGTAGCTTTTTGCAGGCCATAGTTGGCCGACAGAGAGATACTGGCTTTACCCGATTTTCCCCGCCGGGTAGTGACCAGAATCACGCCATTAGCGCCTCTCACCCCGAAGACAGCTGTGGCCGATGCGTCTTTCAGAATAGAAACAGATTCTACTTCGTTAAAGTCAATCTGGCTGAAAGGTCTCTCCACACCATCTACCAGCACCAATGGGCCTGCACTCGCGGTGCTGAGTGTGGTAATACCTCTTATCAACAGCGTGGCATCATCACGCCCCGGCTCTCCCCCGCGTTGCTGTGATACCAGGCCCGGCAACCGTCCGGCAAGGGCGTTGCTCATATTCGCTACCGGGCTTTGTTTCAGCTCTTTGGCCGTAACGGTAGACAAGGCCCCTACGTTGGTAGCCTTTTTCTTCTGACCGTAACCAATCACAATCACCTCCCCGATTTCAGCATTGACCGCTGTCAGAGATACTGACACCCGACCGGCTGACCATACCATTTCTTTGGTGCCGTAGCCGATAGACGTAAAAACCAGTCTGCTGCCAGATGGTGCCTTGAGGGAAAAGAAACCATTTGCATCAGTTGCTACTCCCTGACCTTTTCCTTTTACAGCAACAGAAGCTCCCGGAATAGGTGCCTGGGTACCCGCATCCTTCACTTCTCCCCGTATAATAACATCCTGTTGGGCTATAACAACAATGGATGAAAGGGCCATAGTCGATAATAATAAAAATGTTTTTTTCAGACAACTGGCAAGCCCCAGTCGCCACCAAACAGCAACATGTAAATTTTGGTTGTATAGTTTTATCATATTGTGGATTACTTTCCTGTAAATATTAGTTACGGGCTAAGCAACCAGGAGGAAAATCTTAAATGATTTGGGAGAATATCATAAACGATGTCATAACTCATTATTTATCAATAAGAAAAATTCTCCCGATGTAATAGAATTCCCTAACTTTCGGTTAGACTATTATAGTCTTCTCTAATTTCGCGGTGAACAATGAGTACATTTTTTAACAGGCTAACCACAGCCTCGTTTATCCTCTTACTATGTTTATTGGCTTATTTTGAAGGAAATAGCCAGGCATTTTCATTCAGTCATCTTAGCGTTGAGAGTGGACTGTCAGACATATCTGTGACGGCCATTACCCAGGATAGCCAGGGATTCATCTGGCTGGGTACTATTAACCAGTTAAACAGGTATGATGGCTACCACATTAAATCCTATGCTTACAACAGCACCGATAGTACCAGCCTCTCCGACAACCGTATCACCGTCTTGCTCAGTGATTCCCGTAAAAACCTTTGGGTAGGTACCAGCAATCGGCTCAATCGGTATATCCCCAAAAAAGACTGCTTTGAAAGGGTGCCTTTAGCTGGCCTTACAGGCGATAGTAGCCGCATATTTATCTATTCCCTTTATGAAGGCCGGGATGGTACCATCTGKGTGGGAACAGGGAGAGGCCTCTTCATGCTACCACCCCATGAAAAGACATTGAAAGCCTTTACGATGCCAGCCGTAGGCAACAATAACGTCACCTGTATGTACGCAGACAACAACGGAGGATACTGGATAGGCACATCTAAAGGACTGGTGTATCTCGACAAAAACAAACAACTACGGATTCACCAACTCCAGCATCTTTATATTACGGCTATCACGGAGGACAGAGAACATCATATCTGGATCGGCACGCAAAATGGTGGGCTGTTGCATTTTGATCCATCCAACACCACGTTTACCAGCTTTACCCACACCGGTAGAGAAGGGCTGCTTCATAATAATATCCGGCAACTGCACTTTGACAAGGATGGCAAATTGTGGATCGGTACACAGGATGGACTGAACATACTGACACCCGGCAGCCGGCAGTTCCTGGCCTGCCAGCATGATCCCGGCAAGAAAGAAAGCCTCAGTCAGAATTCCGTTTACAGCATCTTTGAAGATAAGCGGGGCAGTATCTGGGTAGGTACTTATTACGGCGCCGCCAACATAGCACATCAGCACCTTCCCTACTTCCGGTGCTGGCAGGGCGATGCCAATGGCCTGAACAGTAATATTATCAGCACTTTCACAATGGATAACCAGCATCAGCTATGGATAGGAACTGATGGCGGAGGGCTAAACTGTTACAACCCCGATACCAGGCACTTCTGCATTTACCAGAACAACCCTGCGGATACCAGCACCCTGGGTTCCAATCTCGTAAAAACTGTTTATACTGACAAACAGGGTCTTATCTGGACAGGTACCCATGGCGGCGGATTGAATGTTTTTGATCCTATACGCAGGCAGTTCAGGCAGTACCTCTGTGCCCGTAATAATGAGGCATCCTCTCTACGTGCAGAAGTATCGTCTGTACTGGAAGATGAGGAGGCAAGACTTTGGGTATGGAGCACCCTGAAAGGGCTTACGTTATTCCGGAAAAATGGCACCACCCTGACCAACCCCATTAATATCCCGGTTGGAAATATTTCCACCGGATCTACCGTCCGCCTTTTCCAGTCGTTCAACAAACAGATATGGGCGGCAACACAGAAAGGCCTTTACTTATTTTCTCCTGGCAGCCAGGCCTTTGTGCCAGCTCCGGGCGTAACTAATACAGTGCTGGAAAATGCCGACATCAACTGTATTCAGCAAAGCGCCGACGGTGTTATATGGATGGGGCTTAATCATGCAGGGTTAGCTGCTTATCATCCGGTAACACAGGCAGTAACACTATATACCGAACAACAGGGATTACCGAATAACAATGTTGCCGGCATACTGGAAGACAATCAGAATAATCTATGGATTAGCACCAACAATGGGTTGGCTAGGTTTGACACCAGGGAACATAAATTCAGAACCTTTACCGTCAGCGATGGACTGCCTGATAATACCTTTAACGAAGGCGCCTTTTATAAAGCCTCCAACGGGGAAATGTTTTTTGGCGGGGTGAATGGATTCACCAGCTTCTTCCCGGAACAAATCTGCTTCAACAACAATCCTTCTGACATCATATTTACGGACCTTAAACTGTCTGATCATTCAGTGTTGGTCAACGGACCGGACCACCTGTTACAACAATCAATCAGTCTCACATCCCAACTGATTTTTTCCCACCACCAGGATGTGTTTACCATTGAATTTGCGCTGCTGAATTTTATCAAACCCCGCAAACATAAATATGCCTATAAACTGGAAGGTTTTGATAAAACGTGGCGTGAAAGCAGTGTCCCCGCAGTCACGTATACCAATCTGCCACCGGGTACCTATACATTGTCCGTTAAAGGTGCTAATAACGATGGTGTATGGAGTCAGCCCGCGCAACTGCAGATACGGGTACTTCCCCCCTTCTGGAAAACGGTATGGGCCTGGTGCCTTTATATCATCCTGCTCGCCATCATCGCTTTTTTTATTGTCCGCTACTTTTACATGCGGGCATTCCTACGCAGGAAAGATCAGTTACACCAGGTAAAACTGAATTTCTTTACCAACATCTCACACGAAATACGCACTCACCTGATATTGATCATGGCGCCGGTAGAGACGATGCTTGGCTACCCGCAAAATGATTTCAGCCGGCAACAACTGGGCAATGTAAAAAACAATGCTGACCGTTTATTGAGGCTGGTGAACGAGTTAATGGACTTCAGGAAAGCGGAAACTGGTCATCTGTCCTTGCAGGTAGCCTCATATGACCTTATCCCATTTTTGCAGGATATTTACCTGGCATTCCGGGAGCTGTCTGTACTCAGGCAAATCAACCTCTCGTTTGAGCATACAGCGGATAACATACCCGCTTATTTTGACAAAGAGCAGTTGACGAAAGTGCTCTTCAATCTGCTCACCAACGCCTTTAAATTTACGGCTCCGGGAGGGAGGATTATCCTGAAAGTCGCTGCTTCATCTACCCGTATCTATATCAGTGTAACCGACAACGGTCGTGGAATATCCCCGGAATACATCGACAAACTTTTTGATAATTTCTTCCAGGTGGCCGACCATGGTATTCAACAAACAGGATACGGTATTGGCCTTGCATTATCCAAAGATATTGTAGCCCTGCACAAAGGAAAACTCACAGTCACCAGTCAGCCTGCAGAAAGCGACAGAGAAGGTCATACCTGTTTCACCGTGGAACTGCTGCAGGGAAAAGATCATTTTCCTGCAGACACATTATTACAGGAGGGTTTACCGGCATCGGCCCCATTACCAGATACGCTCCTGACAGACATCCCATCACCGGAAGTCTCCAACAACCAGGAAACCGACAATAAGTCTTTCACTATTTTGCTGGTAGAAGATAATGCCGGCATCAGGGCGATGGTTCGTGAAGCCTTGCATTTTCATTACAATATCCTGGAATGTGACAACGGGAACGATGGATGGGAAACTGCTACCACAAATATTCCCGACCTTATCATCAGTGATATTATGATGCCTGGCATGGACGGGTATACCCTATGCCACGCGTTGAAATCAGATGAACGGACATCTCATATTCCGGTTATATTACTAACAGCCAGAAGTGAGCAACAGGATCATATCAAAGGATTGGAAACAGGCGCCGACATATATCTGACCAAATCATTCGACACCAAAATACTTGCCTTACATGTCCGTAATCTGCTTTTATCCAGGGAAAAAATGCGGGAGAAATTCAGCACCCGCATTTCTTCTCCTCCAACGAACATAGATAACCACGCATTGGCCGCGGAGAGTGGTGTTAATACAGTAGACAAAGAATTTCTCGGGAAAGTGATGCAATTGGTAGAAACCTATATGGACCATCCCGATTTTGGCGTGACTATGCTCTCGAAAAAAGTAACAATGAGCCCTCCTATCCTGTATAAAAAAATGTATGCAGTAACCGGCATGTCAGTAAATGACTTTATCAAGTCCTTACGCCTGAAGAAAGCGGCCTGCCTGCTGCTGCAGGGAGAACTAACAGTAGCCGAAATAGCTTACACCGTTGGTTTCAACGACCCCAAATACTTCAGCCGTGAGTTCAAAAAACAATTTGGTGAAACGCCCAGCAGGTATAACGACATGAAAGAAAGGGAAGAAGATGTTTCTTAAACCGATTCCTCAATTTTGTTTTCTTGTTAACCTCCGTTGCTATGGATATCTGTGCAGGCTATTTTTTATATAACACCTCCAACCTGCAATTGTACCATATGAAAATATCAAATCCGGAAAAAATATTTTGAACGATGATAAAATACAGGATACATTTCTTAGAAATGTCATTCACTGTGCGTTAAAGAACTTTATTTTGACTAATACTGATGTTTTATTTGCATCTACGCGATCCACCTGCAGTAGATAGTTTATAACCCGATAATCGCAGCCTTCTGATCAAAAAAAATAGAAAAAATAAAATAATAGAAAAAAATAGTATTTTCAAAATGGAAATCCAATACGTTTGCATGCATTACCAGGTGACCCAGTGATATCTATGACAAAGCCTATCAGGCTTGATTTCCCAACCAAGACACAACATAGACCGTATCCATATTCATGATTAATATTTGTACGAAAGCCAAAAATGGTGAACAATCGCTTACTTAAAATGGTGAACAATCTCTTACTTAACACAGCTGCTACTATGACAATTTAATCACACCCAAAGAAGCACAATTAACAATGCGTGAAAGCATATCGAATCGCATTACATGAGCATCACTTTCAATCTGTTATCCTAATCATTAGAATTGTAATCTTATGAGCAAAAATTTTATTCTTGCAGTACTATGCCTGGGGATATTTCAATTTGCCTATTCACAACGTACGGTTAAGGCAAGTCGGGAAGCCGAAGAAAATGAAGAAAATGAACAACATGACCAGGAATTCAAAAATACCAAATGGTATAAGTTAATGCAAAAACCTAATGCTGACTATTTCAGCATTAAAAAGAAATTCGACCGTTACATTGAACAGCATCCGCTGGTAGATGGCCCCAAAGAAACAGGGGAAGAATGGTTCAGGAACAATATTTACTACCTGGATCGCAAAGGAAGAGTTCAGGCTCCTCCTGCTTTTAACTACCAAAGCCTGCGCCCCGGCCTTCCTCCGACGTCAACTGTTACAGACACTACAGCCGGAGACTGGCATATAACGGGACCGCGCAACCAGACGCTGAAAGATGGTTTTACCAGGGGCGGCTTCTCCTATTGCGTTCGGATGGATCCGACCAATACACAAAAAATGTTTATCAGTTTTCAGACGGGTGGCCTTTGGGTTTCATCCAACGGAGGAGTTGCATGGCACCTGGCAGATGGTAACATGCCAGACAATCCCTACTTTGATATTATCCCCTGCGCTGCCAACACAAATATTGTTTATGCGATTTCAAAGTCTGCAGTCATCAAGTCTACCGATGGAGGCTATACCTGGGCAGCAACCGGGCTTAATAATTCCGTATCTGCTTACTCGTCAACACAGGGATATGATATCGCGGTATCTCCTGCCAATCCCAATGCGGTTGTTGCGCGTTGGGGAAATTCATTGTATCGGACAACGGATGGTGGCACAACATGGACTTCGGTTCTATCTTTGTCGAATAACATCAGCGTGGATGGTTATGTCAATAATACCGGGGGGATCCTGGAATGGAGCAACAACGACACCAGCCGGGTCTTTTGTATAGATGCTGCAATAGGTAGTCAGACTGCCACCATCTACGCATCTACAAACCAGGGTGGAAGCTTCTCTTCACTGGCAAGTATCACCATACCTACCGACATTCCAAAGCAGGACCTGCGCTTCATTAAAATTGCGACAACAACAGATCAGCCGTCTGATGTTTTTGCCCTTTTAAACTGTGGTTATTCTTATATGCAGTTATATAAAACTAACGTAAGCACGGGAACGACTACACTTGTTCGGAAAAATATGATCAATAACCAGGGATGCGATGCTATCGCCATGGATATCAATAATTCCAATAATATCGTTTATGGCACATATGGGGAACAAAATGTTCATTATTCAACGGACAACGGGCAAAATTTCACCGCGTCCAACCAGATGCATTACGACATCAGATCGATACATATTGTCAGTGGCAATGTGATGGTAGGAAACGATGGCGAAACGGTGGTGTCATCCGACAAAGGCGCCACATTTTTTAATGTTTCTTCCGGCATATCTAATATTGAGCTCTGGGGTTTTGGCGCTTCTTTCAAGTCCGATATTCTGGCCGCAGGCTGTAATCATGGCCCGCTGACGGTTCGTGATTATGCCGCGAACGGGGGCTGGTATCATCTCCTGGGAGCCGATCAACAGAATACCGATATCAACCCGCTCGACAGCGTTCATGTGATCTCCAGAGGATATGATGCCTATTATGTAACCAGGACGGGGATCGGTACCTATACCTCTGTTTCCGGCCAGGTGGATCCGGGCAGGGAAGACTGGTTTAATAATCTGTCTTATCATCCTAACCTGTTCAATACAATCGAAAGCCATACCGCGGGCAACTTTCCCCAGCCTTATCAGTCAACGCCTACCGGCGAAAGACTGACCTGGCGGAATTCCCTGCTCAGAAGTAACGACAATGGTCTTACCGTCAACTATCTCGTACATACTTTCAACGACAGGCTGATGAGCGAAAAAATCTGTATGAGGGATACCAACCGCATTTATTGTATTGTTTCTCCTTCCAATAATCATTTATGGAAAACTGCAGACGGCGGTACTACCTGGACGGAGATCACACCTGGTACAGCAGTGACTGGCGCCAGCGTCAGAAACATCAGCGATGTAGCAGTAAGCGATCTGAATGCCAACGAAATATGGGTAACTTATTCCGGCGTACAAAACACCTGCAAGGTATTGCATTCGATTGACGGAGGAGCTACTTACACCAATCTCACCACCGCCACGCTTGGTTCATATCCCATTGCAAAAATAGTTTTTCAGCGTGGTACCAATGGTGGCGTTTATGTGGGTAACAAGTCAGGCGTTTTCTATAGAAACAATAGTATGAGCGACTGGCAACTGTTAGGCACCGGGTTACCGATGCTTTCGGTGCGCAATATGTTTATCAATTATTACAAGGGTAAATTATTGATCGGTACCAGCCGGGGGGCCTGGGACCATGATTTGTACGAACATTCAGCAACCGTGGCTCAAATATCGGCCAGTACAAAAACGCCGAATTGCCAGTATCCGACGGTACAGTTCCGGGATTACAGTGTAGTGAGCAGCGGAGGCAGCGGGGCCACCTATTCCTGGCAATTCCCCGGCGGTACTCCATCTACCTCCACTTCAGAAACACCGCTGGTCAACTACTTTGGTGCGCCGTCAGGTAATTATGATGTCACCTTAACCGTTACAGATCAATATGGCACCGACACACAAAAACTTTCCGGGTTTATCACCTATGATTCAACCGGTTGCTGTGAAAGCAATGCACCGGGCTGGTCATCAGAAGATATCGGGGCCCCCTCAATAGCCGGTACAACATGCTACCAGTTAAACATGAATCGTTTTACCGTCAAGGCTTCCGGCAGCGACATCTGGAATGCTTCAGACCAGTTCAGGTTCAATGACACCACACTGAACGGCAACGGGCAAATCACAGCAAAAGTCGCAAGCCTTCAGGGTTCCAGCGCATGGACGAAAGCTGGTGTGATGATCCGGGAAACCACAGCAGCCGGCAGTAAAAATGCATTCATCGCAGTAACACCAGGTAACGGAGTTACCGTGCAACGCAGAACTGCTACCAATGGCTCCTCGGCCAGCACACGAGGGGCATCAGGCGTAACCGCACCCTATTGGGTAAAGCTCATACGGACAGGTAACCTCTTCTCTGCTTACGCTTCCCCAGACGGAATTAACTGGACCCTGGTCGATACTCCCACCATCGTCATGAACACAAACGCAAGGATTGGTCTTGCCCTTACCAATCACGATAATACCGCGCTCGCAACCGCTGTTTTCGACAGCGTCAGCATCTCGTCTTCCTGTATAGCCATCACCCAACAACCCGTATCAGCAAAAACCTGTATGGGCAGTAATGCCACGTTTAGTACAACAGTGGCGGGAACAGGTAATACCTACCAATGGCTGAGTAATAATGGCAGTGGGTGGTTCAATGAAGGCGATGGTGCCTGGGGCGATGGAACGGTTTCCGGATCTTCAACACCCACCCTGGTAAAAGGAGTGAACGGCTCCACCCAAAATGGCCGGCAATGGCAGCTCCAGGTTACCAATACTACTTGTGGCTCCATCCTCTCCAATCCTGTAACGCTTACTGTATCCGGCGTTGCTATTACCTCACAGCCAGTGTCGGCAACAGTATGTATAGGTAACAACGCTACCTTCAATGCAAATGTAGCAGGCGCAAATGCTACTTATCAATGGCAAACCTACCAGGGCGGCATCTGGGTCAATGAAAGCGACGGTGCTAAACCCGATGGAGACGTTTCAGGTTCTACAACACCAACGCTGGTGAAATCAGTGAATAGCGCTACTCAAAATGGCCGCCAATGGCGCATGCTGGTTAATAATGGCTTCTGTAGTGCCGTTATTTCCGACACCGTAACACTGACCGTTGCGGGGGCAACTATCACCACACAACCTGTTTCAACAACAGACAGCATAGGCAGTACTGTCACTTTCAGCGCAACAGTTGCCGGTACAGGCAATACCTATCAATGGGAAACCAATAAGGGGACCGGTTGGTACAATGAAGCGGATGGTGCCTGGTCGGACGGCGCTGTTACAGGTTCAGCAACAGCAAACCTGATCAAAACGGTGAATGCCTCCACCCAAAATGGCCAACAGTGGCGCCTGGATGTTATCAGCGGCACCTGCCCCAAAATCGTCTCCAACAGTGTCACGCTGACAGTTACACAAGGAACGCAGGAAGCTGGCCGGAATATTCCTGTCTCCAATACAAGGGAAAAGATATCAGTTTATCCTAACCCTGTGCATAATGTGTTGACTATTGCAGGATTGACAAAGGAAAAAACAATTATCATTTACAACAGCGCAGGTGTGCCTATTTATCGGGAAACAAATACGGGATCAACAAAAGCCGTTGACACTGACAAGTGGCCAAATGGGGCATACATCCTGAAAATTACAGGAACCGATGGCAATACTCAAATTTTTAAAATAATTAAAGACTAGTAGCCGGCAAGTAATCGTCCGGAAAAATTTAAAAGAATAAAATAGAAGAGGGTTGTTTCAAAATTACTTTTGAAACAACCCTCTTCTATTTTCAGGAACAACAATCTGTCAGGGTCACGTTGCCACTGATCTTGCTAAATGCCTTTCGTTATTGCTGACGTTCGATTTTCGGGATTTACTTCTCAGATTCAATTTGTTTTCTGAATGTCATAGGTCGCTACTCCTTCTTTTAGCTTCTTTTTACTCTTCAGCGATATGCGTTCAATGATTTGTCCCTCCCACATTGTTCTGATCTCGTCATCTTCCGGCTGATTTAATTCAACCGGCTTGTTTTCAATATCCCAGGTGGTTGCGTCGTATAGCAATTTCACTTTCGTTTGATCGGGCATCGTAAACACAATTACCCCTTTGCGGCTGATATCCGCATTGCACACCGTTATGAAGTGCTGGATTACAGGTGCTGCTGTTTTCAAGGAATAACGATCACGTATTTCCACCCCTTGTTGTTTATCCAGGGTCACAGTGCGTTCCCAGGTTTTGATTCCGGCCTGTAATGGATAAGCCCCTGCAATATCCATGGAAAGCGATGAACGTTTTTGATCGCTGCTATAGTTAACATTCCGGGCAGCATACTGCTTCCCGTCCTTTTGTTGCATACCGTTAATTTCGGGCAAGTTGTGATAGCCGGAGGTATTAAACCAAAGCGTATATCGTTCATTCGAAAATGTGCGTCCTGTATAGGTTCCCCTGCCTACATCTATAAGAAGTGGCTTACCATTGAAGTACACAGTACAATCGCCTACATCATTGTGATTATGGCTTTCGGCATTATGCCCACCATGCGCTGATACAAAGAAACCATTATCTGCATGTGAACACATCATTTGAATATCAGCCATCCAGGCATCTTTTGGTATCATGTATTTTCCTTGATACTGCACGCAGTTGTTCCTTTCCGTCAACGCGAAAAAGCGTCTTGTGAACATGCGGTCAATTGGTTTGTTGGAGATAGAAGTGAGTTCCCTGGCCATAGTGCTACCCAGGGCCATCAATGTTGAATCGCCGATGGCCTTACCAATACCATAAAGTGCAACACCATCTATATCCATTTTTGCGGAAGCATCTCCCATGTTCACAAAATATTTATCGGCAATATGCATATGATAAATGTAGCTGGCCGATCTTTTCAGGAAGGGTTCATTGTAAAGATCAATTTTCCCGGAAGAAGCACTATATAAAACACTTAAAGCATCGAATACACATCCTACAGATGGGAACCAATAGACTGGCCCCTCATTAATCGCACCATCATTACCCAATCCGTTCAAATAATGATCAATGGTGTTCATACCCTGTTTAATAGCAGCAGCTCGTTTTGCTTCGTTGGTTTCCAGGATAAGATTTACTGTTATATAATTCGACATGATCCATGGGGACCAGTTATTGAGCACCCTGTTCGGATTATCGTTTCCTATCCATCCCCAGTTGGCTGTAAGCATAGGAGTGAGCATACGGCGGTTAATTTCGCTTACAATTCTTGGTTTCAGCTGTCTGGAAACCTGGTCTAAACTACCCCCAGCAAAATAATAGGTCCACGCCAGCAAGGAGGCTGTTTCGGCAGCGAATAGATCTACATAAGGTTGATCAACATTGGGCAAGCCTGCAATGTGTGCCGGAATACCCCAAAAGCTTTCTTCACAAATGGCCCATACCGCATCCGCAATCTTATCGTTAAAACGCCCTTTCCCTTCCATCGATTCCGCCATTATCAGGTTGAACAACTGAAAACGTCTGGCGATATACATTTTATCAGATTGGGGGCTGTTTTTTGAACGGGTGAACTGCAGAAAACCAGTAGCAGATATAGCGGGAAAGTCCTGATGCAAACTGCTGTCGCCATTGACTATGTACTGCCTGATAACGCTTTCGGGCAAGATCTTATGCCATTCCTCAGCAGTAACAGGAAATGGTTGCCACTTACMGGGTGAAATCAAAACCTGTTTAATCTGCTCCTCTGTAAAAAGCTTAAATAAATTCCGCTGTGCCAACTGCGCCTGCCCATAATTTGAACTGCATATCAGTACCAATAAAATCAACGTTTTTAATATCTTCTTCATATAAATTCTCTATATTATCATTTATAAACTATCTCAGGTTCTCATTCATTAATCTGGCCTCTCCCGGTTTAACCTCTTCAACCAGATGGCGAAGCCGCCAGTTCAATTTTCACAAACGGATAGCAAAGCTACACTTTCTAACATCCCTATCAGTCCTGAAGTTCGTCCGGTTATATTCCTACTATATACAAAAAATGAAGATACCATAAGGTATCCTCATTTTAACTAACCTTATTTTAAGTTATGTCATTATTGCTTTACAAATCTGAACTTCTGCGCATTGAAATTGTTATCAGCCCACATCGGGACCTGCATTCCATTTGCAGAACTATCATCAGGAGAATTTCATTCCATGTTACCTGCAATTGGTAAAAGGTTTAACGTGCACAACTCTTCCGGACATTGCCGCTGCCCGCTCTCTCCACAATCTCGCATTATTCGCAGTATTGGGATTTCCTATTGGGGTTCCCTGATCATCCAGTACGTCAGGATTAGAGTAATAGTTAACTTTATTACCACACATGTGTGTTTTCCAGTGCCCATTATCGTATCCGGCAGCATAAGGAGTGATCCCGTTATCACAATGACCGCTACCTGCATTGTGCCCTACTTCATGCCGGTAAACAGTAGTCCTGTTTACGGCAGCTACTGCTACCCAGCCTGGCTTATTTCCCCAGCCTAAGGCTGACCCGGGCGCATTTGTTGGTTCCTGTACCACGCATAATAAATCAGCGCCCGAGCTGGAAAGCCCGCTTGCAAACCAGTTTGGCCCATCTCTAAGAACACTGGTAACCACTCCGGGATTATTGGACGTAATCCCTGTGCCAACTAAACGCAGTCTTACATTGTCGACCTCCGAGTTGGTGAGACCATTATTCACAGAAGCCACCATGTCATTGGCGTATGCAGTTAAATTCGCTGACCCGATGCTACTAACAGCAGCAGTAGAGTAGCCAACAAACAGATCAATAATATAAACGCCGTTACATTGCTCTCCTGCGGCCACAGCTAATTCCGGGGCAGCCATCTTCCCATTTCGGAGCATAGGCATGTCGTCATTTTCGTCCATCTTAATTGGCTTTAAAGCGGAAAGCCTGAAGATATTGCCTTCCTTCGTGGACAAAATGTAATTTACATTGTCAACTCCGAAATCGGCAAATATGGATTCATGCTGTTGATCATCAATCAGCGTAAAGTTCAGCATCTTCGATGCAGCACCTTTTGCCAGATTATCACTCACTGTTCCGGAATAAATATCCACATCCCCGAATCCTTTGGTTTTAGAGGTGATTGTTACTCCAAATTTTTTCCCGCCAGGCAGGTTCAGCTCAAATACAGATGGTATAGCCCCCTTGCCATTTTCATCTTTAAATGCCAGCCGCACCTGGTAAGCGTCTGCTTCAAATGCTAAAGGTGTTGTTGCTTTAATCTCCGTAAAAAAAGCGTTCCTGTCAGAATCGGGATTCATGATCCGCGTGCTTTTCTTACAGGAATAAATGATTGCTGAGATTAATATCAGTGTCGCTGCACTGATAATAACATTTCTAAATAGTGATTTTCTTTTCATGGTTATAAATTTTAGTTGAAGGTTAGTTTCTTTTGACTTCCTCCGGCGTAAGTCATCATGCTTAATCAGCAAATCCGCTCATGATTGGGCAACAACACTGCCTGCATTGCAAACGAAGCAGGCGGACGTATCACAGCATACATAACATTGATAACGAGAGGCTACCGATGCAGCATTCAA
Organism: Chitinophaga sp. 01L420; assembly: GCF_056399985.1. Taxonomy (NCBI): domain Bacteria; kingdom Pseudomonadati; phylum Bacteroidota; class Chitinophagia; order Chitinophagales; family Chitinophagaceae; genus Chitinophaga; species Chitinophaga sp. 01L420. The sequence goes on from NZ_JBFTSK010000014.1 coordinate 68,147, forward strand.
TGCTCGCTACGGAATCGGTATTAAATAATCGGAACTGGCAGATCACCTATGTAACATATTGGATTCGTGGGAAACATACAGGCTATTTTTCATTGGCCCATTCTACTTTAATCTAACCAGCGGGTACATGGAGAATTCTGATTTAACAAACATCGATATTACAATTCCTGTCGCTGTTTTCATTCCAGGGTATTGTCTTCGGACAATGCCAGCAAGGGCACTACCCCGGTCATGACCTCCAGGTAAATTACTTTCCTGCAAAGATTAGCTAACGGATCAGACAACCGGGTGGAAAATCATAAAAGATTAGGGAGAATTTTATAAACGATGCCATAACTCATTATTTATCAATAAGAAAAATTCTCCTGATGTAATAGAATTCCCTAACTTCTGGTCAGACTATTACAACTCCTCTCATTTTGCGATGAACAATGAGTACATTTTTTAACAAGCATCATGCTAAATGCTTTTGGTTACCTTGTGAGTGCTGTTGTTATGCAGCATACTCCCCAAACGTCAGGATAACGGGGTGATTGCAGAAGGATTTTAGCGATACAGGCAAAACCTAAATACTGATTTGTTTCTGTTCTGCCTTTTTTCAATAAATCGTATATTCAGGTAAATTTACAAATCAACTCCCCAAATGCACCATTAAACCCCTTCCGCAATGGACTACATCATAGAAAATGACAATAAACATTTGATCGTTTTAGTTCATGGACTGAATGGCGGAGCCACTAGCTGGCAGGGAAACGAAAAAAGGTTTGCTGAAAGGTTATCGGAGGAACAACTTGTCAAAGAATATTTTGATCTCGCTTCATTTACCTACGGTACGAAGATATTTAGTGTTGGCTGGCTTACTAAGCTGAAAAATACCATTAAAGGCTTTACCAGCAATCGTCCAAAAGAAGATATTAACGGCTTCAATGTAGGGATTGAATCCGTTTCCCGTGTTCTAGAAGCTGAATTGAAAGGGATTCACGAAAAATATAAGACCATCACGTTTATTGCTCATAGTATGGGAGGCCTGGTTACAAAGAGCGCCTTGAACTGGTTGAATAATGATGTTCTTAAGAAAGTCGAGTTGTTTATCTCGTTGTCAGTGCCGCATATTGGCGCCAGACTTGCAAATATCGGATCTGATCTTATTGGCAATAACCCGCAATTACGGGACCTCAAAGCAATGGGAAACTTTACAACTGCGCTGAACGAAAGGTATGCCAGTTTAAAATACCTGCCTAAGGTCATCTATCAAACCGGCAACCAGGACACTATCGTACCCAGACCATCGGCTGTACCACCAAATGTCCATAGTGATTATGTCGAAAGTACATCGGATGATCATTTTTCAATCCTACTTATCAAAAACAGTAAAAACAACGCTGTTTTCAGGACAGTAATCAAGGAATTAAATGGTGTGCTACAGCCCTTTAAATCTGTTGAAGCGGATGTCCCTCAGGACACTCCCTTCCAATTTTTTGTGGAAGCAATGGCTTCAAGGTTCGGGGTTCAGATCAACATCAGTTGCTTCTCTCCAACAGAACTAAGCGCAAAACTCAGGGCCGGCAAGATTAATAGTTCATCCGTTGAAGATTTCTTTTTGCAAACCGGAAATTTATCCATCCATACATTCCCTAAATATACAGTTGAGAGAGAACGGGGAACAACAAACTACACCTTCAAAAAATAAAATGCTATGAGCAACGAATGCAAATGTACACACCCCGATGGAGGCGGCACTGAATGCCCCCTTCAGCATGTCGCCCTATGCATCCGCGGAAAGGACAGGGAATGTTATGGAACGTGTATACCTATACCCGGCAGCTATAGTTTTCCAACCTCAGGCTTCGGCAACTGGTTGGATAATATAATTGACCAATCAGTTAACGACTACGCCCGCGCCAACTATGGAGAAAAAGCCTCACAATTTGGTGTAACGAGGTTATCGGACTCCAGTGCGCTACAAGACGGAAGAATTACATTTCAACTTGACACCATAGAAATTCATATCAGGCTTTCCTATGAGTTCAGAGATAATACAGAGTCTTTAGGTGGCTTGCAGGAGGAGGCATATGTTAGCTGACAGGTTTTAAAATGGAAGAAGTTAAAATTTCAGTTCTCGGATGATGAGCTAATTGATTTCAATCGTTATACGAATGGAGTTGATAAGTTGCTCCATCAAAAGCTTATTATTAATGCAACCTTTTTATAACAGAAGCGTCTTATATAAGAATATTATTCATTAACCCACCTGAAGAATCTATTAAACATGTCAGTATCGCCTGTTAAATCAATTTGCATATTTGTATTATGCCTTCTTTTTAGTGGGTATCTGTTTGCCCATAATGGGAGTGTTGCCTATGCATATCCACTTGACAGGATCAAGGTAGATGGCGATCTTTCCGACTGGCCAAAAGATGCCGTCAGGTATAAGATCGGAATAAATCCATCGGACACCAAACCGCAGAATGAATCTGATTTTTCCGGCTATTTCCAGCTTGGCTATAACCTCAGCAATCAATCATTATATGTGGCATTTACGATTACAGATGATGATTTCGTTGAAGATACTTCTAAAAATGTAAGCTGGAACACCCAGGATGGGTTGGAAGTAAGCATTGATGCACGTCATCTGCTTTCCGGTTCGGGGGTGGCGTCATTTATGTACAGTAAGCACCTTCATACCGTTAATAATGCCTTTTATGATCCTTTTGCCAGTAAAGCCACTTGGGATATGATGGAAGTTGCTGTTACACATCATGGTAACACCCGCATTTACGAATGGCGTATACAGTTAGGGAACGAGTTGGCTGTTGGAAAATCAGTCGGTTTCGATTTTCATGTATTTGACAAAGATCAGGATGGAAGCTTCTCCTGGTCTGCCTGGGGGAAGGGAGAATCTAAATTTATGAACCCAAACAGCCTTGGCGATATCGTCTTTTTGCCTGCCGGCAAAGAACTGTCCACTGTTTCAGGAAAATTAAGCTGGAGTAAACAACAGGTGGCAAAGCTACCAGGTCTGTTGCGGCTCATCACTTCGGACAACCCAAAACTTTGGATTACCGCTGAAGTAGATAGCCTGGGGAACTATGGGGTAATGGTACCTCGTGGAAAATATAAGCTCACACTCCCTGATCCTTACTTTCAATCTGACGGTAAAGTTTATGCCGCCGATCAAAAAGCACCTGCCACCGTTGTAGTAAAATCCGGACAAAAAATAGTTGCATCTGCGTTTCGTATATCATCTACCCCTCTACCCGACTTGATTCCTGATAAAGGCGTACTGTTAAATTTTACCGCATCCGGCGCCAGTCAGATAGATCATTTTATCGAAACCTATCGCGGTTATTATGGAATACCTGGTATTTCACTTGCTGTAATTAAAGACGGGAAATTGCTTTATCATAAAACATATGGTGTCAGCAACACCATGACCGGGGAAAAAGTAACTGACAATACATTGTTTGAAGCAGCTTCCGTTACCAAGCCTGTTTTTGCTTTTGCTGTTGAACGACTGGCAGAACGTGGGGTGATTAACCTCGACAGACCGTTATATGAATATCTTCCTTATAAGGATATCGAATATGACGAGCGATATAAGTTGATGACCGCAAGGCATGTATTAACGCACCGGACGGGTTTCCCCAATTGGCGATGGATGAATAAAGACGGAAAACTGGATCTGAAATTTACACCCGGCACAGCATATAGCTATTCAGGTGAGGGCTTCGAATACCTGAAGCTGGTGATAGAAAAAATTACTGGTAAGAAGGTAGAGCAAGTATTGCAGGAGGAAGTAATTGAGCCCGTTGGACTATACCATACTTTCTTTTCAAAAAATGATTCTTTACAGCGGATGGCGGCATATGGCCATTATGATAAACTGCCAACTAAAAATGATCTGCCGGAAAGCCCCGGCATGGCCTATTCTATGTATACCGAAGCAAAAATTTTCACAAAGTTTATGCTGTATTTGTTAGAGCAGAAAGGCCTGAAATCAGCAACTTACGACACCATACTATCCAGGCATTCAGCATACACTTTTGATGACGAGGCGCATAAGCCGAAAGTTCCTACCTATATGGGGATGAGTCTTGAGATCAGAGAAACCCCTTTTGGCAAAACATTTGGCCATGGTGGCAATAACGGCGATTTCAAATGCAGGTTTGAAGTGTATAAAGACCTGAAAATGGGATATGTCATTTTCACTAATTCCAATACGTCTGATGTATTGCTGGACAACCTCCGCAAGTTTTTGGTGGAGGGGAAAGATGCTACGCCATGACGTGTTAAGTTTGTCTCCAACGGGAAAAGGCTTCAAAATATTAATTTTGAAGCCTTTTCCCGTTGGAGACACTGGTAGTAAATGTGGCAGAGGTTGCCAGAAAAGTAGTTTGTGTATTACCTTTGCATCTTTATAAACAAAAGACATGAGTCAATTTCCGCATATAAACCTGCCGCTAAAAAACAAACTGACATTCACTGCTAACCCGGTAAACGTAGTGCCATTGCCCAATGGAGAGATCCTGATGAACTTTGCGAGTCAACCGTTGATTACAAAGCTCAATGCCAACCTTGAAATTGTTTGGGAAAAAATCATCCAGGGCCAGCATGCGAATTATGTAAGCAGCAAGCTGTCTGCCTCTTCTGACGGCCGCCTGATTGCTATTGCCGGTATGACCGATATGCGCATTCTCGATGCAGAAGGGACCATGGTATTACATACGGTGGAACATGACTCCTGGGGCTGGTTCCTGGGCGCTGCCTGTTATTTCGCTCTGGATAATAAAACGATCTGGTATGTATTGCCAGGTGATAAAAATGAAACAGACCAACTGCAGGTGATGGATGCCGCTACTTTTGAAGTAATTGCTTCCTCCCCCCTGCTGGAAAGCCAACAATACACCTATGCATTTCATGCCACGCCAGACAATGACATTATCCTGCTGGAAGCGGCGGCTGGCCAGGAGAAAACCATCCTGATGCAGTTACAGATGAACGATGGTGTCATCTCCCTTACTGAACTTACCCAATGTGATGATGTGATCATGGGCAACTTTGCACCATCAGGGAAAGAGTTTGTTATGGCGCCCCATTATGATGGACCGTTAGAAATCTATTCCTTCCCTGTAATTACCAGGATAGTGCAGCAGGATCAGGAAGCCATTTTCGAGGGCAGTAAAGATTTTCCTGCCGCTGAACCAGATAATATCAACTACAATGTATTTTTTGTAGATGACAATAATATCCTGGTAGTTTCCCAGTTTGGAAGATTGTTATTGCTGGACAGAAAAGATTTACGTTGTAAGGCAGAAGTTATGCCGGAGGGGATTGAATTTACGGCATATAACCTGGATGGTAACCCTACCACCAACCCGGATTATATCTTTGATTACAGCAGTAATATTATCAATGTAATGATTGTGCATGACAAGCTGTTGCTGACAACCGGTGATGGCCAGTTGCGCAGTTATGACCTGCCGCTGTAATAAAAATAGAAAGGGTGTCTCCTGGTTCAGGAGACACTTTAAAAACCCATAAACATATTACAATAACCATTTTTTAGATAATTTACTATATACTTTAGTTAAAATTCCATGCGGAAATATTATTAACTATCGCTAATATTGTCATGATTCCACTGTAGTGTCAACCAACTGAGCAAACTGTCAACCAAATTTCCAATGCATTATGGGATTAAAGTGTATTGACAATGAACGTGAAATACTGGAGCAAGTGGCCAGCGGCTGCCAACATGCATTCTCAAAACTTTTTCATGGCTATGTACATCAGGCAGGCCGTATTGTTTATACAATCATCGGCTCCCGCGAGCAAACAGAAGAGATACTGCAGGACCTGTTTGTAAAACTTTGGAAAAACAGGGAAAAACTGACCAGTATCAAAGAATTCAATGCCTATTTTTTTATTCTGCTGCGCAACCATACCCTTAATTACCTGACGCGGTTAGCGGCGGAAAGAAAAGGACAACAGGAGTATGCCAGGTTTGTAATACAGCAACAGGACAAAAAAGAAGACCATGATGATGTTCGTCTCGAAATAGTTGACAAAGCTATTGAAGCGCTGCCTATGCAGCAAAAAACCGTATTCCTCCTGCGGGCGCAGGGTTATAGAAACCCTGAAATTGCGTCCCGCATGAATTTATCTACCGACTCTGTAAAAAAGTACAACCAGCTGGCCCTTAAGTTTATTCACCAGTTTATTAAGCTGAGGGTAACGGTTTTGTTCACATTGGTAGCTGTCCGGTATTTAAAATAAAATATTTTTCCTCCCCATATCTCCTTTTATACCCCCTCCACTGTCTTATGATATAGGAACAATGTTCAAACAGTCACACTATGCAGCAGCAAGACCGTTTACACTTTTTGTTGGAAAAGGCCACTACCGGCACTATCGCTGAAGAAGAGCGACAGGAGCTGTTTGCATTATTGACTGATCCGGATGCAAGGCAATTATATAATGATTTATTTGAACAACTGTCAACACAATACACTGAAGAAGAAGATTTTTTCTCTGCTGAAGAGGCCACTCATTTATTAGAACAAATCAATGAAAAAAACAGTGAGTTGGGCTCAGGCCCGGATGTCAGTACCCGGATATATAGCTTAAAGCCGGTACTCTTCTGGGCTGCTGCCTGCACAACGATGTTATTCTCGTTGCTCTCCTACCGCTTTTTTGTAAATACGCACCGGGTAGCTGATCAGAAAAAAATAGCGCAGCTAACGCCTGCTCCCAGGCCCAAATCTGATGTAATGCTGACACTCTCCGATGGCACACAGGTTTCCCTGGATAGTACCGTAACCGGAAGGGTATTTGAGCAAAAAGGAGCCCGCGCCGTTAATAATGATAACGGAACCCTTACCTATGCAGGGAATGTCAAAGCAGCAGAAAAGCCCGAAATCGTGTATAACACCCTCACTATACCGAGGGGAAAACAATATAAAGTAGTACTACCGGATGGCAGCCAGGTTTGGTTAAATGCTGCCTCCTCCCTGCATTACCCGACACAGTTTCCTGGTCAGGAACGAAAAGTCGAATTATCAGGCGAAGCCTATTTTGATATCGTTAAGGATGACCGCAAACCATTTTTAGTAGTAACTGCACAACAAACTATTTCCGTACTGGGTACTTCTTTTAACGTTAAAGCCTATACAGATGAACCGTATATTAAAACTACACTCATAACAGGCAGTGTAAAAATTAATCTGCCAAATGAAAACAAGTCAAGCGTATTAAAACCAGGAGAGCAGGCTATACTGGCAAATAACGATTTGCTGATAAAAACAATAGACACCAAAGAAGATATTTCCTGGCGGTCCGATCTCTTTTATTTTTCTGATACCGATCTGCGGGATATGGCGTATCAGCTGCAACGCTGGTATGATATTGAAGTGGATTTTTCATCCCTTCCGGCAAAAAGACTATATGGACAACTACCCCGTAGCACACCACTACCAGAACTGTTAAGCGCAATTGAGAAAACAAGTAACATAAAATTTAAATTAAGCAATGGCCGGCTGTTTGTAGAGAAATAGTATCCGGATTTTATTTATCAACCATCATCATTTCACACCAGTAAAATTACATTTATGAGAATTCAACGTGGCCATCGTATGGGCCATTGGAAGCGCTATGCCTGGTGCATAATGTTTACTGTCTTCCATTATCTGGCAACATCTGCAATTGGCTTCTCCCAGCAGGTAACATTAAGTGTAAGCGGAGCAAGACTGGAGCAGGTACTCGAGTCGATCAGAACACAAACAGGTTACTCCTTTATTTTTGATGCGCGGTATGCAAAAAATGCGCTGCCTGTCACGGTAAACCTTAAAGAGGAGTCGCTGGAAACCGCCCTTGCCCAGGTATTTAAGGGGCAGCCATTCACCTATGAAGTAAATGATAGAATCGTAACCGTACTCGCATCGCGTAAGGCGGCGGCAGTAACGACGTTGTCCGGCAGGATTGTTAGTCCGGATAACCAACCTATTATTGGCGCCACGGTCATCGTTCAGGGTTCCAGACAGGGAGCAACGGCAGATGAAAACGGAAAGTTCTCCCTTTCAGTTGCTGCAGATGATGCCACCATCGTCATCACTTCTATCGGCTTTAACTCGTTAACACTTCACTTGAACAATGGCGTATTAACGGCTGCCAGCAAGCAGTTTAATCATCAGTTGGTCAGAAATACGCCACAGAATCTCCTGATCATGCTCCAGCCTTCTGCATCGCAATTGCAGGAAGTAAACGTAACAGTAGGATATGGTACGCAGAAAAGAAGAGAAACCACGGCCGCCATCTCCAGCATTAAAGGCTCCCAACTGCAAAATAAGCCAAGCGGTTCTATAGAGGGATTGCTGCAGGGACTTGCTCCCGGGTTAGTGGTGCAAAACAATACTGGTATGCCGGGTGGAAGAAGCATGATTCAAATCAGAGGTCTTGCTTCGTTCTCCAATTCCGCCAACTCCAACGTAGTAAGCACACCTTTGTTTATTATTGATGGTGTGCCACTGGAACAGGATGTATTCAACCCTTCAGATCCACGCCARGCCATCACAAGTGTGCTGGCTGGTTTCAGTCCCTTTGACCTGGAATCCGTGGATGTACTGAAAGATGCTTCCGCTACTGCTATCTATGGTTCAAGAGGCGCCAACGGCGTTATCATTATTAACACCAAACGTGGCAAAATCGGGAAACCAATTGTCACCTTAAATACACAATATGGATTGAGTTATTACCCATCACTACGTAAAACGCTTGGTGGTAAAGCGGAACGCGATTTTAAAATTGATCTCTTTAACCAGTATAAATCTTCCAAAGTAGGCGGAGGAGATTCAGATATGCCCATTGAACTGAGTGATAGTCTGAATAGCTTTTATAACAATTCTACCGACTGGCAAAAACTGTACTTCCGGGATGCTGATCTGAAGAATATAAACCTGGGTATCAGCGGCGCTACGGAGAATGCCAGCTACCGCTTAGGAGTAGATTATTATAACGAAAAAGGTATTGTCCTGGGTTCAGGATTTACCAGGTTTTCACTGACCTATAACGGTGTTTTCAAACCTACTTCGAAGTTAACGATTACCGGCCGGGCTAATTTGAGCCAGACCGATGCCAGCCAGAAAAGAGGCGACACGTACAGCGCAGCAGTAGTAGGAAATAACTTCTCTTCTTCTTTCCGTCCAGGCCCCAACAGCGGCTTTTTTGATTCCTTCCTGGAGTCTTACAAGAAAGGCGTTAGCATTGACCTGACCAGGAGAGTACTGGCACAGCTGGAAGTCAGTTATGATCTTACCAACTACCTGAACCTCACCTCCAGGGCATCTGGTAACTATGAATTTTATCGCACCCGCTCATTTGAACCATCTGCAACAAGAAATGATCAGAAAGCAGCATCTTCTTATTATTCACAGGAAAAAGTAAATCTGCTGAGCGAAACATTTCTTCGTTTATATCACACATTCCCTTCAAAACACTCGTTCGACCTCGTGTTGGGTAATACCATCAACACCAGCGAAAACAACAACATATTCGGCTCTGCATATGGCGGCCCCAGTGATGCACAGCAGGTGATACAGGGATATCCGCAAGCCAATCTCAAACTGGAAACGCATAATATCAGGTATGGCTTGTTGTCTTACTATTCCAGGCTTTCTTACAACTACGACAAAAAATACCTGTTCCAGGGTGTTGTGCGCGCCGATGGTTCTTCCAAATTTGGTAAAGATAACCAGTGGGGATATTTCCCTTCGCTGTCTGCAGGATGGGTATTTACAGAAGAAAAATTTATTCGTAAGCACATTGGCCGCTGGCTGAATTTCGGAAAGATCAGGGCCAGTACAGGTAAATCCGGTACCCAGTATGAGGATAACTACCTGGCTGTAGGCGCCTATCAAACCAAGAGTGGAGACAATGCTACGTATAATGGCATCCCATTACTGGCTCCCAGTTACGGTGCAGGTAACGGTACCGCCTTACCAAACCTTACCTGGCAAACTACTAAAGACAAGGGCGTAGGATTGGATCTTGAGTTTTTCAACAGCCGTCTGACCATGACACTCGACTACTATAATAAAAACACAGACGGATTCCTGTTTCCGGATGCTTTAAATGGTACCAGCGGATACACTTCCCGTTATATCAACAGCGGAGCTGTTCGCAATACCGGATATGAAGCTGCCATTACAGCCTATCTTACAAGGCCAGGAAAGAACTTTCAGTATTCCGTCACCTTTATTGGCGCCATTAACCATAATGAACTGACCAAACTGCCTGATTTCGGCAGAAGTGTTTCCAGAAGCGATTATGCGGTAGGACAACCTTATCTGGAGATTGGCCGCCCGCTGAATGGCTTTTACCTGATGAAGTACCTGGGTGTATATCCAACAGACGAATCCGTTCCGGTAAATAAGTATACAGGTAAACGACTGTACCCTAATACCAGCGGATTTTCCTCACAGGATCCGTATAAAGCCGGGGATATCATGATACTGGATGTAAACGGAGATGGCAGAATTGGTGTAATTGATAATTCCGACCGCGTTTACTCCGGCGATCCTAATCCTAAATTTACCGGAAGTGTTTCTCACTCTTTCAGCTATAAGTTTAAAAGCAATGCCACACTCCAGCTGGACATGTTTTTCAACTACTCTGTTGGCAACAAAGTATATAACAAAGTAAAGGCAGATCGTATCAAGGGGGTGAGCTGGACCGCCAGTGAAAATGTGAACTATCCGGGCGGACAAAGAAACCTGCTGGATGTATCTGACCTGGATTTCTGGACGCCTACCCACACCAATGCAAAATATCCAGTGCTGAATCCGTGGAGATACTACGGTACATCCAGTTATGATTTTATCGGCAACTACGAAACCAACACCGATCTTTTCCTGGAAAGCGGAAGCTTTATTCGGTTAAATAATATCAACCTGAGCTATGATTTTGCACCGGCGGCGCTGAACCGTTTTAACATCCGGAGACTGAGAGTTTACGGCGGGATGAGTAACGTATTTATCCTTACAAAGTATTCCGGCGTGGATCCTGAAAACGTGGATTCTTATGGTTACGATCTGGGTAATGGATATCCCATCCCTTACAAATTTAACTGTGGCTTTAACTTTGAATTCTAAGATTATGAAGATAAAAATAACATGGAAAAACAAAATGTGCTTCCTCCTCGCAGGTTGCGCCTTATTATTTTCCTGCAAAAAAATACTGGATCCTGAAATTATTGAACTGCCTACTGCTGCTAACGCTATTATGACCTCGGCAGATGTGGAAAAAGGAGTAGCCGCTGCTTACTCCTACCTGCGGGCGGTGGTACCGGATAAAGTATTTCTCATGGGAGATGTGCGTGCAGATGTGTTCTCCAGCTATTCCCAGAGTTCCAACGTTCGGGCGGAGACGCCTATTGCGACCAATACCGCCAGCGCTTTACTGAATAACGGAGGTGGTAACTGGAACCAATTTTATACCGTCATTGCGCAATGCAACCTACTCCTTGAAAAAATCCCTACGATTGCCAATTACGATGAGTCACTCAGAAACAGACATATCGGTGAAGCCAGCTTTATCCGGGCACTCACCTACTTTTACCTGGTTCGTTTCTGGGGAGATGTACCCATCAACTTAAAGAGCGTGAACATAGATAACCTGTCAAGGGCGCCACAGGCAGATGTATTCAAGCAGATCACAAGTGATCTGGACATCGCCATTGCTGACCTGGCATTGGATTACGGTGGTGGCGACAAAGCCGTAAGAGCCACCAAAGGAGCAGCATGGGCTATCAAAGCACATGTACTGGGATGGTTACAGGATTACGCCGGTTGCGAAAAGCTATGCGACAGCGTGATTACAAAAGGTCCGTACAGTCTTGTTACGGATACACTGAACCTCATCAGCATCTTTGTAGGAAAATCCAATGAGGGCATCTTTGAGCTTAATTTTGATGCCAATGCAAGAGAGGTACAGAGAAACCGTGTTTATAACAGAACATTGGGCAGGCCCTGGTATAAAGACCAATCAGATGGAGGAGGCGGTACCGAAAAGTTTATACTCTCTCCCACCAGGCAACAACTGAATAACATGTTTCCACCAAGTGCACGCGATGCCCGGTTGTTTACCTGGTTTGACCGTGCCACCTACCTGCAGGGCGTTTATGATGACCGTATCTTCCTGGGCAAATACAAAACGCTGCAACTGAAAGGCGACACCTCCTCACAGAATATCAATGAATCAAACATTATCATTACCCGTTTGGCAGATATCATGTTGCTGAGAGCAGAAGCGCTGGCCAGTCCGTCCGTAGGCAGAGCCGGAGAAGCTGCAGTGCTGCTGAATAAAGTAAGACAACGTGCATTTACCACCCTCTATACAGGTGGTGGCAGTATCCAGGACACTATCCTCCTCGAACGCAGAAAGGAACTGATCGGGGAAGGACAATATTTCTTTGACCTGGTGAGAACAAGAAAGCTGGATAAAGACTCTAAAATTACGGCAGCCGATTGGTATCAGAAAGGTGCATGGCTACTCCCGATAGATCAGAGCATTATCGCGAAAAGCAATTTTATGATCACTCAGAACGAATACTGGAAATAACTTTTTATATGAAGAAAAATATTTCACTAAAAAAAGCAGCACTCCTGGCAACGCTTACTATGCTGATGTTTTCAGCATGCAGGAAAGATAACTATTATGTCGATGGAGGCCTGTCTAAGCAATCCGAGGAAGAAAAAAGGATGACGGTATATGAATTCCTGGCCAGCAGACCTAATCATATATTTGATTCGCTGGTGAAGATCATTGATCTCACCAATAGCAAGGCCCTCGTGAATCAGGCTAACATTACTTTTTTTGCGGCACCCAATAAGTCGGTATTACGGTTACAGATGAACTATACACCGGATGACCGGCAGACTCCACAAGCCCTCGCCAACATAGGAAAGGATACATTGCTCGCCTTACTTGGCAGGTTTATCATACCCAATGCTAAAGTGAGCCTGGAGCAAGCCGTAAAAGACCGGACAAAATATTACAAGGCCCTTAATGGCGACTCCCTGATTATTAGCGGTGTAGACGGTGGAACAAGTGCCACCAGCTCACTGCAAACATCAGCGTACAGAATAATGTTTGAGCATTTAAAAATACCAGGAGTAGATACTGTAAGGTATAACGCCAGTATACAGACGCATAACCTGATCACTGCCAACGCTATTGTACATGTATTAAGCAATGGCTCCAGTTTCGCAGCAGGGCTGAAACAAAAATATTTCAGATAGTCTTAATCATTTTATCATGAAAAAATCATTAAACATACAATGCCTGTTGTGGCTGGCTATCACGTTACTAACGATCTCCTGTAAGAAGGACAATAGCGACGGCTTTCTAAGCCCGGCACTCAAGTATACCAATCCTTCCATTAAGATAGCAGTAGGTGCCTCCCTTATCCAATCCGGTGCTATGGTGGCAGATGAATCTACCAAACCGCTGGAGTTCACCATTGATGCCATTCACTATGAAGATGGAAAAATTGCTGATAAGTTAATGGCCTATAAGGTAGATACCTACTTCTGGCAAGCAGAGTATACAGGAAAAGAGAAAACCGTACAGGAGTTAGACAAGAAGCGCACTAAGGTGAATCGCCCCGCCGTTGATATCAACCCTGCGAATGGAAATATTGTCATCTACCCGGAGGCTACTGATACCACCATATTTACCAAAGGCAAGTATATCATTGACGTAAGAGTGAAAAACAGTGGCGGAGAACGTCTTATTAAATCGGCACTGACCATAGACGTTAGCTACGCATTGCCTTATACTTACCGGCTCTCTGGTCTGGACGGCAAAATAACAGGTCTTGATGTAACCTTTGACAGACAGACCAACACCGGCAATAAAATACTGGTATACGTACTGAAAAAAGACGGCACTGCCGTTGATCCGAAAACGTTACTCGGATATGATTATTCAAGTAACCCGGACGTACCGGACTTAAAGGATTGGCATAACCTCGGTTTGAATAATCCTACCAAGTACACTGAATTCCCCGATCACCTGGAGCTGGAAATAGCCGGTTTCCCACTACCCTTCGTTTCCGGACAGGTGCTGAGGATCGATATGTATAATAACGGAGACATCAACGGTGGCTATTTCAACTACTGGTTTGACATGTCTATTCTTAAAGAAGGTATCTGGAAAGTGACGATTCAGTTGAAGTATAATTAACGATCTGCTGTTACTTTCATAATTGTTAAGAGGCTGACCAGATTTTACTTTGGTCAGCCTCTTGTTTTATAACTGAATCCCCATCCAGCATTAATCGTGCACCGTCATCGCGTCGGCGCTTACCATTTTACTTTCAGTTCGGAACGCCTGTTCTGCTTATATTCGTCTTCCTTGCACGGCACACCGTCCTTGCAGCCGTTCACAGGACTCTCCTCCCCTTTATTGCTATAATAGAGACGTTTCGGATCGATGCCTTTATTAACGAGGTAATCTATTACTGCATAACAACGTAATGCTGACAAATCAGTATTATATTGATCAGAACCGCGGTTATCTGCAAAGGAAGCAATCACGATCTTCCAGTTGGGGTGACGTTTCAGCACCGCTGCCACCTGGTCCAGTATCCTGCGGGATGCGGTAAGCAGTGATGCGCTGTTATAATCATATAAGAACTTAAGTTCTTCCAGTTGTTGTTTATCTGTTTCTTCTTCTGCAGTATGTTTTTTCTCCACCAAACCTGGTTGTCCGCCTGCTACAGCTGGTATGGTATGGTCTGTTTCCAGCGCCGGATTCCTATTGCGGTCAACCCTGTTAAAGTAATCGGGATCAGAGAAATAATAGATATCATCTTTGCCCATGCCGCCCTGCCTGTTGGATGCTACATAACCTTCATAGCCATTACGTTTCAGTATCAGCCCTAAATCATCGGCGGCGGAGTTAAACGGCACTTTCATATTCTGCGGTATTTCCCAGCTGGACTTCGCCCCTTTTACACGGTAGATGTCATAACCACCCATCCCTGCATAACCTCTGCTGGAGAAGTAAAGAATGCCTTCTTCATTAACAGTGGGGAAGGTTTCTGAAGCCACCGTGTTTACCTGATTACCACAGTTGATCGGCGTTCCCCAGGTACCATCTGCCTGTTTTTCTGAATACCAGAGATCTGTCTGACCTAACCCACCCGGGCGGTCAGATACAAAATACAGTACGTCGCCGCCGAAACTGAGCACTGCATGACTGGACGAGTATCCTGGTACATTAATGCCAGTCATTAATACGGGGGGCTCCCATTTGCCATTCTTTTTTATAGACTGGTAGATCTGCAGCTGGCGGACACCATTCACGATACCTTTGCCTGTGACAGGTACATCCCTGCCCTGTATGTTGATAGTGGCATAGAGGGTATCTTCTGCGCTGCTGAGACATACCGGGCCGATATGATAATCATATTTGCCCAGCAATGCCGGCGCCAGTTCTTCCAGGTAGGTGTTGGAATTGTCGCCTGAGTATTGCTGATAAACATATGCTTTATAATAAGGTAGTTCAGTGCGTTTGTCGATAGGTGGCTTTGACTGTGAGCCACCATTAAGCGCCATCGAGCGGTATCCGTTTGACATCAGCAGCAAACCTTTCTTTACTACTCCACTTACCAGGTCCGAGTTAGGTGTATTCAGCTCTTTAACGGGTTTTAATTGTACAGGGGGCACCTGTTTACCCCATACAACGGCACTGTCGCAACTTTGCAGGGCGATCTCTTTTAATTTAAGACTGTCTGCATCAGACGTCGCAAACAACATATATTGCTGCTTTGCCGCATCATACTGTTCCAGCTGCCGAAGCACTTCTCCATAAGCAAAATAAGCGGACGCCGGACAGTCAGTACGGCTGGTGATCTCCTGGTATATATCCGAGGCTTCCTTATAGTAACCGATCTCGTGGTAGCTATGGGCCATTTTCATCAGCTGATCCACGGGCATCTTATCCCCCTTATTGCGGGCAATCCTGTTATAGAGCGCTCCTGCGGCTGCATACTGCTGCCTTGCATAAGCTGCGTTAGCTAATTGCGACAGGCTTTTCTGCTCCTGGCTGAACAGGCTGAAGGCCCTCAAAAACATCAGCGGAATAATAATTAAAGTGCAACGTATCATACGGGTAGTAACTAAGGGTTAAAAATACCTGGGGTTCTTTACTGCGAAATTTTTCGAAGGAATTAAAAAGCCTAGTGATATTTCATGTGATCCTCCCTGATAACCCGCCATTTTATTAATGCTCAGGTCATAGGAATACCCGATACGCAACTTTTCTGTCGCGTAAAATTCCACCATCACACTGGCTGCATCCAGTTCACTCAGATCCTTCTGCAGGTTGGTTTTGTTCCATACCCCCACACCTGTACGATAGGAAGCGCCCGCCCACAGCTTTTCACCGATCAGCAGAAAGGCATTAATGTCTACGTTAGTGGGTCCCTTAAAATCTTCCTTGATAAGGATAGAAGGCTTCAGTTGCAACTTCTCTCCCAGCGGAAACATAGCACCCGCAGTAATATACAGGTGCTGTGTTTTGCAAATGGTAGAATAGTTATTCCCTTTCCAGCTGTAACGCGAAGCATCTGTATAAAGAGAAAAGAGGTCCATAACAGAAGCGCCTGCGTAAAAGCGGGAAGTGTAGTAGTAAATCCCGAAGCGGGCATCCGGCACCCACACACTCTTTTTACCCAGAGGTATCGCGGAATCGTCATTATCCGTGTATTGCAGTGCCGAGCCATCAATGGAGTACTGGGTAACCCCTCCTCCTATGCCGAAGCATAGCCGGCGCGTGCCTTCATCATCCAGCGGGATCCGGTACGAATAAGAACCATAGAGTGACAAAGCATCCTGCGGACCCAGTTTATCAAACAACATTTGCAGCCCCAATCCCACCTTGTTTTCACTGGCAGGAGTTACGCCATCTATCGACACTCCCCCTGTGCGGGGTGCGCCGGGAAATCCAGCCCACTGATGGCGGTAAACGGTATTCACGTACAAGTCTTCCTTATAGCCTGCATAGGCTGGGTTAATACTTAACCCGTTGAACACGTATTGGCTGAACTGTATGTTCTGTTGCGCCATTCCGCGCATACCTGTTGCCAGCAGCAAGACCATTATTCCTGCTCTGAGTACTGTTTGCATCTTTACACGTTTTTTGTAGCAGATAATATTGTTGTCTTTTACCGTATTATTGTTACCCAACCTTTATACTTCCTGATACCATCCGGCTTCTTCACTTCCAGTATATAGTAGTAGGTGCTTTCATTCAGGTTAGAACCGTCCCAATTGTTGCGATAATCCTTAGACTGGTACACCTGTCCGCCCCAACGATTGAAGATGTATATCGCTGAACCTGGATATTTTTCCAGTCCGCCGATGATGAACCTTTCGTTCTTACCATCACCATTCGGTGTAATCACATTCGGGAAAGACAAATCTGATCCTTCAATTCCTACCGTGGAAACCCCTACGTTATTGGTACTGTCCGCGTCCGGCATGTTTGTGCTGTAAGCACTCGCTTCGTTAATCAGTTGTCCGCCTTCTATCACACGGGCTGTCAGCGTCATTTGTACCGTAGCGCCAACTGCCAGGTCACCGATGTTCCATTCTACCAGTTTGGTAGCTGCCGTTACCACTACTTCTCCTTTTTCTGCGGACGTATGGGTAGGCACATCCAGTTGTACCGGCAGACGGTCTTCTGCTTTTACATTGGTCACTGGTATGTTACCCGCATTCTTTACAGTGATGCGGTACGTAAGGCTCTGACCCATGCGGTAAGGACCTGTTACCGGTGCAACGATCTCTTTGGTAACGACCAGGTCACCGGCCAGTTTATCCGTATCCGTTATAGTTACCGTGGCATCGCTGACAGCGCCTGTTGTAAAGGTGTAGCTGGCAGATTTTCCACCGGTAAGCAGGAACACCACTGTTTCCGGAGATTCTACTTCGTTGTCGTCCAGCACACTCACGGGAACGGTTACACTGCTGGCGCCTGCCGGGATGGTGATAGTGCCGGTAATGGCCCTGTAATCCGCATCCGGTGTGGCCGTGCCACCTATCATGTATTGTATGGTGATCGGCTCTGCAGTACGGTTGCCGCCGGCCAGACTGATCGTGAACGCACCATTGATACCCGGTTCAGTAGCATCCGGTTTGCTGGCGGTAACGAGCAGGTTCAGGTTAGTATGATCGTCATCTGCAATGTTTACAGTAGCGGTGTTGTTAGTACCTACTGTGTAATTCATGGCGGCAGACTTGCCTCCTGTCACCGTGAGCACCACTGTTTCTGCCGGTTCTATCAGATCATCGTCTGTTACGTTTACTGGTATCGTTATGCTACGCTGGCCTGCAGGGATCACCGCAGTGCCGGTGAGGGTTGCATAGTCGGTGCCCGCAGTAGCCGTGCCTGCTACTGTATAAGTAACCGTGATGTCTGCAGCAGGTATTTTGCCGCTGGCAAGACTAATAGTGAATTCCCCTGGAGTGGATGGTTCTGCCGCATTTGGTTTTGTAGCGCTGACCATCAGATCCAGGTCTTTGTCGTCATCATCTGCTATGGTCACAGTAGCAGTATTGCTGGTACCCGGTGTGAACACAAGGCCCGTTGCCGTACCACCAGTTCCTGTGATGATCACAGTTTCGTTTCCTTCGATCAGCTGATCATCGGTTACGACTACGGGAACGGTTATACTATTCTGACCCGCAGGAATCACTACTGTGCCGGTGAGGGCAGTATAGTCAGTACCGGCGATCGCCGTACCTGCTACGGTATATTTAGCGGTGATGTCCACTGCCGCGGTAACACCGGTTGGCAAACTGATAGTGAAACTGCCATTGGTAGCAGGTTCTGCACCGTCGGCATTTTTGGTAACGTTCAGTACCAGGTTGCTTTCATCATCAGTGATGTTCACTGTAGCTGTATTGCTGGCGGTGAACGTGAAGCTGGTGGAGCTGGCGCTGGTCAGTGTCAGGATCACCGTTTCCGTACCTTCTATCACCTTGTCGTCCATTACGGTTACCGGTATAGTGACGCTGTTCTGTCCCGCCGGGATAGTAACGGTACCGGTGAGGGCAGTGTAATCTGCATTCGCGGTAGCAGTACCTGCTATGGTGTAGTTCACCGTGATAGCTTCAGAGGAAGTGATACCGGCAGGGAGACTTATTTTAAATCCGCCATTAGTAGCCGGTTCTGCGCCATCAACATCTTTGGTGGCAGTCAGCACCAGTTTAGCCGGTGTAATGCTTTCATCATCCGTAATATTTACGGTAGCATTACCATTGCCGGTGAAGGTGAAGTTGGCAGAAGTACCGCCGTTAAGGGTAGCTATTACGGTCTCTGTTACTTCTATAATCTGGTCATCTGTTACTACTACGGGAACGGATACACTGTTTTGTCCGGCAGGTATTACTACGGTACCTGTGAGGGTAGTATAATCTGTACCAGCGGTGGCGGTGCCCGTTACAGTATAGTTCACCGTGATAGCTTCAGATGAAGTAATGCCCGCGGGCAGGCTTACCTTAAAGTGACCGTTGGTAGCAGGTTCTGCGCCGTCTGTATCTTTAGCGATGGTCAGTGCCATGCTCGCCGGTGTGATACTTTCATCATCGGTGATATTTACCGTAGCATTACCGTTGCCGGTGAAAGTGAAGCCCGTGGAAGTACCACCATTAAGCGTCATAATCACGGTTTCTGTGACTTCAATTACCTGGTCATCTTTCACGGTCACGGGAACGGCTACACTATTTTGTCCTGCCGGGATGGTGATCGTTCCTGTAATGGCAGTATAATCAGTACCACTGGTAGCAGTACCTGCTATAGTATAGTTTACGGTGATGTCTTCGGAAGAAGCTATACCTGAAGGCAGGCTGATTTTGAACGCACCGTTAGTGCCTGGCTCTGCGGCATCTGTTGTTTTCACCACAGTCAGCACCCGGTTTACAGGTGTATCCTCATCGTCCGTAATATTCACGGTAGCATTGCCTGTACCGGTAAAGGTGAAGCTGGTGGAAGTTCCGCCGTTCAGTGTCAGGATCACGGTTTCTGTATGCTCAATCAGCTGATCGTCCATTACGGTTACCGGTACATTCACACTGTTCTGACCTGCCGGGATAGTAATCGATCCGGTGATGGCGGTATAGTCTGTACCAGCGGTGGCGGTACCTCCAATCGTATAATAAACAGTGATGTCTTCAGAAGAAACAATACCAGCAGGCAGACTAACTTTAAATTCACCATTGATGCCTGGCTCTGCGGCATCTGTAATTTTAGTCACCGTCAACACCCTGTTGGCGGGATCGCCGTCATTGTCGGTGATGTTCACGGTAGCACTGCCAGTACCGGTGAAAGTGAAGCTGGTAGACGTTCCCCCGTTCAGTGTCATGATCACCGTTTCTGTGTTCTCAATTAACTGATCATCTATTACGGTTACCGGTACACTCACACTATTCTGACCAGCAGGGATAGTAATCGTTCCGGTAATTGCGGTATAGTCTGTACCACTGGTAGCAGTACCACTGATCGTATAGTTAACCGTGACATCTTCAGATGAAGCGATACCCGTTGGCAGACTTATCTTAAATCCACCGTTTGTAGCAGGTTCTGCTCCGTCTGTTACCTTAGTGGCTGTCAGCACACGATTAACTGCTGTGTTCTCATCATCCGTAATATTCACCGTAGCATTGCCGCTGCCGGTGAAGGCAAAGCTGGTGGAGTTACCACCATTCAGTGTCATGATCACCGTTTCTGTATTTTCAATCAACTGGTCATCGATTACGGTTACCGGTATGTTCACACTATTCAGACCGGCAGGGATAGTGATGGCACCTGTGATGGCGGCATAGTCTGTGCCACTGGTGGCCGTACCCGCGATAGTATAGTTTACGGTGATAGCTTCAGAAGAAGCAATACCTGCCGGCAGACTAATCTTAAAGCTGCCATTGGTAGCAGGTTCTGATGCATCTGTTACTTTGCTCACCGTAAGTACGCGGTTAGTCGCTGTATTCTCATCATCTGTAATATTCACAGTGGCATTACCAGTACCGATGAAAGTAAAGCTGGTAGATGTTCCGCCGTTCAGCGTCATGATAACCGTTTCCGTGTTCTCTATCAGTTGATCGTCTTTTACGGTTACCGGTACGCTCACGCTATTCTGACCAGCGGGGATGGTGATCGTTGCTGTAATGGCAGCATAGTCTGTACCACTGATAGCGGTGCCACCTATGGTATAGTTGACGGTAATATTTTCTGATGAAACAATACCAGCCGGGAGACTGATAGTGAAGCTTCCATTAGTAGCTGGTTCCGAAGCATCTGTTGTTTTCACAATGCTGAGTCTTCTGTTAGCCGCGGTATTTTCATCATCCACAATGTTCACAGTAGCGGTGGCGCCGCCGGTGAAAGTGAAACTGGTCGATGTACCACCTGTAATGGTCATTCCTACTGTTTCGGTATTCTCCAGGATCTGGTCATTGATCACAGGCACCGGTACAGTAACACTACGCTGACCAGCAGGGATCACTGCGGTGCCGCTCAGGGCAGTATAGTCTGATCCGCTGGTGGCAGTACCGCCAATGGTATAGGTCACCGTGATAGCTTCTGATGAAGCAATACCTGCAGGCAGACTGATGGTAAACTCACCATTGGTGCCTGGTTCTGCGGCATTTTTTGTGGCGGTTACAGCGAGTATACGGTTAGCTGCAATGTCGTCGTCATCCAGTATGTTGACGATGGTGCTGCCGTTGCCAGTGAAACTAAAGCTGGCAGAAGATCCGCCGCTTAGTGTCATCACCACGGTTTCTGTATTTTCTATCAGCTTGTCATCGATCACTGGTACCTGGATAGTAACACTGTTCTGACCGGCAGGTATCACTGCTGACGTGCTGAGCGTGGTGTAATCAGTACCTGCGGTGGCAGTGCCGCCGATAGTATAGTTGACGGTCACATTTTCAGCGGCGGTAATACCGGCAGGTAAACTAATCGTAAATGTACCGGCGGTAGACGGTTCTGCTGCATCGGCAGTTTTTGCCACGCTGAGTATCCGGTTAGCCGCTACGTTATCGTTATCAACAATATTCACCGTAGCATTACCCGTGCCGGTGAAAGTGAAGCTGGTAGAGGTACCTCCGTTCAGCGTCAGGATCACGGTTTCTGTATTCTCAATCACCTTGTCGTCAGTTACGTTAACTGGAACGGCTACACTATTCTGACCAGCCGGTATGGTAATCACCCCGGTGAGGGCCGTATAGTCTGTGCCGGCAGTAGCCGTACCTGCGATGGTGTAGCTAACAGTAATATCTTCAGAAGCAGTAAATCCTACTGGCAAACCAATATTAAAGCTGCCATTAGTAGCTGGTTCTGCGCCATCACTGATGTTGGTTACTGATAATACGCGGTTAGCAGCCGTGTTATCGTTATCTGCAATATTTACGGTAGCATTACCGCTGGTATTGCTGGCAGCGAATACAAAGCTGGTAGACGTTCCGCCTGTCAACGTCATGATCACGGTTTCCGTGCCTTCGATGATCTGGTCATCTGTTACCGTTACCGGTACAGCAACGCTGTTCTGACCAGCAAGTATTACTACGGAACCAGAGAGGTTGGCATAATCGGTACCATTCACAGCGGTGCCGGCAATGGTATAATTCACAGTGATATTTTCTGCAGCGGTTATACCGGCAGGCAGACTTACATTGAAGTTGCCGTTGGTACCTGGTTCTGCGCCATCTGCTGTTCTGCTTACCAGCAGCACACGGTTTGCAGGGATATCATCGTCATCATTAATATTCACGGTAGCATTACCATTGGTAGTGCTGGCAGTGAAGTTGAAATTGGTAGAAGTACCACCGGTAAGTGTCAGAATCACGGTCTCTTTGCTTTCAATGATCAGATCATTGATCACACCCACTGGCACGCCTACACTATTTTGTCCGGCTGGGATCACTACGGTGCCGCTGAGGGCACTATAGTCGGTTCCACTTGTGGCAGTACCGGCTACGGTATAATTCACGGTAATATCTTCGGCCGAGGTTACTCCGCCAGGCAGGCTGATAGTAAAGCTGCCGTTGGTAGATGGTTCTGCCGCATCGCCTGCATTGTTTACACTCAGTACCCGGTTAGCCGGAGTGTTATCGTCATCTGCGATATTCACCGTAGCATTTCCGCTGGTACTGCTTGCCACGAGCGTAAAGCTGGTGGATGTAGCCCCCGTGGCCGTTAATATTACTGTTTCTGTATTTTCTATAATCTGATCGTTGATCACGTTTACGGTTACCGGCACATTATTCTGACCGGCAGGGATCACCACAGTTCCGCTGAGGGCGGTGTAATCAATACCACCGGTAGCAGTACCACCTAAGGTGTAGTGAACGGTGAGGTCTTCCGCAGCGGTGTATCCGGCGGGCAAACCAATCGTAAAGTTGCCGTTGGTGGCTGGTTCTGCACCGTTTACAGGATTGGTGACGTTGATCACAAGGTTAGCCGGAATGTTGTCATCATCTGTAATATTCACGGTAGCATTACCACTGGTAGTGCTGGCAGTGAAGGTGAAGCTGGTACTTGCGCCACTTGTGAGCTGGAGGATCACCGTTTCGGTGGTTTCAATTACCTGATCATTGATCACTGGCACGGTAACGGTTACACTATTCTGACCGGCAGGAATCACTACTGTACCACTCAGCGCGGTATAATCTGTTGCACTGGTAGCTGTACCGCTGGTAGTGTAATTCACGGTGATGTTTTCAGTTGCCGTGATACCTGCAGGTAAACTGATAGTGAAAACACCATTTGTTCCTGGTTCTGCGGCATCAGTGGTTTTCACTACACTCAGCACACGGTTAGCCGCCACGTCATCATTATCCGTGATGTTCACAGTAGCGTTGCCGGTACCAGTAAATGTGAAGCTGGTGGAGCTACCGCCGGCAAGGGTCATGATCACGGTTTCGGTGCTTTCAATCAACTGATCGTCCAGCACTGGTACGGACACGGCTACACTATTCTGACCAGCTGGGATCACTACTGTACCGGCAAGAGCAGTATAGTCTGTGCCGCTGGTGGCGGTACCTGTGGTAGTATAGGTGACGGTGATATCTTCTGCCGCGGTATATCCTGCCGGCAAACTGATATAGAAGGAACCGTTGGTGGCTGGTTCTGCGGCGTCTCCTGTTTTGGCAACACTCAGCACACGGTTAGCGGCCACGTTATCATTGTCCGTGATATTCACGGTCGCGTTGCTGGTACCAGTGAAGGTAAAGCTGGCGGACGATCCGCCTGCGAGCGTGGCGATCACGGTTTCTGTATTCTCTATAATCTGGTCGTCAGTTACTATAACTGGTACGGCTACACTATTCTGACCCGCCGGAATCAATACCGTACCGCTTAAGGCAACGTAATCCGTGCCACTGGTAGCTGTACCCGCTACCGTATAGTTCACTGTAATGTTTTCGGCTGCTGTGATGCCTACAGGCAGACTTACGCTGAAAGAACCATCAGTGGAAGGCTCTGCCCCATCTGCAGTTTTGGCAATATTCAACACCAGGTTAGCCGGATTGCTGGCCTCATCATCTGTAATATCTGCTGTTGCGCTGCCATTGGTACTACTGGCGGCCAGGTTGAAGTTTGTACTGGTTCCTCCTGTCAATGTCACGATCACCGTTTCCGTGTTTTCAATGATCTTATCATCTTTTACTACTACCGGCAAGCTTACACTGTTCTGACCAGCAGGCAGCACAATGGAATTACCGATAGCGCTGTAATCAGTGCCACTGGTGGCTGTACCGGCTACGGTATAGTTCACCGTAATATCCTGAGATGCGGTGTATCCTGCAGGCAAACTGATACTGAATGCCGCATTAGTAGATGGTTCTGCACCATCGGTGGCTTTAGTGATGTTCAACACAAGCGCAGCAGGCGAATTGTCATCGTCTTCAATATCCAGGGAAGCATTACCATTGGCAACGCTGGCGGTGAAGGTAAAGTTGGCACTGGTACCACTGTTCAGCGTCATGATCACGGTTTCTGTGCCTTCAATGATCTGATCATTGGTAACAGTTACCGGCACTACCACACTGTTCTGGTTGGCAGGGATCACTAAAGTGCCGTTGAGGTTCGTATAGTCAGTACCGTTGATGGCAGTACCTGTGATAGTATAGTTTACTGTTACATTTTCTGCCACTGTAATGCCTGTGGGCAGACTGATCCTGAATTCACCATTAGTAGATGGCTCTGCGGCATCAGCAGTCCTGATCACGCTTAACACCAGGTTGCCCGGTATGTTATCGTCATCGGTAATATTCAGGGTAGCATTACCATTGGTAGTGCTGGCAGTATAAGTAAAGCTGCCGGAATTGCCGCCGGTAATATTCATGATCACCGTTTCGGTATTCTCAATAACCTGATCATCTGCTACATTCACTGGTACGGCTATACTATTTTGTCCGGTTGGTATGATCACCGTACCACTGAGCACAGTATAGTCTGCGCCGGCAGTGGCGGTACCGGTAACGTTATAGTTCACTGTAACAGGTGCCGATGCTGTATAACCTGCAGGCAAACTGATACGGAACGAGCCATTGGTACCCGGTTCAGCTGCATCCGCTGTTTTGACCACACTAAGCACAAGATTAGCAGCTATGCCGTCATCATCTGTAATATTTGCGGTAGCATTACCATTGGTGGTGCTGGCAGTGAACACAAAGGATGGAGAAGTTCCGCCGGTAACGGTGAGTGTCACTGTTTCGGTTCCTTCTATAATCTTATCATCTGTAACGATCAACGGTACAGGCACATTATTCTGACCAGCAGGTAATACAACGGAGCCGGAAAGTGTAGTGTAATCTGTTCCGTTAACAGCGGTACCCGTGATGGTATAATTCACAGTCACCGGTTGGGCAGAGGTAACACCTGCCGGCAGACTGATGGTGAATGCTCCATTAGTACCTGGTTCAGCCGCATCCGTTGTTTTGGAGATGCTGATTACCTGGTTAGCCGCCGTGTTGTCGTTATCAGCGATGTTCACCGATGCAGTGTTGTTACCGCTTGCAGGCGTAAAGTTAAAGCTCGTGCTGGTACCACCGGTAAGCGTAAGCGTTACTGTTTCTGTACCTTCTATTATCTGGTCATCGGTTACATCTACAGGGACCTTAACGCTGGTCTGACCTGCTGGTATCTGTACTGTGCCAGACAGGCTGGTGTAGTCGGTACCCGCAGTAGCTGTACCGCCTACGGTATAATTCACGGCAATGTCTTCTGATGCAGTATAACCTGCAGGCAGACTGATGGTAAATTCGCCATCGGTAGACGGCTCTGCGCCATCAGCGCTATTGGTTACCCGCAATACATTGTTCGTGTTGTTATTGTCATCGTCAGCGATATTCACCGTTGCGTTATTGCCAGCTGCATCTGCAGTATAGGTAAATGAGTTACCGTCTGTGCCACCGGTGAGCGTTAATATTGCTGTTTCTGTATTCTCAATGATCTTGTCATCTATAACAGACAGTGGTATAGTAACGCTGTTGGTATTGGCAGGCAGCGTGATAGTGCTGATGGCGTAGTCGGTATTACGAACAGCGGTACCACTCATGTTATAGTTCAGCGTGATATTGGCGGCGGAAGTATAACCGGCAGGCAGACTTATCGTATAGGCGCCACCGGTAGATGGCTCTGCGGCGTCGGTGGTCTTCACCACTTTCAGTACCTGATTGGCAGCAATCGCGTCATTATCTGCTATGTTCACCGTCACATCATCACTAGCCGGATCCGGCGGGAAGATAAAGGCGTTGCCTCCACCATCTATAGCACTGCCCGACAAAAGCGTAAATATCATTGTTTCAGTAGGCTCAATGATCTGGTCGTCCAATACATTAAGATCTACCGTTACACTGTTGGTATTTGCCGGGATCACAATGGTGCCCAGGGCCTGGTAGTCCACACCGGATACGGCGGTACCGGATATCTTATACCCTACCGTAACAGGCCATGCGGAGGTGGCAACACCCGCGAGCTTCACCGTGAAGGTGCCTTTGGTAGCCGGTTCTGCGGCATTGGTGCCGACAATTACCTGCAACGGTGTACTGCTGGCAGCATTGGCGTCTATGATATTCACTACCGCTCCATTACCTGAAGGGTCTATGGTGAACGGATAACTGCTGGAGGCTGCGCTGGTAAGGGTCAGTACCACCGTTTCAGGCCCCTCGATGATGCCATCGTTACCGGCGTCTACATCAATGAATACTTCATTGGCTCCCGCCGGTATAACGATCTTACCAGCAGACAGTCCCAGCAAATTATAGTCAGTTATATTAGTGGCTGTTCCTCCAGGGGTAAAGCTAATTACTACGTCTTCAGAGCTGGTAATACCAGGCGCCAGGGCTATTCTGTACTGACCTTTAGTACTGCCTTCTATGGCGTCAGATACTTTGGTGAGCAGTACAACATTGCTGTTACCTGCATGATCATTGTCGGTAATAGTAACGGTAGCAGTACCTCCCCCACCTGCAGCGGTGTAAGTGAACTGCGCATCGTTACCACCGGTAATATTCAGGATCACAGTTTCATCAGGCTCTATCACTGTATTGTCTATCACATTCACGGGAACGGATACACTATTTTGACCAGCAGGTATGGTAATGCTACCGGTAATGGCCTGATAATCTGTGCCAGGAGTGGCAGTGCCACCGGCCACGGTATAAGCTACCTGTATATCCCTGGCAGCAGTAATTCCTGCCGGGAGACTTATACTGAAGCTGCCATTGGTAGCTGGTTCTGCGGCATCAGCAGTTTTGGTAACAGCGAGTACCTGGTTGGCAGCCGTATTATCATCGTCTGTTATATTCACAGCTGCATTACCATTGGTAGTGCTGGCGGTATATGCAAAACTGCTGCTGACACCACCGCTGATCGTAAGGTTCACTGTTTCCGTACCTTCTATGACCTGGTCATTGATAACATTAACTGGAACGGATACACTATTCTGGCCGGCAGGGATAGTAACAGTGCCGGTAAGCGCGGTATAATCATTGCCACCTGTGGCTGTACCGTTGATAGTATAAGTGACATTGATATTTTCTGATGGCAGGATACCGGCAGGCAGACTGATAGTAAACCCGCCATTGGTACCTGGTTCTGCGGCGTTGCCATTGTTGATAACACTCAGTACACGATTAGCTGATGAGTTTTCATCATCGGTAATATTTACAGTGGCATTACCATTGGTAGTACTGACGGTGTAGCTGAAGCCAGTGCTGGTACCACCTGTAAGCGTGAGTATCACAGTTTCGGTGTTCTCTACCACCTGGTCGTTGATCACATTCACCGGAACAGATACACTGTTTTGTCCTGCAGGCAGGGTTACCGTACCTGTTAACGCAGTGTAGTCGGTACCACTTGTAGCGGTACCTGCTACGGTATAGTTTACGGTAATCGGTGCTGCTGAGGTGTAACCCGCAGGCAGACTGATAGTAAAGGCGCCATTGGTGCCTGGTTCTGCTGCATCGCCGCCGTTCACCACACTCAATACCTGGTTGGCGGCGATATTATCGTCGTCCAGGATATCAGCTGTAGCACTGCCATTGGTAGTGCTGGCAGTGAAGTTGAAGCTGGTACTGGCTCCACCTGTAATAGTAGCAATCAGGGTTTCTGTGCCTTCAATAATCTTGTCATCTGAGATATCGGCAGCAACCAGCACGCTGTTCTGGCCCGCCGGCAGGATGACGCTACCACTCAATGTAGTATAGTCGGCACCGTTAGTACCGGTACCCGTTACGGTATAGTTGACCGTTACCGGTTCTGATGACATTATTTGCGAAGGCAAACTGATACGGAAGCTGCCGTTGACGGATGGTTCTTCCAGGTCTGCTATTTTCTGAATGCTCAGTACACGATTGGCTGCGGTGTTGTCATCATCTGCAATATTCATCGTTTCCTGGCTATTGGTTGGACTGGCAGTGAAAGTGAGACTGCCGGAACTACCGCCGGTAATAGTGACTACTACTGTTTCTAGGTTCTCAATGAATTTATCATCGATCACATTTACAGGCAGTGTAGTACCGTTTGCACCGGCAGGAATGGTAACGGTGCCGCTGAGGTTAGCGTAATCCGTACCGGCAGTGGCGGTGCCACTCACAGTATAATTCACGGTTACAGGTCCGGCGATCGTTACGCCTGCAGGCAGGTTAATATTGAACACATTGTTTGTCGCCGGTTCGGCTGCATCGCCGGCTTTGGTGATGCTGAGTACACGATTGGCGGTGTTATCATCGTTATCAAAAATGTTTGCCGTAGCACTGCCTTCAGCGGGATCTGGAGTAAACGTAAAGCTACCGGAAGATGCGCTGTTAATAGTAACCACCACAGTTTCTGTGCCCTCTATAATCTGATCATCCACTACATTCCCAGCCGTGGCTACGTTGGTACTTCCGGCTGAAATGGTGACTGTTCCGCTGAAATGCGTTGGAGTTAAGCCGTTATAATCTGTACCGAGTATAGCGGTACCACCTACTGTATAATTTATTGTGATAGCCTGAGAGCTGGTAATACCCGGAGCAAGGAGGAAATTGAACCTGACAGAGTTGCCTCCTTCTGCCCCATCGCGGGCTACCTGTACCCTCACCATCCGATTGGCCGGTGTGTTATCGTCATCGGCAATATCTACAGTAGCAGTTTTACTTGTTGCAGACGCCGTAAAGCTGAAGCTACCACCGGTTCCACCGGTGATAGTCATTATCACCGTTTCTGTCAGCTCAATGATCTTGTCATCGATCACAGTAACGGGGACGGTTACACTGTTCTGGCCAGCCGGTATTGTTACAGCGGCAAGGGTATTATAATCTACGCCTGCTGCAGCTGTTCCTGCTACGGTATAATTCACCGTGATAGGTTGAGAAGAAGTTATTCCTGTTGGAAGACTTACCGTAAAGTTGCCAGGTGTACCCGGTTCTGCGGCGTTGCCGCTATTGCTGATGCTCAGCACGCGGTTGGCGGCGGTGTTATCATCATCTGTTATATCTGCAGAAGCGGTACCGTTTGTAGCGCTAACAGTGTAACTGAAATTAACTGAGGTACCACCGGTAAGCGTCAGCACCACGGTCTCGGTGTTTTCGATCACCTGGTCGTTCGTCACATTTACGGGCAATGCTATGCTGTTCTGGCCCGCCGGGATGATGGCGGTGCCGCTTAATAACGTATAGTCGGTACCGTTGGTAGCAGTACCAGCTATGCTGTAATTAACCGTAATATCTTCTGAAGGTAAAACACCCGAAGGCAAACTGATCTTAAATCCACCATTGGTAGCCGGTTCTGACCCATCAATCATTTTGATGATACTCAGTACACGGTTAGCGGCGGTGTTATCATCATCCTTAATATTCACGGTAGCATTACCATTGGTAGTGCTGGTGGTGAAGGCAAAACTGGTGCTGGTACCACCGCTGAGCGTCATTGTTACCGTTTCGGTATTTTCCATCAACTGATCATCAATAACAGTTACAGGTACCGTTACGCTGTCCTGGCCGACGGGTATTACCACTGTACCTGTAAGCGTAGTATAGTCGGTACCGTTAGTAGCGGTTCCATTGATGGTATAAGTGACGGTAACAGGTTCTGAAGAAGTGATACCTGTAGGCAGTCCGATCTTAAACGCTCCGTTGGTGGCCGGCTCGGAAGCATCGCCGGCATTAATGACACCTAAAACGCGGTTAGCAGCGGTATTGTCATCATCGGTGATGCTGGCCGTAGCGCTGCCATCAGTACTGCTGATAGTGAAACTAAAGCTGGTACTGGTACCTCCGGTCACCGTTGCTATCACAGTTTCTGTGTTCTCTATGATCTTGTCATCGGCAACGGTGATCGGTAAGGACACACTATTCTGTCCTGCAGCCAGCAGCACAGATGTTCCCAGGGCAGTGTAATCTGTGCCACTGCTGGCAGTACCTGTCGGTGTATAGGTGATGGTTATGTCCTCCGATGCAGTGATATTAGCAGGCAGACTGATTGTGAACTCCCCGTTGGTAGCCGGTTCTGCGGCATCCGTCTTTTTAACGATGCTCAGTACGCGGTTGGCGGCGATGTTATCATTATCAGTTATATCAATAGAAGTACTGCCGTTGGTAGTACTGGCAGTATAGGTAAAGCTGGCACTGGTGCCGCCGGTAAGCGTTACCAGCACGGTTTCCGTATTTTCAATTACCTGGTCGTCTTTCACACTAACGGGAAGGGGTACACTATTTTGACCAGCTGGTATAGTTATAGTACCTGTAAGCGCGGTATAATCGGACCCACCTGTGGCTGTACCTCCAATGGTATAGCTGACGGTAATGTCTTCAGAAGGTCTGATACCTGTTGGCAAACTGATAGTAAAGCCGCCATTAGCTGCCGGTTCTGAAGCATCGGTCACTTTAGCCACACTCAGTACCCGGTTGGCCGGTGTATCTTCATCATCAATTACATTTACAGTGGCATTACCGGCCGTAGTGCTCGGGGTAAGTGTGAAGCTGGTAGAGCTGCCACCTGTTACTGTTAATAATACTGTTTCAGGGCTTTCCAATAACTGGTCATCGATTACTGTGACTGGCAACACCACTCCGTTCTGGCCTGCAGGGATCACTACTGATCCGCTCAACACGCCATAATCCACGCCTGGTGTAGCGGTGCCTGCAATGGTATAGTTTACGGTAATGTCTTCCGATGCAGTAACACCTGCTGGCAGGCTGACGTTAAAGGCTCCGTTGGTAGCTGGTTCTCTCGCATCATTGCCTTTGGTGACGCCTACTGTGGTTTTAACAGGATTATTGCTGTCGTTATCAATAATATTCAAAGAGGCTGCTGCCTGTGTGCTGTTGATATTATAAACATTGCCGCTGGTAGCGCCGGTGGCGGTGTTCAGGGTAACGGTTACACCCTCTGTTGTTTCCAGCACATTATCATCTGTAACTACTACGGGGAGGGCTACACTGTTGCTACCTGCAGGGAAAGTAACCGTGCCATTCAGTGCCGTATAGTCGGTACCGTTAGCAGCCGTACCTGTTACGGTATAGTTCACGGTGATGTCTTCCGTGGCCATTACACCGACAGGCAAACTGATACTAAAGGCGCCGTCCTGTGTACCTTCTGTGCCATCCTGTACTTTGGTGATAGCCAGTACCTGGTTGGCGGTTGTCACTCCACCAAAAGTGGAGAAGTTCTGAATACCGCTGAATTCAACGTATTCTACGCCATCTTGCTGACCGGTAGCCGACGGAGAAATCTCCGTAATATTAGCCAGTCCTACAGGAGCCAGGTCGGCGAGGGTGGCGGTAATATCACCTGTATGTTTGAACCATGCCCACCTTTGTGCGCCGGTTACGCCGCGGGTACCGGAGAGCATATTCTCTGCATTCGCTCTTTCTGCAGGGTTCCAGAAGAGACGAAGTGTAATGCCACCATTCTGAGTCAGGTTAGCACCTGTGTAGGCGATATGTACCAGTCTACGCATTAATTGCGTACCATAATCAGTGCCACTGTTTTTACCCAAAGCAGTATTCATATCCCTGTTCACGTCCACCACAGCAGACAGCTTGGTTACATCCATGGTGTTGCCGTTCAGGGCAATGGAGGCGATGAATTTGTTTGGATCAGAAGGATCAATGAAATATAGTGTACCGTTATCGATACAGGTAGATGCTACTGTTCTCACGGTAGCATCAGGTACCAGGTTAGCTGTACGCTGAAGATGACTGGTAACGAGTGTAAACACAACACCGTCTTTCAGTGCACCCAGGTTTTCAAAGCTTACAATACCGCCGTTAAAACCGGTGGCAGGTATTTCGGTAACCGCACCGGTGGCGAAGTCACCATCACCATCTTCATCGATCATCATGGTGAAATCCTTGGCTGCTGTACCTTTTACAGTAATACCGTTCAGATCAAACTGCAGGCTGAGGGGCTGCGTACTGATATCGTAGTTACTGAACTGCGTTTTCCACTCCTGGGTGAGACGTTCCGGGATACAGCTGCCCACTGGCAGATCTGTACCGGTTACAGTGAGTGCCGCGCTGTTGCTGCCGAGTAGGAGGTAACTTTTATCCGCACCAAAAGTATTGGTGTTATCTGCATTGGTGGCAGCAATGGAACGAAGGCCGGCTGTGAGGATGGATCCTGTATGCACGCTGCGGGATTGTTTTTGTACAAGTCCTTCTGCGTCATCACGACCAATACCAAAAATGTTGTTTTTATAGATGTTGTTGGCAGTAGCATTCCAGATCACCGAACCATTGGTAGCCAGGTAATTCTGTGCGGTAGTCTGGTCGAGCGTAATACCGTATTTAATACCGAGGTATGATTCTACCTGCCGCGACTGCGTAGGCGTAAGCGCAGATTTATATACAATCACTTCTGGAATCTTACCGTTGAAGATGCGGTTGTCAAATCCACTGGCATCACCGGTACGGCCGCCCACTTCAAAGAAGGAGCCGTCTGCCTGCGGCGCGCAGTTGGTGCCGGGGGCGCCTTGTTTGCCGTTCAGCCAGGTGCTTCCGTTCAGCGAATTTGCGGCATTTACATAAACACCTCTCGCGATGATTGGTCCGGCATAAGGAGCGGTGGACAGCCCTACAAGGCATCCTGCACCATCGAGTGCATAGCTACCCGCACTGGGTATAATAAGTCCCCGGCCTGTAAAACCTGTTGCTACCCAACTGCCGTTGGTAGCGAAAATGCCATTCATGCCGTTTACTACAGGTCCCTCAGGCGCATTTACAGAGAAGATAGACAGGTCAGCTGTTGAATTCCAGTTTGTGGCATCATTACCTTTCAGGGATTTACCCAATGCGCCGCTGAAATCAACTGCCGGATTGAAGTTAATACCGTTAGGAACGCGAATAATGTCTGCCGAGGCAGTGATGGCATCTGTATGGGAAGGCTGTGCAGCACGTAATTCAGTTACCATGGAACTGCTTTGGTTCAGCCATTGCTCTACCTGATTGCTGCCGTTCACCTGTACATCTGCATCTGCTTTTACCCACAGTTTTTCACCCTGCACGCCGCCCGGTGAAGTGACGAAGCTGGCGAAAGTGAAGTATTGGTTGTTAGTGAGATCAATATTGGTTGAATAACTGGGCACACCGTTCACATCAGCCTGCGACAGCTGAATAAACTGATCACCACCGTCAAAAGTG
Organism: Chitinophaga sp. 01L420; assembly: GCF_056399985.1. Lineage (NCBI taxonomy): Bacteria > Pseudomonadati > Bacteroidota > Chitinophagia > Chitinophagales > Chitinophagaceae > Chitinophaga > Chitinophaga sp. 01L420. The sequence goes on from NZ_JBFTSK010000014.1 coordinate 102,334, forward strand.
GCATCGCTGCTGATAACCAGGTAAGGCGCGGTAGCGCTTAATGGTAGCTGATCTTTCGGGATGGAAATTGCCACCGTACCAACAGCACCTGTTTCCTGCACTTTCCACACTCTCGCCATACGGGTGGTTACAGCGGGGTTGCCGGCAACAGCAGTGGTGARTAAAGTGCCAGCGCCATCATCGCCCCAAACCAGGTATGATTTATCTGCCGTGAATGTATTGGTATTCGCAAGATTGCTTGCTGCAATACCACCCAGGCCCACTATGGGCTGGAAGCCTGTGTTGATGTTGCGGCTCTGCTTCTGCGTAAGCCCTTCCACATCATCACGGCCTATACCGGTAATGTTATTTTTATAAGTGGCGTTAGCGGCGGCATCCCATACTTTGGTGGTGCCATCGGTAGCCAGGTAATCGGTAGCAGTGGTCTGTTCTATCGTATAGCCGTACTTGATAGCCAGGTAAGTGGATACCCGTTGCTGTTCAGTGGGAGATAACGCAGTGGGATATACGATAATATCTCCCAATGTACCTTTCCACGACTGAGCAATATCCCACGGAGCGCTACCTATCTGGGCGCCGCCGGTACCGGTATTCCATGCCTTTGCCAGTGGTCCGCCTATCACCTTCATCTTACTGTACAAGGTGGCATTACCGCCATTGCCGGCCCATACACCCACCATTTCATTGAATACGCCTGCTTGCCAATTACCGGCAGCACTTGTCACGTCATTGGCATATCCCACAAAATCAGCTGTACCGTTTCCGCCTATCGTTGCAATACCGACCGCCGTGCTGGTACCTGCGGCGCCGTATCCAAGTATATATCCGTTACCAGCGATGGAAGATAAGCTACCAGTACCGAAGAATGTTCTTGCACTGGTACCTAAAGGCAGTTTGGTGATATCCAGGTTCAGAAAATCTGCACCATCAAATTTGACTACCGGATTAAAGTTTCCATTGCTTATTGTATTGTTCAGGTACAGGGGCTGACTGGCAGGCACTGTAGTTTGTGTGGCGTTGTTCAGTTCRGAAGCGTAATCCGTCCAACCGTTGATAGCCGTGTTATCGGTATTGCTGGAAGTGCCTGCATCCGCGCGCAGCCACAAGCTGGTGCCTACTACACCACCAGGTGTTTTGATAGACGCACCGTAGGTGAAGTATTGACCGTTGGTTAAATCCACGTTGGCTGCATACTGTTTCACACCGTTCAGCATCGTTGCTGCTACAGGGATAAACTGGTCCGTTCCATCGAAGGTGGCATCGTTACTGATGATGAGGTAAGTCTGCGCAGCATTGGGCAGTGCATTGTATGGCACAGCCACCTGTATGCTGCCGATGGTACCGGTTTCCTGTACTCTCCACACCCTTGCCATGCGATAGTTCGCTACAGGATGACCTGTGAGCGGAGTTTTAAAGAGGCTGCTGCCTGCATTGTCGCCCCATACCATATAGGATTTGTCCACTGCAAATGCATTGGCATTTCCTGTATTTGTTTCAGCCAGGCTGTTAAGACCGATAGCCAGCTGTATACCATCTGCTGTATTGCGGGATTGTTTCTGGTTAAGATCTTCCGCATCATCGCGACCAATACCGGTGATATAGTTTTTATAAGCATTGTTTGTTGTGGCATCCCATATCGTGCTGCCATCGGTAGCGAGATAATTGCTGGCGCCATTATTCAACGAAATACCGTATTTGATACCCATGTAGGTATTCACACGTTGCTGCTCATTTGGTGTGAGTGCATTAGCATAAACGATCAGGTCTCCCATGCGGCCATTGTAGGAACTGGTGTTAGCGCCCAACTGGAAAATGCTGTTGTTACCGGTAAATACACTGGTATTATTACCGGTGGCCACACTTAAGCCATTTTTATAAATGGCCTGCTTGTTGGCAGCAAGACTAATATCATCAGTTGCAGTCCAGAGAATAACCTGGTTGCTGACATCTCCTGCGTTGTAGGTAAGACGGTTACTGATATAAGGAGCATCCCAGTAAACAATATTATCGCCCCAGGTGGCATGCAGCGTAAATTGGGTACCTGTGCCAGCTTGTTCCGTAAAAATAACGGTGTTAACAGGAGTCGTTTGACTGGCTGCAAAGAAGGCGTTGGCAGCGGTATAGCTGCCTGTCTTCAGGAACGAGTTACCTGTCATTGAATGAGGCGCACCATTAAACCTCACCACCGGGTTAAAGTTCATGTTGTTGGTGGCGTTATTGAAATACAATGGCTGACTGGCCGGCGTAACCTGTGACATATTATTCCCGTTAGGGCTATAGTCATTCCAGCTGCTGATCCCCGTACTATCTGCGTTAGTAGAAGTGCCTTGATCTGCGCGCAACCACACCAGCTTACCACTGTTTACACCACCAGGATATTTTACCGCTGCGCCGAAGGTGAAATACACACCATCAGGCATCAGGCCGGAGTTAAGTGTAATTGTTTTATCTGCATTCAGCGGCAGTTCCTGGTTGATCGTCGCAAAAGTAGGATCAGTGCTGATCAGCAGGTATACTTTCGTGCCTGGTGCATCTGCTTTCAGCGTGACCGGCTGATCTGCCCAGTTGGTTTTATCTACTTTCCAGATGCGTGGCAGGCGGCGGGTAGCGTTTGTACCGCTTATGATATTTGCATAAGAAGCAGCGGACTGCCCGTTGTCTCCAAAAACAAAGAAAGATTTATCGTTGGTAATGGTGTTGGAATTCTGTTCGTTGGTAATAGCAATACTGTTACCCAGGGAGATGGTTACAAAACCTGTGTCTACGCTGAGCGATTGTTTGGTATTCAGTGCGGTACCGTTATCTCTACCTATCCCCGTGATGCGTGCCTTATAAACAGGATCAGCTGTCCAGTATTTCGAGCCATCGGTGGCCAGGTAATCAGTGGCGCCGTTGCCTATTGTAATACCATATTTAAGACCGAGATAAGATTCTACTGACTGGCGCTCCGCATTGGATAATACACGGTTGTAAGCGATCACCTCACCTATATTACCCGTCCAGTAAAGCGCTCTGCTGGCCATAGTACGGGAGCCTATTGAAATAAAATTGGCGGTGAGTGGCGTTAAATTGATGGTCCCCTGGTTATCCAGCGTATAATTTTCAAACACACGTACACCGTTGGCAGTATTGTTTATCTGAGTGGCACTGAAAATATAAGGCTTACCAAGCTGGATCGTGTTAACACCAGTTACCGCTACAACTGCTGTGGCATTCTCCAGGTACTGTAGTTTATTTCCGGTCACCATCCGGAATTCCATTCCATGAGATGAGCCTACTGCTCCACTGCTAAAAATATCCCCCGAAGTACCACTTCCCACTGCAAAAACGGTAGACGTAGCCGGATCTATACGTGTAGTGGTCATATCCAAAAAGTCGTCCGTACCGTCAAACACAAGGCCATAGTTGAAGTTGAGCGCCTTCGCATCCGTGATAGGCTGACTGCCTACCACACCCTGCAAGGCGTTATTGCCATAGTTAGTATAATCGTTCCATTGACTGCCACCAGACATACCATCATCTGCACGCAGCCAGAAACTGATACCATTATTTACACCATTCGGCCCGGTGATCATCCTGGCGAAAGTAAAGTAGGCGCCATCAGGCAGCAGGTTACTATTAATGGTAACGCTGCTGTCGGCATTCAATGCATAGACTGCATCACCTGCGCCAAAAGTATTGTCGGTGCTTACAAGCAAATAAGTGCGCGCATTACCGCCAGATAATCTGAACGTAATTTGCTGATCGGCCCAGTTATTCTTCTGTGCTTTGAAAATGCGGGCCATGCGGGTATTCACATTCGTTACGCCGGTAACCGGTGTCAGGAAAGAGGTAGCACCGCCATCATCACCGAAGGTGAAGAAAGACAGGTCGTTGGTAATAACAGTTGTATTGGCTTTGTTGGAAGCTGTAACGGCCGCACCGGCAGCAATAGTAACCATGCCAGTGTCTGCGCTGACAGACTGTTTCTGATACAGCATGCCTCTGTCGTCACGACCTATACCGGTGATATGTTTGGCGTAACTACCGCCAACAGCTGCTTTCCACATCGTGGTGCTGCCGTCGCTGGCGAGGTAATCCACCGGCGCGTCTATTCCCAACGTAAGACCGTAGCGCAGCGCCATATAAGATTGTACCTGCTGACGTTCCACAGCGCTCAGCTTACGGGAATATAAGATCACTTCGGAGATGTCGCCATTGAACACCGCGTTATGCCCGGCTCCTATATAATCCTTGCCACCCGCGGGTGAAAGAAAGCTTACTGCATTCACATTGGCGGTTAGCAAGACCTTGCCGTCAATACCGCCCGCCCAATCGTTGGTGGCGCTCCAGAGATTCACCATATGCGCATTACGCACATTTATAGATGCCGGGTAAAAAAAGCCCCTGCGTGCAGTGGCAGAACCAAAATAAGTATTGTGACTATTATTACTCCAGGTATATAAAGATTGATTGCTGGCATAAGTACCGCCAAATTCAAACGGATAGCTCATCACCGAAGCAGTGTTATCAACATTTGACGTTTGTACAGAAAATACTTCACCTGCGGTAAATGCGTTCGCAAACTCAGTCGTCACGAAATAATTGGCGGCTCCGAAACCGATCCCCGGGTTAAAGTTGAAAGATCCTTCCTTCCAGGGCATCACGGTTCCATTTGATGGACTCCATACACGACGGGATGTACTCAACTCTGTCCATTGTGTAGCATTGCTACCACCCGCTACCCCACTGTCTGCTCTTGCCCATACTTCCAGGCCAGCGGCCACACCTGCTGGCGCAGCCTGTGTATTACCGAAAGTGAAATAAGTGCCATCCAGCAGTTGATCACTATCGAGCGTTATATTTCCATTGGCATCCAGCACATATACTTTATCTCCTGCTCCGAAAGTTTCATCGTTACTTACCAGCAGGTAGTTACTGTTGTTACCGTTCGTCAGCGATAAACTGATGGGGCTCTTCGCCCAGTTGGTACGATCTGTTTTATAGATCCGCGCCATGCGCAGCGTAATATTGCCCAGTCCTGTAACGGCCTGGCTATACGTAGCAGCCTGACCATTATCACTGAAGGTAAAGAAGGAAAGGTCGTTAGCGATATTACTGGTATTGTCCACATTAGATGCCGCCAGGTTGCTGCCTGCGCCAATAGTTAAATTAGCACCGTCAAGTTGTGAGCGACTTTGCTTCTGAAGCAGGGTACCGTTATCATCTCTGCCTAAGCCGGTGATACGTTCACCATAACCGGTATTTTTAGAGGCGGTCCACATACGGGTGGTACCATTGCTGGCGAAGTAATCGGTCAGGGCGCCGGCCGCGGTTTTTAAGGTGAGTCCGTATTTCAGGGCCAGGTAGCTGTTCACCTGCGCGCGCTCGGTAGCGTTTAACTGCCGATTGTAGAAGATCAACTCTGACATACGCCCATTGAAACTGGCGAAATGCCCTGCACCGATAGCAACATTCACCGCAGTTCCCCTGGAAAAGCTAACCGGGAAGGTAGTGCTGCTGCCGATTGTTTTGCCATCGAAGTTCAAGGCCCAATTGCCTGGAGCACTCCAGTTATTCAGGATATGCGCCTGTTGTATATTAATACCTGTCAAAGCGTAACCCGGCCTTGTGGTAGTACCGAAATGCGTATAGTGGGAACCACTATACACATAAACCGGCTGGCCGCCTGCCGCTGTGGGGTCACCGCCAAACTCAAACGGGAAGCTCAGTGTGGTAGAAGTAGACGCAAGATTAGAAAGCTGCACAGAGAATATTTCTCCCGCTGTATAACTATCGGTAAACTTGGGTACGCTGAAATAATTATTTCCCTGGAAATTGATAGCAGGGTTATAGTTAATACTGTTCTTCTGCCAGCTAAGCGGTGCATTGGCAATGGCTAATGGCCATTCTCTCTGCCCGGTCTGGTCTTCCCAACTGATGATACTTCCATCAACAACCCTTGCACCTGCATCTGCTTTCACCCATGTCTGCAAATTAGTAGCCACTCCACCGGGGAATCGCTGTTGCTGACCAAAAGTAAAGAAAGCGCCATTGCCCAGATCTGTACTGGAAACGGTAACCGTTCCTGTGCTACTCAGTTTCAGTTCACGGGTAATAGTGCCGAAAGCGGCATCCGTACTGATGAGCAAATAATTATTTTCGGTGCCGCCCTCCAGTTTCAGTGTTACTTGCTGGCCATTATTCCACGAGGCAGTTTTCTGCACCCGCCAAACCCGGCCCATGCGCTGTGTGGCGTTAGTGCCAGTTACGGCTGTGAAGTAACTGGTGTTGCCATTATTGTCGCTGAACACCAGGAATGATTTGTCCTGCGTAAAAGTGTTTGTATTGGCAGCATTGGACACAGCTATTGCATTTCCTAATGCAATGGTTACGATACCGGTATCCTGACTCATTGATTGCTTCTGGTTCAACATGCTGCAATCGTCGCGACCAATGCCCGTGATGCGTGTGCCATAGCCAGTATTGGAAGCCGCGGTCCATATTTGTATAGCGCCGTCGCTGGTAACATAATCTGTTGTACCGGCATTGAGTGTAATACCGTATTTTAACGCCATGTATGATTCAATGCGCTGAATTTCTGTAGGAGTAAGATCGCGGTTGTAGATGAACACCTCAGGGATGAATACTTTTGAATACTCTCCGAATGTGGCTCCGCCCACATCCAGCGTCCATACGCTGGCATCAGAAGCAGCGCCGTTTTTCACCAGGGCGCCATTACTTTTAAATTCATACGCACCGGTTGCCCCTCTTTCAAAGGAATAGAGTTTGCCTTTGGCAGTCACCGCATTTCCGGTATTTAGCCAGCCTTCTACATACAACCGGTTTTCCACCCCGGCGTGCCAGCCTAATAATTTATTGCCGGTGGAGCTGGTGAATACACGACCGGTTTGTGAGCCTTCCAACTGGCCCATACCCATGATGGAATAGGCGCCGGTTACCCCTGCTGAGGCAGGCACAATGTGCGCATCGTTTCCGTCATAATAAATAGCGGGATTAAAGTTCACCATACCCGTAGTATTATCGGGATCTCCTATCACTGTCATGTGGTTGGCATTCCCGGAAATATCTCCCCAGTTCACGCCGTTCACTGCCTGATCTGCCCGATACCATGCCACAACACCGCTATTCACACAGGCGGGCCCCTGGAAGGTCATAGGTATGCTGTTACCAAACTCCGAGGTACCACAATTGTTGGCGGGTATGCGAAGTGTGGCTGTCCAGAAACCGAGGCCGGTGGCCCCCGGTCCGGCATTATAAGTGATCGTTTGTGTAGAAGTACCTGCGGCTACGCCTGTTAAGGTCGTAACATAATATTGCCCGCTCGTTTTGTTCGTAGCGGGATCATTAGCATAAATATCTACCGTGTATTGTGCACCGGCTGTTATGTTTGGTATCGTGAGCTGTAACTGGTACTGCCCCCCTCCCAGCGCGGTAGATGAAACCAATACCGGTGTGCGGCCGGCAGCCGCTGTATAAGTACAATTACCGGCTGGCAACGCAATGCCAAAACCGGTATTATTATAAATGGAGTTGTTAGTGATGACAACCTTGTTGGGCGACTCATTATAAACCCCCGCCCCAACGTTATCATGTACAACGCAACCCGTTATTGCTGCATCCGTTACGCCTGCGCCTCCATAAAACCAAATACCGTGACTGGCGCTATTAACTACCGTATCGCCTGTCAGGTCATAATCAGAAACGGCATTGGCGCCGTTGAGCACAATACCTGACCGTACACTATTGCGGAAAGAAGAGTTGACAATATCTACATTACTGCGCGCAAAGTTCCCGCCGAATCCAATACCGTCATTATTTTTGGTAAATGTAGAATTGGTTACCTGGAAATTAGTCGCCGCTCCGCTTGCGACCACACCTCCAATGTCAAATTCGTCAAAAGTCACATTGTTGATGGTCACACCTGTTGCCGTACTCAGGAAATAAATCCCATAGTCCGAATCATCCGTATTACCAGGCTTGTCGCCATTCAGTACTGAATTACTGACAGTAAGACCATTTACCGTATTTTCAAATCTTATAAAAGAACTGGTAGGGTAAAGTCCGGGCACACGAGTCTCCATCAGGGCATTACTGATCGTTATATTGCTGGCAGCCCCATTGAACCATACATCATAGATATCATTTTCATTTATATTGATAGAGTCCAGGGTGATACCGTTTGCAGTATTGTCGAAACGGATAGCATAGTCGCCGTCATCATCTGTACCTATCACATTCATATCTACCGTGGTCCTGTTAATATCAAAGTTGGTAGCTACGTAATCGCAATAGATACCCAGTGCCACCCCGCTCCACAAACTATCTATGCCCACATTCCTGAACAGCACATTATTGGCTGTTTCCACGGCGCCGGCGGTGTTATCGAACATAATACCATTCTGGAAACCGCTGATATTACTATTGGTCAGCGTAAACCCGTTCACTGCTGCATCCCTGAATACGATACCTTCACCGCCACGCACATTACCCGCTGTGCTGAGCTGGATATTATCCATCACCAGGTTGGTCTGCATACCACCTGTAAAATAAAAAGCGCGCCCGTAATAAATGTTACTGGCAGTCTCCACGTCCGTAGAATAAATATTTCTTACGGTCAGATCAGTGGATGCCCCCTGTACCCTCATAAATGCATTAAGGTAGTTCCCTACCGTACTGAAAGACCGTATATTCTCAATCGTGATACCTGTCCTGTTCGGAAAAATGTCCACATCTATGTCCCCGTTATTCTGCACCGTAAAATTCCGGATGGTTACACTATCCGCATTGATGACAAACGGATTGATAATGGAATTGGTACCGGTGGAATATAGCGTGATCTTGTTCTGTCCGTCGATGGTCAGCCTCTTTGCCGTAATGGTGGGCATGGAAGCGGCCAGTGTAATCTGTCCGTGCACATTGAACATGATCTGGTGCGGCCCCGCTCCCGCTGCGTTTGCATCCAGGATTGCCTGTCTGAATGAACCAGGCCCCGCATCATTGGTATTAGTGACGGGGAAACTGTTTGCCGTTGCGGCAACAGTCACCATCATGCCAAACAGTGCCAGCAAAAGACGTTTACAGCCTTTGTTGAAAAATCTCGAATCGCGATTCGTAACATTAAAGAGGGACATAATGCAATAAACTTTGGGTAATGAGGGGCCGGTCCGCTTCGTTGCACATAACGGATCGGGAAGATTCTTTAAGGAACCTTTGCGTGCTCGTATACAGGATATGGTTGTTTGTTAAAATCTATAGACAACTCCTTTCAGCCGGTATCGGTCAGGCACAGGCAACATCACAGGTTTCATCGTTGATAGAATTGGTACCGGCATAAATTTGTAAAGTCCGCGTGCTGCGGTGATTGGGTAAAGTTTTCCATAGGAAAATGTTAAGATTACAAAAAAGGATACGGGCATCATCAGTTGATCCTAAAAAACCTCAAAATGTTCACATGACTCAATGGAACAAATCTACTTAGCGAAAGTAGATAAACTGATCTTGCATCGTTGTCACTGTTTATTCAATATTCATGTAGTATTTACACTACACAAAAAGTCTTGCAGAGCATCCCATACTGAAAGTTGGCTATTCCTTTTACTCATATACTTATCTGAGGGAACGATGAGGCAGGATGGTCTGGTAAAAAAAACTACACCCACTGTCATATATATACGAAGAAAAAAATGTTAATTTAGCGTCGACAAACAACTATGCTAGCCCGATCCCTAACTTGGAATAGAAATGAAGAATGTACTGATAGCAGATGATCACGCCATTGTAAGACTTGGTATGAAACAAATTATCTGCTCGCTGCCCGGAGCCATGTCTGTTGCCGAAGCTAAAACCTTTGATGATGCCATTTCCCTTGTTGAAGCCAACACCTTCGACCTGTTGATATTGGACATTAATATGCCTGGCGGGAACAACCTGCAAATGATTTATGCGGTAAAACTACGGCAACCCGATATCAGGATCCTGGTTTTTTCTGCGTACGATGAAATACTATATGCCCTTAACTACCTCAAGGCAGGTGCAGATGGTTATATCGAAAAAAATTCCCCGGATGAGGAATTCAGAACGGCGATTAATGCCGTATTGATGGGTGAAAAGTATATCAGTAAGGCTGTCCGGGACCAGTTGATAGGTAAATTTACCGGGCAACGGGAGCAGCACAGCAACCCTTTTGCGGTCCTTTCTCCCCGGGAAATTGAAGTAATGAACCTGCTTACAAAAGGGCACTCCCTGATAAAAATTGCGGAAATACTTCATTTGCAGCTAACAACCGTCAGCACTTATAAAACGCGGATCTTTGAAAAAGTAGGCGTAAAAAATATGATCGCCTTAATGGAAAAAGCGCAGATGTACCAGGTAACTAGCCACCATTAAGGTGAAGCTGCAAAGATACGCTGGTGCCTCCATCAACGCCCGGATAAGCTAACAACTTACCGTTTATCACGGTCAGCAATTCCATTACAAGGATCAGCCCAATCCCGCCACTGCCGGAATGCCCGGCATCTTCATTTCTCATGTGATTGATCCAGTCTCTTACTGCCGGTGGCATGCCGGTACCGGTATCCAGCAAATGTACGGTCAATACGCGGTCATCTCTTTCAGCAGTTAATTTCACATATCCCCTGGCGGTATATTTTACGGCATTGTCTAACAGGTTATGCAACACAACCGCCAGTAACAGCTTGTTTACCGTCACCACCATTCCTGGCGAAATGTTATTGATGATCTGTATGTTCTTTGACGTGGATACCGGCCTGAAAATTTCCATTTTCTCTTCCATTAGCTGGTAAATGTCCACGGCTTCTTCCGAAAATTCACCCATCAGGAAAGAGGTCCGCATGTAATGTATCAGGTTATCTACCAGGTGATGCATGCGGTAAAGACTATCATACGTCACTGTTTTTATTTCCTTCTCCTGTAGCACACCAGACAATGGTTCATCTTTATTAACCCTGAGCAAAAACCTCAGCGGCGTTTTAATATCATGGGTGATGGCTGCCAGCAAACGTTCGTGCATAAAACTTTGTTTACGCAATTGTTTGTCTGACTCACTGAGTATGGTCATTGTTTCTTCCAGCTCCCGGGTACGGCTCATTACCTTTAATTCTAATTGCCTGTTCTTTTCCCGGATATGCCTGATGCGTATTTTGTAGAATAACACTACCAGGCAGATTAACAGGATGAATATCGCCAGCCTGAACCACCCTCTTTCATAAAAAGCCTGCTGTATATGAATGGCGATTACCTTTTCAATATATTGATCTCTCCCAAATCCTTTCAGCTTCCGGATATGGATGCGATATTCCCCTGATGGTAACGAAGTAAAAGTAATTGTTCTATCACTGCTCACCGGCAGCCATATCAGTTGTTCTTCCTCCTGGTCTTCTTTCTCCAGGGAATAATAAAACTGCAGGTTCCGGGAATCACCGAAATATGGCGAACTGACATGTACCCGGAAGGTTTGAAAATTATTAGGCAGATCGAAGCGCTCTCCCGGCGCCATCAATTTCAGATTGTGTTCCGCCCAGTCTAAATAAATTCCTTTATCCGGTATCTCCATGCGGATGGAAGACGGGGCAAACTGCACCAAACCATCGATCGACGGTAACGAAACATCCCCATTATCAAATTGAAAAGCACAGGGCTCACAGCCTCCATTAAACTCGTTCGTATTAAAACCCTGGTCCTTCCCGAAATAATAATAAAATAAGTCGCGCTGCTTTCCTTCCGCAAAATCGAGGGCATCCTGCCGCCGGATCCTGAATAATCCTTTGTTGGTAGTTAGCCAGAAATAACCATCATCATCTTCCGTGATACAATGGGTGGTAGACATATACCGCTGCCGGTCCTGCGGCAGGGCGACCAGTTTTTCATTCCGGTAAAGAAAAACGCCCATGTTATAAGTAGTGATCCAGACTTCACCTTCTTTGGGGATATAAATACTTCTTATAGCCCCCAGCTCCAGGCCTTTGATGGTATCCGTACGTCCTGACGGCAAATGTACCCGGTATAGTCCATTACCAGTACCTATCCATAAAACCCCTGGTTTCCCTTCTTTTATGAAGGTAACATCTTCAACAGTGGCCGGGAGAAACTCTAACCCCTGTTCCGGCTCACCTGTTTTCATATAGTATAGTCCGGGCCATTTTCCACCTACCCATAAAATTCCATCCCGGTCGGTATATACCTGCCCGATAAGGAATGGTAATTCAATTTTGCGTAATACCTGGCTAAAGTCCGGTGATACACAAACCAGCGTCAGTCCAAATCTCCCCCAGTACTTTCCTTGTTTATCCCGGGTAAGGGCATATTTCTCCAGCACACCTTCCTTATTGAATGACAATGGCAGCCAACTGTATTTTCCGTTCTGGTTAAAGACGAGCCCGGAAGTTGTTACCACCGCATTTCCCGGAAAAGGAGCCTGTGCGTAAAATACTTCAGCTCCTGAAGTATTTGTTTTGCGCACCGTGAATTGTTGCCGGGTACAGATATAGAGCCCCTTCGTGGAACTTCCCAGGAAAACCTTACTGTTAAGCTGATTATAATAGATCGAAGTAATATAGTTTTGGTGAAAATCAAAATCCCTCAGCACTATCGAACTGTGCATACCTCCCCCCGGCTCCGGCTGTAATTGATAACAGTTGTTATCTGTATAAACAAAAACCTGGTGCGCTGCCAGGTTCCAGAACAATTCCATCTCACATTTACCAAAAGAGGGATCAGATAACAGATCCCCTGTAAGCGATACTTTTACCAGCCGGTCTTTTTCCCACCCTATTATGCTCCCATCTTTTTTTAAATAAAAAAGTTGTTTACCGAAAACAAATAAATGCAACAGGTCGAGCCGAGGCTGTATGATGTGGTAGGCTACCTTTTCCTGCTTTACAAAAGAGATGGTATCATGCGCTACCGCAAAATAACTGTCCGTCTCCCCCGGTATTACAACAGGTCGTTCCTTTGCAAAATGTGCGGCATAATCATCGGGCCATCCCCTCATGGGGTAAAACTCATTCCTGGTATCTTTGTATTGCTGATACTTATATCCCAACAGCTCGTTTCCTATATGTTTTACCATACTTCCCGTCACCGTTAATATCTGCCCGATATCCGTTTCTACAGCGATAGCGGTATCATTAGGATAGATCCTGGCCATCCTGCTGCTTTTCAAACCCGGTAGGTTATCGCTGTTGAAATTGAGAAAATAATTGCCATCAAACCTTGTTAGTCCGTTTTCTGTGGCCAGCCACAAAAAACCGTTCTTATCGGGCACAATACCTTTGATGCTGTTTTGCGGCAGACCATCTTCATCAGTAAAACGCTTTATAAAATAATGCGCTGTTGTGTCCATTGAAACAATGGACACTGTTGGCATAAGATGCAATAAAGATAGGTGGAGGCAAAAAATAAGGTTCATCTTCGAAATAAAAGCAGTAACAACATGACACTATAATATCACAACAATACAACATCCTCTGTAATATTTTCTTTATTACACCCCGTGAAGATATAAAATATTCTTATTTTGTTTGGAAAGTAGCCTACTCATAATAGCGCGTAATGATATTACACTCCCTTGACCACATCAACAAAATAATATAACAACCAAAATATTACCAATGAAACAAAAAAAGCTAACAGAGTTAACAGATCAGGAATTGTTACAGGAAGCAAAAAAGATGAAATCAACTGCTATAATTAATACTGTATTAATTGGCTTTCTAATAGGAATTGTATTTTACAGCGTAATGAAAAACAGTGTAGGTTTTCTTACACTAATACCTTTGTTCTTTGCATATAAATTGATTAATAATTCAAAGTATAATCATACAGCATTAGAAAATCTTTTAAAAGAGCGAAATTTGAAATAAACAAATCCACGTAAGTTTTGATAGTTCCCTAAAAAGCAAAAGCCAGCAATAATAACCCGAAGACACCCTGACACATACAATTAATTCAATATATCAATAATTTCCCGTAAATTACTATACATTCTTAACCTTCAAACCAATACCCTATGAAGAAGCTCTACTTGTTTGTAATCTGTACTTTTATGATTACAATAGTTTTTGCTCAAACAAATGAACCCTATAACTTCCCCGTTAAGCCGGGAACGGAGCAATGGAAAAATTTAAAGACACATGAGGAGATGTTGGCAGTATGCCAGCTTCCTCAAAGTTATTTAGAACAAAGTACAACGTCTGCCCTGGTAAAAACCTGTTTGAATTATCCAATGCTGCTGGAATTTATGGCCTACGATAATTTTTTGTCAGGCATTGATACGGTCATCTCCCATTTTAATGGTTTTCAGGAGCTCCTAAAGCGTAAGGATAACGCCCGATCGCTGCAGGATGAATATGCCGGAATAACAACGGACGCTGTTGTATCAGGTAGTAAAAAGCAGGAAGAGAAAGGATTGTATGCTTTTCAGATAATATTGTTAGAGCGCATATTATGTAAAGAAACGGTATTGCAAAATAGTAATGCCCGCAGCCAAAAGGAATTGCAAAGCCTGGCATATGCAAAGATGCAAAGCATGGGCAGATATAAAGAAGTTTTTGGTGAAATAAATAAAGTATCTACCTCATTTCTATTGGGAAACATGATGAAGAAAAACAGCCCCGATGTGTTTACTGATGATGAACTTATCGGCAGTTTTTTAAAGACCGGCCGCTTATATAAAGCGGAAACAGTCAATAAAATCGTTGAGAAGTACAAATCCACTATCAAATAGCATCAGCCAGTGCTTGTATTCCTTTTCGTTTCCACCATTACCACTAAAACCCTTTTCCGTATGAAAAATATTCTTTTTCTCATAAGCATTCTGTCTTTTAATAGTGTCTTTAGCCAAACACCTACAACCATATATACGCCTAAAGGAACAGCGGTTCCGGCGTTAATTATTCCGGAAATGTCCCCTTCACAGATAACAACGCTCAATTCACAAGTAGCTTCGCAGTATCCAAACGCGCAAAGAATGGACGATGCCTCGGCAACCTATAATTGCCATGGATATGCATGGCATATTACCGAAGGAGGGTCGCGTGTATGGTTAAATACGCCCGGAGATGATACTTACTGGACCGATGGAAGCTATAATGAAGTTACTAATACCAGTACTTATCCGGCTAAGGTATCCTATGCAAGTGATGATCATTCTGCTGTCACAACAGCACAGGCGGACGTATTTATATCAAAGTGGGGATCATGGCCATTGATGAAGCATAATAAAAACTATACCCCCTACAATTCTTCCGTACTTAAATACTATGCTTGCCTGCCCACTTCTCTCACCGTTTCCGGCCCTTCCGGTTTCTGTAGTTCTGCTACTTATACCGTACCTGAATTGCCGGCAACGGCTGCAGTTACCTGGACTGCCACCCCAGCTGGAATTGTAAGCGTTACGCCAAACGGGAATAGCGTTACAACTAACATGAGCACCAGTGGCAGCCTGACGTTGACAGCAGGGATCCTAAATAGCTGTGGTAGAACAACCAGTGCAGCCAAAGCTATTACTGTCGGCAATTACTCGCCGGGAAATTATCCTATATCCGGTCAAACCTCCTTATGCGCCAATACGGTAACAACCTACAGCACGAATAGCCTGCCAAATGCCACCAGCTATAATTGGATCATTCCGGCAAATGCACTGAACAATGGCTGGTCAATAGTATCCGGACAGGGAACCAACGTTCTTACAGTGATTACCGGCTCAGTATCAACCACCGTTCGATTGAAGGTACCGAACAACTGTACTACCAATCCGGATGGACTTGCTCCCGCCATGCTTTTTGTGAATATAAATTCTTGCGGGGCTTTAAATTTTTCCATTTCCCCCAATCCAGCAACAAATGTTGCCACTGTTGAGCCTAATGCTTCGACGACGGCCTCAGCAAAATCACAGAACCAATACCCGATTACCCAAATCAATTTGTACGATCAGCAAGGCAATTTAAAACGGCAACAAAAATTCACGAGCAATTCCACGAGGGAACAGGTAAACATTTCCGGTTTAAATCCGGGTATGTATTTTGTTGAAATTGTCACCAACAACGGCAAAGAGAAGCATACACTGATAGTTAGATAATAAACACTAATAGTATGTACCGGAGAGAGGCCATGTTCCTCCCACAATGACCTCTCCCGGTTTCATTCAACAACTCAGGAACTGATCTGTCGTCTGAATATCGGCATAAATCATAGTGAAAGTTTAAAATTAAGAGACGATGAGCTACGAAATATTATTTATCCAGGGTGCAGGGAACGTAACAACAGAGGAAGAGCAAGTAATTGTAGACGCGCTAAGGAGTAGCCTGGGCGATGAGTTTACGATTATATACCCACCCATGCCGGATGCAGACTACCCCACTTATCTGTCCTGGAATGAAGTTTTAACAACTAATCTCAAAAAACTATCGGGCAAAGTTATACTGCTCGGTCATTCCCTGGGAGCTTCTATTATATTAAAGCATTTCTCCGGTGCGCCCGTTCCGGATAAAGTAATAGGAATGATTTTATTCGGCGCACCCTATTGGAAAGATCAGAATTGGGATGTGTCAGAATATGTAATAGCTGATAATTTCGTAGCTAACCTCAGCAAACTGAAGAATATCTATTTTTACTATTCTCTTGATGATGAAGTAATTCCTCATACACACCTGGAATCATACCAGCAACTACTTCCACAGGCCAACTGGAGGATCATCTCAGGCGTAGACCATTCTTATCATGGCGCGATAACTGGTATAATTAAAGATGTACAGGAATTGGCATCCCAATCTTAGCAGAGAATAATATTTAAGACGGTTGGTGTTGAAGTAGCCTTCAAATATTATTGACCCTTTTTTATCGCAGGAAATGCGTAAGACATCCTGTGAAGGTTTACCGCTTGTAAAATACAGCAAGATACATGCAAATAATTACTTGAGCTGCTCGCTTAACCCAACCATAATACCTTCGGGACCACGGACGTAGGCAAGTCGATAGCTATCCTCATATTGCACCACTTCTCCAACCAGTTCAGCACCGTGGGCAAGCAGGCGCGACACCAGTTCATCAATATCATCAACTGCGCACATGATACGGCGGATGCCGAGTTCGTTCACCTGTGCCTTCTCAGGGCCAGTTCTGATGGCGTCCGGCGTGTGGTACTTGTCCAGCTCGATCCTTCCGTGGCCGTCCGGAGTACGCATAAACGACAACGTAGCACGGACGTTCTGAAGGCCAACAAGACGATCTACGGAAGGGCCCTCAACGATCGTTTCGCCTTCGAATTCGAATCCAAGGTCAAGAAAGAAGGCTTTTACGGCTTCGAGGTCATCGACAACGATAAGGACGTTGTCCATTCGTAGCAATTTACTTTTTGTCATGGCTCTAAATTATCATTTATTATGTAACTCATTGCTGAATTATTTCAGCTCCGCAATAGCCATTCAATTTCGCCGTTTGGTCCCCCCACAAAGCTATCGAGAGACATTGACATTTTTAAAATAAGCTTTCTCATACTATTTATGGATATATCGTCAAAGATAGCCGGATAAGGAATAGTACAAGCAGTGCGTTTAAGACAATATGTGTGGGTATTTGCGACAATTGGATGGTAAATTCTTCCTGAGTATTAAATGGTGGGCAAATTAGTTTAAGACGCAATCTCCCCCCCTCAGATTGACGTTTCTCGATAATGATATGCCTTAGCTCTAAAACTAAAGGGCAAAATACCGGGGGCAGCTCAATACCTGGCCGTTATTGAATCAGTGTTCAGGAAATGATCTGCATTACAGCATGATCATCCCGCCGTCATCTTTTTTCATTTATTTATTTTTGAGGCGCTCTCCATCAGGCGTTGCAGCAGGTTTTTGTCTTTTGTAATAATGCGGATAGTTCCATTCATTTCCGGTGTAAATGCTATTCGCCGTTGATAGCTGGTAACCAGGCTATCACCAAGCTGCACATACACCCTGTATTGAGGCGATTGATCTGATTCCTGCCGGCTGTTGGCCTGTGCTGTCGATGAAATAAAAACCACCTTTCCTTCCAGGTATCCATATTCGTTATACGGGAATTGGTCCAATAGGATATGCGCCTGCTGCCCTTTGTTGATCTTGCCAAAATTAGCGGAAGGAAACAAAGCGGACGCGATGAAGGAAAATTTTTCGGGTGTGATCATATATACATCCTCGCCCAACGCCAGCACATCATTCGCCTGCACAGACCTCAGCTCGTGTACAAGTCCCTTATAAGGCGCAATAAGCAGGTATTTCAGCTTCCAGCCCTGGATAAAGTTCTGCAGGTTTCGGGTCTGCTCTTCGATATCCAACAACAGCGCCTGCTCTTTTTCAGCACGTTCATAGGTCACCTCCGCCAAAAGTTTCCTGTTTTCATTTTCAGAGATAGTAGATTGCAGTTTTGCTGACCGCTGATTCTGCCATTCCTTCTTTTTTAGTGTATACTGATCCAATGCTTCCAGGTATTCCTTTTTTGAGATCACTTTATCATCAAATAAAGACTTATAGGCTGCAAGCATATCTTCTCCTCTCTTCAGCTCTTCATTTGTCAACAATTTGCTCTGATCTGCAATAGATGCCAGATCCCTGTAGTTACTCTTTTGTGATTGCAATACACCGATGCGCTTTGAATAGATGGCCTGATCTTTCAGTAAAAGCAAGGCGCTGGTGCTTTCAATAAGTTTATTATAATGATCCTGGGCATCTCCCAATGATACCAGTTCATGTGCTCTGAAATCTGCCAATGCAGGAAAGTCTTTTTGATTCAGTGCAAGACGTATCCTGTTACAAAGGCTGTCCAGTAGGCAGATGTTACCTAAACCTGTATTATTTTCCATTTCCGCCAATATCTGTCCATCGCTTACAAGGTCACCCTCCTTACCGGTTACCTGCAAAATACGCCCGCTTACCAAAGCCTTAATTTTTACCGGCAGTGGTGCTGTAGTGATCAATGCTTTTCCTTCCAGTGTATCCGGGTATTTTATAAAAGCAGCAATGGAGAACAACAATATCAGGATCAGCAAAAAGGACAGCATGCCCCAACGCATAATCCAGGAAGGGGTACGCGCCAGGATATCTTCAAATTCGGGTGAAGTGTCACCGGCGCTGATATGGCGCGTTATTTCGGCGGGAATTATTCTTTCCGGCTTTGTTATTTGCCCCGCATCATTTGTAGTATTTATTGGTTCTTGCATGTTATTATCCTCCCAATTCCAGTTGATTTTTTACAAGATGATAATAATACCCTTTACTCAGGCTAAGCTCGTAGTGTCCGCCCTGCTCAACAAGGCATCCATTGTCCAGCACAATAATATTGTCTGCGTTCATGACCGTACTTAATCTGTGTGCAATAACGACCACCGTTTTATTCCTGTAGAAGGCGTCCAGTTTTTCCATGATCTCCCGTTCGTTATTTGCGTCCAGCGCTGAGGTAGCCTCATCAAAGAATAGTATTTCCGGGTTCTTATAAACGGCCCTGGCAATTAAAATACGCTGTTTCTGCCCGGTACTGATCCCCATGCCTTCCTGTCCTATTTTGGTGTCGTATTTCAACGGGAGGGCATCTATAAAATAGCTGATATTGGCAGTATCGCAGGCTTTCTTCAAACGGATATAGTCGGGGAGGTCCTCTCCCACCGCAATATTGCCGGTAATCGTATCGTTAAAAATGAATCCCTCCTGCATGACCACGCCGCAAAGTTTTCTCCATTCATGCAGATCTGTTTTATACAACATCTCCTGACCTACACGGATGCTTCCTTTCTGAGGATCATAAAACCGCATCAGGAGCTTTAACAACGTGGTTTTCCCACTGCCGCTGGCTCCCACAATCGCCGTTACTTTTCCCGCGGGGATGGTCAGCGTAATGTCGCGCAGCACAGGGGCCATCATTCCACTGTAGGAAAAGCTCACATTCCTGAGATCGATCGTATGATCTTCGGGAACGGCCAGGGGCGAAGACATTCCCGCGGTTTCCATAGGTACTTCATCTTCTTCTGCATAGGTTTCCATTAACCTGTCCAGGCTGATGCGCGCATCCTGCCACTCCTTGATAATTGAAACCAGCTGCAATACAGGGCTATTCAACTGCCCAATGATATATGACACGGCCAGCATCGTACCCAGCGTAACCTGTCCGTCTATCACCAGTTTGGCGGCATAGAAACTGATCAATATGTTCTTGGTTTCATTAATGATCCTGGCGCCAATACTCTGCGCCTGCTCCAGCCGCAGCGCACTGATGCTTACATGGTATAATTTGATTTGTATGCGCTCCCAGCTCCAGCGCTTCGGCAGCTCTGCGTTGTATAACTTTATCTCCTGCATACCACTCACCAGCTCATATATCTTGCTGTTGTTTTCACTGGCATAGTGAAAACGCTTATAGTCCAACCTGGACCTATGCTTTAGAAAGAATAGTATCCAGGTAACATACAGCACGCTGCTACCCAGAAAGATCAGCAAAAGCCAGGCATTATAGTAGGCCAGCACCACACTATAGGCCAACAGGGTGAAAATGGAAAATACGGCACTCATCGACGACCGGGTAAGGAAATTCTGTATACGTTCATGATCGTTGATCCGCTGGAGCAGGTCACCCTTGATCCTGCTGTCGAAATAACGGATAGGCAGGCGCATCAACTTGCTGAAGAAATCTGACACCAGCGATATATTGATACGGCCACTCATGAATAGTAGCATCCAGCTGCGCATCAGTTCCAGGAATAGCTGGCCAAGCGTGAGCATCAACTGGGCGATCAATACCAGCCAGATAAAGTTCAGGTCTTTCTTGTACACGCCTGTATCTACAATGCTCTGCGTTAAAAAAGGCACCACCAGTTGCAGCAGGGTGCCCAATAGCAAGCTTGCCAACACCTGCAACATCAACTTATGATAGGGCCTGAGATAATGCAGCAAAAAGGGCCTGAAACCGATTTTCCCGCTCTCTTCCTCACCGGATGCAATGCTATAGAACGCAGGCATAGGCTCCAGCACCATCACAATACCCTGTGCGGCTTCCTGCCTGGTATCAGCGCCCAGCCAATACTTTACAAACTCGGTAGTGGAATACGTGATCAGGCCCTTTGCGGGGTCCGATACATACACTTTCTTTGAGGTAACTTTATACACCACCACAAAGTGATGCTGCTGCCAATGCAGGATCAGCGGAAGGGGCGCTTCATCTTTTAATTTTTCAAAATTGATACGTGCTGCCATAGTACGGAACCCGTTCTCTTCAGCAGCCCTGGTCAACCCTTTCAGCGAAGCCCCGTCCCTGCTTGTGTCGCTGCTTTCCCTCAGTTGCTTTAACGGCAGCCGTCGTCCGTAGTAACGGGCAATGATTCTTAAACAAGTGGCGCCACAGTCCATAGAATGGCGCTGTCGTTCATGTGGAAATCTGCTCATGGCCGGATAGCTTCTCTTAGTTCGTAGTGATCAATGGCTTTTTGTTTCAACGGATTTGTTGCCCAATTGCTCCAGGTAGCGGTGTAAGGATCATAACCACATTTCAGCGGCTTGCTGTATATATCTGCCGGCTCTTCCAGGTAGGCCCTGCAATCAGTACATACATGCCGGAACTCGCAATCCCGGCATTGTTTCACCATTTCCTTGTGAATACCCCATAGGCGCCGGAACACCTCATCATTGACCACCTGCTTTAACGGGGTATCTGCTATGTTGCCATAGTGCTGCTGCATGGAAGGACAATTTTTAATAAACCCCCGTTTGTCTATCGCAATCTTCTTCCACAGGCAGGTATTATGTTGCTGCGATTCAAGAAAATGTTGCAGATTAGCCGTGAAGTAAGCCGGCCCGAAAATACCACAGTGCTTTTCACTGTTGATGACTTCTTCGGTCTGACTGATGTAAATCTGATCGCCAACGAACAGGTCTACTTTTCTCCGGGGGGCATTATAACAAACAATTCCACCAATACGCTGATTATAGAAGAAGTAGTCCGTAAGTGTTTTGTTATTTTCGTAGCTGTTGTCAAAGGGAACGATAAACTCGATATTCCGGCAGGGGGTTTCCTCCGTGGTCATCGCCAGCGAAATCAACTCATCGGCATTCATACTTCTGAATACCCTGATCTGTATGGACAAACACCCCAGGTCAATGAGCTGGGGAATAATGGAAGTTGCCGGAACCGGCGATGCTTTATCTATGTCAATGATCGCATTTTGTATGATCCCGGGAGAATCGATATCAGGAGAGCATGTTATAAAGCGCTCTGTGTCTGCCATATGATCGCTTAAAAAAATAAATTCTCCTGCTATCATAAATTCAAAGAATTCGTCCAGCGCCTGTTTATTTTCTGGTCCGTATTCGTCATATATAGCCTGGATCTGCCAGCCGTGGTAGTTATCTATCAGGTCAGAGAAGCTACCAGGCACCAGGTAGTAGGCCCCGCGTTGCAGATCACAGAGAAGGGCCCTCTTTGCTCCGGCAGTAATGCTGCCCGAAGCCAGCCGTATCATGTATTTACCGGCAATGTTTTCAGGATCGTTCATTGGCTGTATTTATAATTCTTGAAACGGGTTTATATAGTGGGCCTACCTTCAGCAACTGCAGGTGATATTGATGATAAGGAGCATACTTGGAGAAATTGGTATTATTGCTGTTTTTCCCAACAGCCACGGAGATGGTTTTACCATAAAAAGGAGGATACTGCTCCCGGAAATGGCCATCAAAGATCTCTTTCAACGTGCTCATATGTGGTAGAAATTTTTGTTAAGTAAGTGGCCACCTCCCGCTCCAGTTGATAGTTGCAACTGGCGCTCATACTTCCAAATTGCCCTACGGGATTCACTTCAAGAAATACAAAGCTGTCGTCAGGAGTTACCAGCATATCGATGGAGCCTGTATTTAAATTCAGCTGTTTCATCAACACGCCGATCATATCCTCCATAGCTGATGGGAGCTGATAGGGAACATTCCGGTTGGGTTTCTGATAATTGTAATGCCGCATATCTATACGTGTCAGCGGGTCTTGCTGACTTAGAATGGCCATTGTATAGCACCTGCCATTGACATAAAAAATACGCAGTTCATACTTTTTTTCTACATATGCCACAAACAGGCCGGGCATAAACCGTTCGGGCAGTTGTGCTATATCATCAGCTGTAAAAAGCGCATTATACTGTCTGTACGATATGTTCCCTTCATTAAAAAAACTAACATCGCTGACAGGCTTTGTCAATATTTTTCCATGTTTAATTGCAAACGTCTTCACCGCGCTTTGCTGGGTGAAAACACCAAATTCAGGTACCGAAAAACCTATATCCCTGGCTGCATCCATCACCAGCAGGCGATTCATCCTTCTATTGCCATTACCGCTCAGATTGGGTATTTTCCCCAGCCGGCTATTGAGTAGCTCCAGGATAAAACGGAGCTCGGCCCCCAGCTGTGTTGAAATAGCATCCGGCACATCGCTGCTCTGCCACGTTTCGGAAAAAGCGAATGCTCCCCTGCGGTACCAGTATGCCTTTATATCGCTGAAGTTCAGTGTCTTATTTCCTTTAAAATAAAGAACGATCTTATCGTTCTCAATAAAGATATTTTCGATAACATCTTTATCGCTGACCAGCATCACGGTATGCCCCATTTCCTCTATCCAGCGGATAACTGAAAAAGTGGTGGCATCGCCTTCTCCGGAAAGTATTAATATCATAACCTGCAATAAAAAAGACGAACGTGGTGTAAATACCTGCCGGCGGCGTTTGACAGCCCTCCGGCAGGCGTGTTATACGTTAATTATGATCCGTAGACATAAAGTTTACGTCATTGCCGCCGGAATCCACACCCTGCGATCCTTCCAGTGTTCGCCCTTCGAGTGCAGTAATACGAAAATAGGTGATAGTGCCATAGTAGTTACGCACAGTGTAACGATAATCTCCTCCTGATACTTGTGCTAATTCATGGTCTTCCAACCCCTGATTAAAAGTTGAGAATTTTTCCAGTGTTTTCATGTGTTTGGATTTGAGTGATTAAATAATAGGGCGCCCTCTACGTAGGCAAGGCGCTTGGTTAACAATTTTTTTTTACATTTGTCTATGTGCTTTTTCTATAGAAATGTTGCACGGTAGTATCATGATATCACGCAAAATAAAAAGTTAGGATCACTACGAAGCAAGATTATAAACATTCGTTGACCTGTTTTATATATTTGTTTTATACAAAAGAAAATATAATGTCCCCCCCCGTTATGAAAACAATAGTGATTGTTGAAGATGAAGCTAATATCAGGAACGACCTTCTTTTATTGCTCCGGCGATATAAAGATATTGAGATAGCCGGGGCTGCAGATACTGTGCAGATGGCATTGGGCATGGTACAAAAAAAAGTGCCCGATGTGCTGCTGTTGGATATTCAGCTGGGTGGCCAAACCGCATTTGACCTGTTAAATGAGCTGAAACATCCTTTCCCTCATCTTATTTTTATTACGGGCTACGATCAATATGCTATTAAAGCCATCAAATACGGGGCGCTGGATTATCTTTTAAAGCCGGTAAACGAGCAGGAATTAATAGCAGCACTTGCCAAAGCTACTGTTCAGCCCTCATCAAAAGAGATCTGGAAGTCTTTACAGGTTGCCCAGGCATCTTTTAAAATGGATCATGTCCCGTCAGAAATTGTTTTACGGACCCAGCAAACCATTGATATTGTTCTATTCAAAGACATCCTGTTTTGCAGTAGCAGCGGATGCTATACCACCTTCCATTTACAGAACAGGAAACAGATTGTGGTAAGCAAGCCTATGAAAATATATGAAGAGCTACTACCGGAAGGCAGCTTTCTGAAACCACATCAGTCCTACCTGGTGAACCGCTCCTTCATAAAAGGCTATCATCGCGATGGCTATCTGCTCTTACACAGCGGTGATCAGGTCCCTGTATCCGTAAGAAAAAGAGAGCAGGTGATGAGCCATTTTAACAGATAAAAACTTCGTCCATGTCGCATCACCCAACCCCATTCATGAAACATCTTCCAGGAACGATATTATGCGGTTTGTGCTTACTGTTGCATACGGCCTGCCACCAAACCCCTGCCGGACCTTCAGATAAGCAGCTCAAAGCAAAGGAAGACAGCTTTAACACGTATTCCAACAATCGCTTCAATATATTCCTCGCCAACCAGGACACTGAAAAGGCCAGGCTGTTTATGGACAGCATCACACCAGTGATGGAAAGCTTCGGGACCCTTCGCATGCAGGTACAGGCATTGACAACAAAGGGTTCCTTCTACAAAACTTCCGGTAATCTCGACAGTGCCATGTATTTTTACAACAAAGCGCTGGAACTGGCGTCAAAAAAAGATACCGGCAGAAAACTGATCATATCCGCCACTTTTGGCATCGGGGAAATTTACCAGAGACGGAAAAACTATACAGAAGCCCTCAGCCGGATCAGAGCCGCTTATGAGTTCCGTCGCGAACAGGATACTATCAACCTGGGTTATACGACTTATCGCCTGGCAGAACTGTACGGCGATATGGGAGAAGGGGAACTGCAAAAAAAATATCTCCTGGAAGCATTCGAACAAACACATGACCCAAGATTAAAACGGGTACTGGCCAATAATCTGAAAAATTACTACTCCTACAGAGGGAACAATGACTCTGCGCTATACTACGTCGATAAATACATCATGCCGGATACAAGCCTCTATCATCCTATGTATACCGCCGGCAAATATGAGATGAGGAGTACCCTCCTGCGGCAACAAGGCAAATATGAAGAAGCCCTCAAAAATATCTTCACCGCGATGGACATACAGCGGCAGGCGAAAAGGTTCCCTCCTGTAACCTATTATAATGTTGCGAACATCTATATAGAGATGAAGGATTATCCCAGGGCGCTGGTATATATCGATAGCTGCATAGATATCCTGAACGCAAAGAAACAGGACACTACATTGTCTACTTCTAACGATATCGCAACATCTGCCTGGGAACAAAAAGCCGGCATCCATTACATGCTGGGACAATATAAAAAGTCCAGCGAAGCATATTACGAATCGCTGGGTTTTCTGAAATCCTATAACGATTCTGCTTACGCCGAACGGGTAAGAGAACTCGAAGATCAATACGGATTAAAAGCGAGGGATGCCAAAATATCAAACCTGGCCGCCATCAATATGAGCACAAAAAAGATCAACCGTCTACAGGGCATTATCATCGCAGGATTCATTGCGTTTGCCCTGTTGTCGGTCATTCTACTGGTCCTGTTCTATAAGCGCCGCCAACTCAGGGAGAAACTCAGGCAGGCAGAAATGGAACAAAAACTGCTTCGCAGCCAAATGGAGCCCCACTTTATCTTCAATACCCTGGCCGTATTACAGTCCATGATACGCAATAAAGAAACAGAAAGGTCACTCAGCTACCTCTCTTCCTTTGCCAACCTGCTCAGGGCCAGCCTGGAACACTCACAGACAGCCTTTGTAGCACTGGAACATGAAGTGGAGGCACTTACCAATTACCTGGACCTCCAGGCGCTCCGTTTTAAAAACAGCTTTGACTACTCCCTGGCACACCCCGACGATATGGACGACATCTTCATTCCTCCCATGCTGTTGCAACCTTTTGTGGAAAACGCCATCCAACACGGCGTACAGGAACTGAACTACAAAGGGAAAATATCTGTTGATATCAGGAGAGAAGCCGATATGCTCCATTGCATCATTGAAGACAACGGAAAAGGCGTACAGCAAAACAAGCCGTTCACCCCAGGCAGCAAGCCATCACTATCCACTCACATTAACAGGAAACGTCTTGAAATGCTCAGCCGGCAAACAGGTAAGCGTTTCAGGCTGGAAATAACGGATAAGGCATCCATAAATGGAGGTAAGGGAACGATCGTAAATATCTATTTCCCTTACCTGGAAAAAATTGGCTGAAATAACAAACGCCGGATCACTTACATCGTGCAGCCATCAGGCGTTGTAGAGGAATAGGAGTATTTACCATCAATATAGTAATCCTCCGTGATCCAGGTGCCATTGGCAGTGACCTCCGAGCTAAACTTGATCATCGTGAACCCCTGGCCACCCTGGGCGCCAGTCATTTCTTCCTGGCTCAATTGCGCATTAAACACAGAAAACCTTTCCAGTGTTTTAACATTCTCGTTTCGCATGTTATTTTTCCACTCCTGATTTGGTGAAGAAGTGGCTCCTGGTACAAGATTATGTTGATCATCTCTATAAAAGAAAAATAAATAATATCCGTAGCGGTTTTTTAAATATCTGTAGAAAAAGTACAATTTATTTGGTTTCCCAATGATACAGAAATCGAACTTTCTTCTCACTTATGTCTTCACTGTGGTTACTAACTTTATTCTCAAGCTGCTCCAGCTTCAATAAAATGTCCTTATGGGTTGAAATCATCTCCCTCATCCGATGAAATATCCGTATTATCTGGATATTTACAGCTATAGCCCTCTCACTGTTGAGAACGCAGGAAAGCATACTCACACCTTGCTCACTAAAGCAAAAAGGTGCATAGCGAAGTCCCCTGAACTCCTGTTTGGAGGACGCAAATTGCGTCCTCTAATTCTCAAACTCTTCTTTGTCCATTTCAAACATAAAGTCGCCCGGAAATCTGCTTATACTTCTTCTTTCCTGGTTTCTGAAAGCGCCCTCGAATGCTACTCCAAAAGGGCGTCTCTCCCATCTCCGCATACAAGGTTTCCGGATACTATTACTTACCGGCCCGGATGATATCCAATGTATATTGAATCTCCGGATCTTTGCCGGCACGGATATATTGCTGAAACGCTTCAAAAGTCAGCTCTTTGTCTGGCTGACACCCTCGCCCGTTATCTTGCTTAGCTTTCATAAAATACACTTCGCTCATCGGAACGGTCAACTTGCTTTTCGTTTTAGGCAGCATATAGGTATTGAACCATGCCGCTGTAGTAGATGCTTCGCCGCTACCGGTTTCAGTGCCTACCAGCACCCCACGCTTGTTATTCTTAACCAGCGCAGCAAAGTAGGTGGCGGCGCTTACCGTGCCGCCGCTGATCAGCACATACACGTTACCTTTAAAGTTATTCTTATCGGGCGGATAGTTGGAAATGGAACCTTCCGTCAGGCGCGCATTGCCATAATAAAATCCTGCCGCGCTGTCGTAGTCAAACCGTTGTTTCAGGAAGTTTTCGGTCTGCTTTACTTCCGGTTCTCCCATTTTGGTGCCGTAACCATTTAACAGGTTTTCGGGATCATGCATCTGTATATTCTTTGTCCGGTAATTGAAAACATTATCGAACGGATGTAACGCCACAAAGGAATACAGCAGCGCAGACATATTCGGGTTGCCTCCGCCGTTCGACCGGATATCTATGATAACGTTGCTGATATTACGCTTCTTTACCTGCGCAAAAAAATCGCTCAGTTCCTTATACATGGCATTTTCATCCAGCATAAATGTAAGAACGGTGAGGATGGCGGTAGATTCCTTTTCCTGGTATTCCTTCGTTACATAGCCACGCTTCAGGAAAGTATTAAAGGGCAGTTCTCCCAGGCTCCGGTTATGGTAACCGGTTTTAGCGTCTACTGCTTTCAACTGTATGGTAGTGGAATTTTTAGCGCCCTGCTCTTTGTATACTACTTCATAGCTGTTGGCTTCCGGAAAAACGAGGCTGATAAACAAACTAAGACTTGTTGCGGTGCGATCAGCGCCCGTTCTGATGAAGCCATCGCTATAAGTGGCATACCCGATTTCGCTGAGCAGCTTTGCGGCAGGCATTTTATTAATACTCAGTATCTCTGCACCGAAAGGAATGGTTTCTCCTTTGGCATTAACAATGATCCTGTCTTTAAAAGTAGTAGTGGCCAGCGGAAAGTGATGAATACCATAAAATACGTCCACTACGCGCTCCTCATCATAATCCAGTTTCAGATGCACATCATTGAATAACTGTATGGGAGAATACCGTAAAGCGCTTAACAGCGACGGATCTTTATCCAGCCGGTTCATCAGGGAATCCATTTTACTGTTAAACGTCACGGTGTCTGCAAACTTATAAGGATTCGGATGCTGCTTCTTCAACAACTCAACGGCGTATTTAAAATCATCTTTCAAATCCTGCCTGGTAAATCCGGTAAAAGGTTGTACCTGGGCCAGGGCTGATGTGGAAAGTAGGGACATAAGTATCCCTGATGCAAAAATTTGCTTCATGCTATTTGTAATTTTAAAAAACAGTAATCAATATGGCATATCGCGATATGATCAGGTGGGCGTTTCTCCCAGGCTACATTTTATTGATGAGCGCAATGATTCCCTCGTTTTCGATGATCATCATACCTTGCCGGTCTTCGGTAATACCTTCCTGTAAAGTGTAGGTGTACCTGGGCACATTTCCCTCCAGTACAGTAGGCATAAATCGGAACTGCACATTCGGCAGGTCTTTCAGCGCTTCCCCCACTTCGATGATATGGGTAGATACGATAAACAGGCAATTGTTGTATTCGGAGAAGCCTTCCGTAACCGCCAGGGTACCATCAAAGGCGTCTTTCACATTGGTGCCCTTAAACAATTCATCGAACATCAGCAGCAGGTGTTCACCGGTAGCCGCTGCCAGCGCAGCATCCTTCACCCTTACTACTTCCGCATAAAAATGGCTGTAGCCCATCGCTATATTGTCGGCCACGTTGATGCTGGAGAAGATACCTTCACGTACTGAAAACACCATTTCGGAAGCAGCCACCGGGAAACCGATATGCGCCATGTACATACCGATACCAATAGATTTCATCCAGGTAGATTTACCAGCCATGTTAGCCCCTGTGAGAAACAGGACATTACTGCCCTCCTTCATTTGCAGGTCGTTGCCCACCGCTTTTGAAATACAGGGATGCTTTAGACTTCGGGCATGGAATACATTTTCTTCTTTCTCCACCGCCGTTGCGTAGCAAAAATGCCGCTCGCGCGATACATTGCTGACCGCGATGTATACATCTGTTTCCGCAATGAATCGCAGCACGTCCTTCATAGCTTCGTTGTGCCTGTTGCGCAACAGGAAATCATACTCGGATACCGTTCGTGTTGACATCGGCTTGTAGATGTCGCTGTCCAGGATGCTGCGGATGTCCTTTTGCTGCACGATAGCCAGTAAGCCTTCCACACGATCCTGCAAAGGACTGTTTTCGCGCTTCAGCAACTCCAGCAGTCCAAAACATTTCTTTAGCGTTACGATCGTTGCCTGTAACTGCAGTAGCGTGTTTTTGAAACGGCCGTCTTTCGTGAGGCCCGCCAGCAACTTTTGCA
Source organism: Chitinophaga sp. 01L420 (assembly GCF_056399985.1). NCBI lineage: Bacteria > Pseudomonadati > Bacteroidota > Chitinophagia > Chitinophagales > Chitinophagaceae > Chitinophaga > Chitinophaga sp. 01L420. Next base: position 132,613 of record NZ_JBFTSK010000014.1, read on the forward strand.
GTTGCAGGTCCACCGTCACCGCCCATTGCGATTTTCCTGCCGTAGTATCAATATATTCCCGCATCAGGGAAACCTGGTCGGCTTCAAAAGGAAATGCAACACCTTTCTCTTCGAAAAACTCAAAAATCGATACGCGCCGATTGATGACGGCGGCATCATTTAGCGGATGGGAAAACATTTCATCCATCAGTTTCTCCCCGATCCGTGTTTTCACTTTATTGAATAAAAAGTATACGGAGCCCTGACGGAATTTCCCCATGAGGTTCAGCTCTCCTATCGATTGGCGATCTATTTTAAAACTCATAATTGCTTATTTAACCTTTTTCCGCCTTTGTTTCCCTTCTTAAGAATGTCCAGTATACCTTCGTTATTAATAATGATCATTCCGTGCTTATCGTTGGTAACACCTTCCTCCAGGGTATACGTGTATTCAGGTACCGGTCCTTTCATCACGGTGGGAAGAAAGTAAAACGCAGCGCTTTCTTTTTTCCGCAACTCGTCTGCTGCTTCAATGATGTGGGAGGAGATGATGAACTTACTGTCTGTCCGGTTGGTAAATGCATTACAAACAGCCAGTGTTCCTTCCAGCGCATCCTTCACATTCGTACCCCGGAACAATTCGTCGAACAATACAAACAGTGATTTTCCTTCACTGAGTTCCTGCCCTATTTTTTTCACACGCAACACTTCTGCGTAGAAATGACTGGCCCCGATGCCCAGGTTATCGGGCAGGTTGATGGTGGTATATACGCCGTCCATCACAGAAAATTCCATGGCCGCTGCTGCTACCGGAAAGCCCATGTGCGCAATATAAACGGCGGTGCTGAACGAACGCAGGAAGGTAGACTTCCCGGCCATGTTGGCGCCTGTAAGAAAAACCAGGTTACGGGAAGGCGCCATATGGAGACTGTTGGCCACCGCGTTTTTTAAAAGCGGATGGTATACACCATCCACTTTTAAAATACTGGTCCCTTTCGGGTGTACTACCGGGAATATCATGTTATGTTTCCGGGTAACCTGCGCCACGGAAACATATACATCGATATGATAAATAAAATGCAGTAGTTGCAGCACTTTCCTTTTCTCCTTATTACGGATCAACACATCAAAAGCTGTAACAGCGGCGAATGAAATTCTGGCATTCGGTTTTTCGTTAAATACCGGTATAAAAGCCGGATCATTCAACACCCCGATAGCCGCCAACCGTTCTTCCCCCAGCTCTTTCACACTTGCCATTTCCGCCGATTCCAGGTACTGTTTGAGCGTATGGAATAGATCGATGATCGACATAATCCCATTCTGTACTTCCTTCTCGCTAAGCGCGACTTTTGTTCCGCCATCCGGGTTATCGTCAAAAGAGATGTACTTCTCTGCCTGGTCCAGCATGGCGCCGTCGAAAGGAAAGGTGGTCTTCATTTTCACAAAAGCAGCAATGGTATTGATCCGTTTGATGATCGCTTCCCTGTTGTTCAGCGGTTTCCTGAACATGGCTTCCATAATGGTTTGCCCGCCACGGGTAAATGAATGATTATAAATATCGAAAATACCCTGTGTGTCTGCTTTCGAAAACAAGCGCAGATCATCCATCGTCTGCAAATCTGTCTGCAAATACATAATTATACTTTTTATAAAACAATGAAAGTACCCGCTATTTGCGTTTTCTTCTTATCAATATCACGATACCAGCAACCAGTATCAGGGCAGGTATAACATATTGAAGCACCATCTTCAATGTCTTAGCCGGGGCCTTTTTGATCGTCAGCCATATATCCGTAGGCACCGGGAAATTATGGTAAACCGGGAACCTGTTATCCACCGTGTAGCTGTAAAACGCATTGCCATAATCCTTTCCGTCTCCTTTAGCAGAAGACATCATGTCTGCATCGCTGGAAATAATGATCTTCTGCAATTTGTTGCCGATTTTTCGGGTAAGCTGCAAGCCTACAGGATAAGGGGCTTCCCTCCTATAGTCCCCTTCCGCGCTATTGAATATAGGCGCTGCGGAGTCCACTACCAGCATGCCTCTTTCTACCCAGGTATTTGCATTGTTGTGCACCGTGGTAATTTGTTCTACTTTAAATCCGGTGGTATCAGAATAGCTTAATACACTCGCGCCGGTGATAGCGGTAGCGCAGAAATTGCCGACACCGTTTTTGACTAAGAAAAACTTTGGCTCATCCGCCATGTCCATACCTTTCTTCGCAATCAATCCGGCAAACTTGTGCGGCATATCCTGCGGGTTTGGCTCTACAAGGATGCCTTCATCCGCATTTACCCCCACATGGTTCAGAATCGGGTTCATGATAAACTGCTTGCCTGGTTCGGAATAGAACATGGCATTTCCCCCTCTGTCGATATACTGTTTAACGCTATCGATAATGCCCTTATCCAATACTGATTTCGGATCGGATATCACCAGTACATCTTCTGGCGTAAACCTACCGGCACCCACAGCCGGGATGGTGTCGAAATTCAATCCCATATTAATCAGCGCATTCCTCGATGATTTATTGATGGCATGGTTCCCATATTCCCGTTCGCCGGACTTAAGAGGTGAACGCTCATAGTGCCCTGTCAAAAATTTAAACGTGGGCGTTGTATCATTCATTAAACGCAACAGGCTGCCGGAAACATGTCTCTCACTTGGAAAAACCTCCGGGTCCACGAACGTTCTCAGGAACGTCTTTTTCCCTTTATACTCCACCTGCATCAATAAGCCTTTCGGTTCCGACTCCAGGTTGATGAGGCTCCTGATTTCTGCGGGTGTTTTATAGATAGAGAGGTCGGTTTTATTCATTTCCGCATATTTCTCCGCGATTTCCGCCAGCGATTTGCCCGGGAACGTCTGAAACAGCGAGCTGTCTCCATCGTTCACATCATAATAATACACATACTCAAACTCCATATTATTATAAAAGCGGCGGTACCTGGCCCAGAAGTCCCACAGGTACTTATTGCGCGCGGTAGGTACGCCATTGGTCAGATTATACCCTAACAGGTTCGTATACAGCGTTACTTTCAGCGGCGATCCGTCCAGCTGCTTCAATACGCCCTGGGTATTTTCATGCAGTGTATTTGTTTTGCCTCTCGTCACATCCCAATAGCCGATCAGCCCGTGCACGGAGGTAACAACGAGTACCACCACCGTTATCGCGAACACCGTCAGGTATCTGCCTGCCGATACACGCCATGACTTCGACTCAGTAACGGATTTCGTTTTGATGATGGTGAAGATGATAAAAAGGGAAGTAATACTGAAGAAGTAAACGAGGTCCTTTGTGGTAATCAGGCCACCCAGAAAGCTATCTACCCTTCCCGAGCTGGAAAGAAAATAAGTGACATCCCGCACATAATCCGTTCCCTGGAACATCATACCTAAAGTGGAGAACAGTATCAGCACCACAAATGTTCCGATCCCGGCAACAATCGGGTACGAAGTTAAACTGGAAATAAACATCCCTACTGCCACATACATGGCCGCCAGTAAAAAGAAGCCCAACACCATTGATAGGATATGCAGGAACTCTACATGCTTAATAGAAAAGGTCAATACGATCAGCTCCACCAGGAAAATCAGGATCATCAGACATACAAAACTATACACACCCAGAAACTTGCCAAGGATGATCTGCCGTGTTTTCACCGGCGACGAATGAAGCAGCTTAATGGTTCCTCCGGCATATTCACGGTTGATGACGCCCATGGTCAACAACGGAATGTACAAAAAGAAGATCATCAGCACCGTATCGAGTCCCTTACCGACCACCATTTTGGTCAGGGGCATATTGAGGAACCCGCTGAAAGCATCGCCCTGCAACTCCAGCATGGCGTCCTGCTGCACTGCAGTATCCGCCAGGTTTCCCATGACGATGCCCGCACTGGACATCAGGAATAAAATCAGTATAAACCATGCGATCGGCGAAAAGAAAAAGTATCGTAATTCCGCCCGCGCTATATTAAAAACTACTTTCATTATTGTAAGATTGAAGAAGAATTTGATGATAATTGTTTGAATACATCGTCCATACCGGAAGATTCTGTGTGAATAGCAGTGAGTCGCCAGTTTTTCTCAGCACTCTTCTTCACTATTCTTTCCGCCAGATCGTCGTTCGGCTGGAACCAGATCCGGCATTTGTGATCCGGCAGCAACTCTACCTTTTGTACATCTTCTATTGCCATCAATTCTTCCGGCGCAGGCATATGGAGCATTCTGGCCACCATGGTATTGGGCTGGAGAATATTATTGAAAGCATCGAGGGTATCAGAAAACACCACCTGCCCGGCTTCGATCATGATGATCTCTCTGGCCAGCAGGTTAATTTCGGACAATACATGCGACGACAACAATACCGCCCGGTCCTTCGCAATTTCTTTTATCAGTTTCCTTGCTTCAATGATCTGGTTGGGATCGAGACCATTGGTGGGCTCATCGAGGATCACCACTTTGGGTTTATTGATGATGGATTGCGCAATCCCTACCCGCTGGCGATATCCACCCGACAGATTTTTTATAAGGCGTGACCTCATCTGCGTAATGGACGTTTTCTCCAGTACTTCATCCACTGCACTTTTAATCAGGCGCTTATCCATCAACCTTAGCTGCGCGGAATACTCCAGGTATTCCTGCACGGTAAAATCCATATACAGGGGCGCCTGCTGTGGCAAAAAACCGATCTGTTTCTTATATGCAATAGGATCATCTTTGATGTTCAATCCATTGATGGAAACATTGCCTTCCGTTTGCAGCAGGGTGCCGCAGATGATATTCATCGTGGTAGACTTACCCGCTCCGTTGGAACCCAGCAATCCTATCACACCGGTATCATTGATCTCAAAATTTATTTCGCGTATGGCCCAGGAACTGGCATACTTATGCGACAGGTTTTCCACCTTTAATATAGGCTGCATATAATGTTGCTTATGATTTAAAAATTGGATTAAAAATGACCGATACTTTTTGCCCTGGCCAAAAAATCACCCTCAGCGGTCCACTTTCCGGTRACCACCATCGTACGTGCCTTAAACAGCCATGAGGTATTCAGCATAGTAGAACCCGGGGGAATATTTCCTTCAGTTAGGGTGGCTAACTTAACACCTGTTGCATGATCTCTCACTTCGAAACGGAAATTCATGACAGATGCGTTAACGGGAACCTTTATAAAACCGGACAGTTGTTCATAGGCGAGATTAACGACCATGGTTCCCGGTACTGGCTCCAGCTGCAAAACATCTATCGGTCTGTTATCAAAAAGATTGATAATCCGAAGGTGGGCCACACTGTCATTCACGCTACGGGAAGGAAGTTGTTCCTTAACGGTTTTTTGTTTCACGTCCGTTGGGCTACCATATACAAAATGCGTAAAAATCCCACCCTGCTCTAGTTTCAGACTGGTTTTCAGGAAGGCTTTACTGGGTTGGAGTGTATCGTAGTTTCTGAACAGCGTAAGCGGTTGGTCCATTTTATCGGTCCCATATTCAAGGGAGTTGCCATTGCTAATATAAGCCAGCCTGTTGTAGAATTTGGGTTGTGAGTTTCCTAAATAGGCCAACAGGAAGGAGGTGGTGTCGTTAATGCCATTCACAATCGTCAAAGACGCCGGAAATATCTCTGCCGGTAATTCCTTCTTACAGGAAATACCGAATATCAGTATACCACCCGCTAACACGCACGCTTTGAAACATCTTTTATAGCTGAATTGAAACATCTTTCTTGATTTATATGGTGATCATTTTTGCTAGTAGCCGATATTCTGGGAGAGTTGGTTTCCCTTGAGTATTTCATCCGGAGGAATGGGATATAGCAACTCGTGCTGACTCCACGGCTGTTTGTAACTTATCGCCGAAAGTACCTCCGTTGCCTTATTCGTCCTTTTCAGGTCGAGCCAGCGATGTCCCCATTCCGCAAACAACTCTATGCGCCTTTCCTGCGCAATGGCATCCCTTACCTGCTGATCGGTTAAAGTATAGGACAGACCGCTCAATCCGGCACGTCCCCTGATGGCATTCAGATCATCGATCACCGCATTTTTATTGGCTGCGCTTCGCAACATATTCGCTTCCGCCCTTATCAGGTACATTTCCGCGAGCCGCATCACTACATAACACTCGGACCTGTCCCCTCCGAACACAAAGTTGAGGGAATTGATCTTGTACTTGGCCGGAGAAAAACCGGCAGGTGTAGATGAACTGCCGCCACCGATAGCTGCGGTCCATGCCGTCTTTCTGTTATCGCCTGCTTCAAAAGCATTCATTAGCAAGGGCGTGAGGTACCGGCCTGTCATGGAGTATCCTTCAGGCGTGGCATTGCCCCGCGAATTCACGGTGTTGCTCTGCTTCAACTGGAAAATAACTTCCCGGCTGGATATCCTGAACACGTTATTCAGACTTTCCAGTTTAAACAAATCTGTCTGGCTGATCACATCGTTCGCCTGCTGCCACGCTTTTTCATAATTTTTGGCAAACAGGTAAACCCTTGCCAGCATTGCCTTCACATACCATTTATTGATCCGGATACGCTCGGTGTTATTGCCATCGTAATTTTCGGAAAGATACCCCGACGCTTCTTCCAGGTCGTTGATGATTTGCTGGTATACGGCGTCAGGGCTGGCAGAAGGGAGTTTTTGTGTATCATTATAATCGATGGATAAGGCGAGTGGAATTTTTTCGAACAGGTTTACCAGGTAGAAATATCCCATGGCCCTTACTGCCAATGCTTCGCCCAGCACCCGTTTCCGGTAAGCCTGCGTCAACTCTTTTGAGGTAGCCCCTTTCACTCCTTCTATCAGTGCATTGGCATTGAAAATCCCCTTATAGGCAGTATTCCATAATTTCTGGGAATGCCCTAGCTTCAGCAATGTAATCCTGGCGGCTGTTTCCTCATAGTAGTCGTAGTTCCCACTAAGCGCGGGGTTATATAATTCATCCGCCGAATGCCCGGCCGACAGCGTAATTCCTCCGGCACTGTATAAATCATTGCCCAGCTGCCCATGCGAATTAACTTCCTGTACTCCTCCACTGATCAGATAAGAATACAACCCATTGAGCGCAACGGCGGCCTGATCGTCGCTCTGGAAAACCTGGTTGGTAGTAATCGAATTTACCGGGTCTTTTATATCCAGCAATTTATTGCAACCCGTTACCAGCAGGCCTGACAATAAAACACCCGCTGCGATTATATTGAAAACAATTCTTTTCATACGATTGATTTTAGAAGCTTAATCTCAGGTTAGCGGCAATCCTTCTGATCTGCGGCGTAGTGCCCAATTCAACATCCGACATTCTGTATTGCGAGAGTTTGAAAATCTTTGATGAGTTCAGGGAGATCGTTCCCTGCTTCATGCGTACCTTCTTTAACCATGCTTCCGGCAGCATGTACGACAGACTAAGATTGTCCAGGCTCAGATAAGCGCCTTTCGCATAGTAGGCATCCGATCCGAAAAGCATACCGCTGTTGACGGAGGAATACTTTGAGTAGATGGCTTTGTCGCCTGGTTGCTTCCAGTGCCTGTTTTCGACATCCTCATACAGCACCGTGTTGTACATAGTTCCATACCCAGCATTACTCAACTTATCCTCGACCAGGGAATTCTCGAAACTGAATCTTGCCTTCAGTGACAATCTCTTCTTAAAGTCTACCCCAAAACCCATCCCTCCGAAATATTTAGGATTCAGATCAATCACCCGGTAATGATCGTCCAGCGCCACGTCTGGAAAATTCGAGTTCATTCCAAGGGATTTGCCCCCATCTCCATTATAATCCTCCACCTCAGGTGTTCCTTTCAGCGGGTTGATACCGATATAATGCGTGTAGGACTTAGCAGTTACAGAGGCGCCGATCCTGTACATATCCTTGTAGGGAGAATTTTCCAGTCCTTCGAAAGCCACCAGCGTATTATTGTTCTTACTTATCTGGAAACTTGCGGTCACCCCCCAGGTATTCGTACTCAGGATCATTGCATCCAACATCAGCTCCACCCCTTTGTTACGGATAACAGCGGGCCAGTTGCCTACCACAGAAGGAAAACCAGTGAATGCCGACGTGGGAATATCTGTCAACTGCTTTCCATCCCGGTTGATATAGAAGCTACCATCTATGTTCACCCTGCTGTTAAAAAATCCCATCCTGGCGCCCACCTCAAACTTGCTGGCGCTGGACCAGCTGAATTTCTGGTTAACGGGTTGTATGAGTGTATAAATGGTCTGATCGTCGTAGTCCGGCAATTTTTCCATGGAACCCGATGGAATGTTCGACCAGCGCGAGAGGTATTGGTAATCGCCCACATTGGCATTACCCGTAATACCATAGGTAGATCTGACCTGGGCAAACGACCACCAATCCATGTTAGCATTTTTAAACCATTCTTCATTAGATAAAACCCACGAAACCCCTGYTGATCCGAAGTTCCCGTAACGAGTCCCGCTACCAAAGCGCGACGAGCCATCTCTCCTGCCGTTTAAGTTAACGATGTACTTTCTTCCCCAGTCGAAGGAAACCGTTGCCAGCAGGGAAGCTACTTTCTGCTGGGCATAATTATTCATGGTTTGCACCACCTGGGCATTCGAATAACTTCTGATCAGGTTATCGTTGGAGAACATCATCGCCATTACGGTTACCGCATCCTGATCGGCGTAACTATAGTCTGCCGCCATTGATACAGATACTTTGGCGTCGCCGAACAGTTTAACATAGTTGATATTTGGCCTTACCAGCAGGCTCTTTCCGGAGCCTGTACCGAAAAATGCCATGCTCATGGGAGAGAACAAGGGATCTTTCCCGGCTTTAGGCATAAAAGAGCCGGTTTTATTGGAGAAAAATTCCCCGCTCAGGCTAACGCCCGCCGTCAGGTCTTTGACTATTTCATAGGTAAAACCTACATTGGTCTGACTTCTCAGCGTTTGATTCTCACCCCAGTTTTTAATACCCTCGAAGGGATAATTGCTCCTGGACTGGGTCCTGTACGGGACAAAATTATATTCCCCGTTCTCATCATACATCCCTGGTGCATTGGGCGGCAGCGAGAAAACGGTCATCGAAGCACCGCTTTCATTGTTGGTATAGGCGCTGGCGGAAGAAAGATCCACCATCAGCTTGCCGTTCGGGCTGCGATGGTTGAAAGACAATCCCACCGTTAAACGATCGTTCCCCTTGCCTAGGTTGTACATTTCTGTTGTAGAGGTATATCCCACACTGACACGGTAGGTATTCATCAACAGCCCCCCTTCCACTGTCAGCTGTACATCATCCGACTGCGCATTTTTGTAAAAGAGGCGTTGCCAGTCGGTATAGGCTTTCTGGTCCCAGATCGTGAGGTCCGGGGCATTATCCCTGGTAAGAGCAGCGGCGTCATTTAGCATGGCTTCCTTTCTTATCGCCAGGTACTTTTCGGTATTCATCAGATCCATGTACCGCTGCACGCCCGAAAAAATTTTGGAATAGTTTACATTAAACCTGGTAGGACCCGGCTTTCCCTTTTTGGTAGTGATTAGGATTACGCCGTTTGCACCTCTCGAGCCGTACAACGCGGTGGCATCCGCATCTTTCAGCACATCCACGCTTTGAATATCCAGGGGATTGATCATGAACAACGGGTTTTCGGAAGGCGAATAACCGCCACTCACAGGTACATCCGCACCAAATGGATTAACAGATAAAGTACCAATCGGTAATCCATCCACCACATACAGCGGATCTGTATACATGCTTTCGCTCAGCACATTCCGTCCGCGTAACTCTACCTTCCTGGTCCCTGCCGTGTTGGCCGACTGGCTGATCCGAAGGCCTGGGACACGGCCTGCGAGCGCATCCAGCACATTTACGACAGGTTCTCTTTCAATATCACTGGCTTTCACCGTAGCGATATTCGCGGTACCGATTCTTTTATTGGTAGTACCCAACACCGTGACCTGTACTTCATCCAGTTTGTTGGTGGAGAGCACCATCTCTGTGTTGTACGCTCTGCCGGCAATAGTCGGTTCCGTTATTTTAAATAAATGGTCCACATACCCGATATAGCTGATCCGCATCTGGTCGCCCAACCTTACCGGAACCATGACCGACCCGTCTCCTGCGGTCAGATAGTTCTTTTTGTCAGTAAGATTGCTAATAGTAGCACTTCCCAACGGCGTATAGCCGGGAGCGTAGACATAAACGCTTATCAAGTCGGGTTTCACCGGCACCGTATCAACGGGTTGGTTGCCTACTGCCAGTTTGAACTCCTTCTGGGATACGAGAATGTTTTTGTCGATGATCTTGTAGGTCAACGACTGATGCTCGAATACCTTGTTGAGAAAGATGCCCAGGTCCACTGCCTTGGCATTGATGGTGACCGGTTTTGCTACCGATAAGGCGGTCGCCTTATACAGGAAAACATAGTCGGTTTGCGATTCTACAGCTGCAAAAACTTTTTCCAGTGCAACGTTTTTACCGTTAAAGCTGATGGTCTGCGACAGGCCTCTGGCAGATACCTGCAACAGGGCAGCGGTAAGAAGAAAGAATGTTAGTCTCATTACTAACAGCGATTTGGTTGAGCTACGTTTCCGTTCATAGGGAACCCGTATGCAATAAGAAATAATTAGCATAGCTTTGCATCAACCGCCCCTCTCATAAGGGACGGAGCGTTTAAGTGAATAAATAAGCAGTCTTTAACCTGATTGTGATGATTACCTTACTTGAACATCTACCGGAAGTGTCGCAAGCACTTCCGGTTTCGTTTAAGCAACGTCTGTTACTATAGCTATCTTACATACAAAACATTCCCTTTCAGTTCCAAATTAACATCCATCGTTTCCAACACTTTTAATACATCAGACAGATTGGTATTGCGATGCATTTTCCCTTTGAAGATTACATTCTCTGGTTTTCCAACGTATTCTATCTCTATATTGTACCATCTTTCCAGCTGGCGCATGACACTGTATAAATCCATGCCGTCGAAATTAAACAGGCCGTTTTTCCATGCGATAATTTTATCCGGATCAGGCGTTTCCGTTACGGTCAGCGTAGCCTCCGTTGATGCATCAGGTTTGCTTAAAACCGCTGTTTGGCCGGGCACCAGCACTTTGGGCTGCGTGGTATGTGCAGGCGTTACTTTCACAGCACCGGTCAACAGTGTTGTGCGGATTGTTTTTTCATCGTTGTACGTGTTCACATTAAATGAAGTACCCAGTACTTCCAGTTTCATCTGATCGGTTTCCACCACAAAGGGCTGCCAGCTTTTGGCGGCTACTTCAAAATAAACCTCCCCGCTGATTTTCACCCTTCGCYCCCGCCCCTTGAAAGCGACCGGATACTGTACAGAAGATGCTGCATTCAGCCATACTTCCGTTCCATCAGGAAGAACAACGTGGTACTGGCGACCTTTAGGTGTGGTAATGGTATTAAGGGCCGCCCCATCTGTTGCGGCGCTGGCATCATATTTAAGCTGGTTATTGTTCAGCGAAATTTGCGTCCCGTTCTGCGTAGCAATTTTTCCTTCACCCAAACTGTCTAACACCAGTTGCTTACCATCTGCCAGTGTCAGGATGGCGCCGTTTTTACCCGGTGCAATGTCTTGCTGCGCGGATGCCCGGCCAAACCGATCACCATTTTGCGCACGATGTGTCAGCAGGAAATAAGAGGATACGCCGACCGCCAGTACAAGCACTGCAGCCGCCCATTTCCATGTTTGAACGCGCCACATGCGGCGTACGTTTGATGTTGCAGGTTTGTTGGAAAGAAAACGTTCCAGCGCAGCAGTTTCATCAAACCTGGCCATAGCGCGCACGTTTTCCTGTTGTACAGCGGGATTGTTCAATTCCATCCATAACTGCCGGTGTTCGTCACTGGCAGCGATCCACGCATCCAGCTTATCCTGTTCGTCGGCCGTAAGCAGGCCCTGTTGCGACCGGGAAATAAGCGATGCAATAATAAATGGATCGTTTGAAGAAGACGCCATGTCTAATGTGTTTATGTTATTACAACACGGTATTACGATCGTACTAAAGGAATCGAAAAAAAATTATGAGTGGGGGGAAAACAATAGGAATAAGGTAATTACAACCGGCGACAGGCGCATTCTCAGCAGCTTCATGCCCCTGGTTTTCTGATTTTTAACCGTTTGGAGAGAAATGGAAAGGATTTCGGCGATCTGTTCGTTCTTCAGCCCTTCAATGTAACTCATACGGACGATCTTCCCGCATTGCTCGGGCAGGTTGCTCATCTCGCGGTAAATCACCCTGAAAACCTCCATGCGGATGATGTCCAGGTCCTCTGATGTGGTCGACTCTTCCTGCTCGTGGAGAAATTTAGCCTGGCGTTCCTTGCTATGCTGCGCCCCTTTCAAAAAATTGATGGCCGCATTACGTGTAGCCTTGTACAGGAAATCCTTCAGATGCCGGAGGTCCTCAAAGGCATATGGCTTCTGCCATAATCTTTCAAAAACGTCCTGCACAATATCTTCCGCATGCCCAGGCTCACCGATGATCGTTTCGGCGTAGTGGCAAAGCGCGCTATAATACGCTTTAAAGATATAAGAATAATGCAACGTATCGCCCGAAGTCAATCCCTGCAAAAGCTGATACTCATTATTAGATGATTTCCGCGACAAATTTGCACCCCGATTTTAGTTGAAACGTAAAAATAATTAAAAAATCAAGTTATAAAAATGTAATTGACCAGCGGCACTTTGAATTTTGCAGGCGGATCATAGTTCAATGATTTATACTATTTTCACGCTTCAGGCCTCTCATCAGATTCCCGGAAAAACTTAGAATCCCTTCCCATCCAACGTTGACACAGTTATACTACCTAATTTATAATCAAAGTAATCCCTCGTTAACCTTTTATTTTGCAAGATTTAAAATCCACCTGATACAGTTAATAGGTTCAACAATAGACCAGGAATGTGGATGCCTTTTTCCGTCAACTCTAAAACCTTTTCCTATAGCAGGTATAAATTCAGCGCTTGTATTTCCATTTTGCATGAGAAAATTTGTCATGGCAGAAAGGTTGGCAGCATTCATATCATAATAGTCCCTGCTTTTATTTTTAAGTTGCCAAACTATATCGGGATCGCAATATAATCTCACAGGTACATCAATTAAATATTTTGCATTGCCTCCATCTTCTCTATTTCTTGAAAACTGAGAGCCTTCAATATATTTATCCGGAAACTCTTCCGGAGAACCACCATAAAGTTTAGTAAAGCCGTCTATTATAAAGCGGTCTTCATTTAAAGCGAGTTTTTTGCTTTCTGATAAATTTGACCCCTCCTTTTCATATTTTATAATAGATTTTTTCGCCCCATTATATAAGTCTACCATATCAACAGGCGGATCAACACCAATTACAGCAAGCGGCTTGATATAAGTAGTATATTTCTTGTTTCTTGACATTTCTGTGTATTGTAATGCGTTTTCACCTCCAAGAGAAAGCCCGCATAAAATAAATTTATCTCTCGGAGCATTAAACTTCAGTACAAGTTCTTTAAAAACAGCGTCAAAGAATTGCATCACCATTTGATCACTTTCCAGGGGCTTATTGTAATTGGCGCTTACAACAATTGGTAAAATATTATTTTTATAGGCTTGCTGTATCAGTTCTTTATTGCAACTAATCACATTTTCAACAGTTTCGCCCGTGGAAGGAAACAGCACTAAAACGGCTTTTATAGTCCTGTTAGGAATAAGCATATAATAGAAAAGTTTATCGCTTCCATTGTCGTTACCATAAATTTCAGTGCTGTCTTTAATATCCAGATATTGTTTTCTAAGTATCGCTAAATATTTATCGTCCAGATTTAAAAAATCACCATTTACAAAGTTTCCAATTATCTTTCCCCCGTTACTGTAATATGCAGCGCCCTTTCCATTTAAAACCCCATCAATAAAACTACCCTCAAAAGTAGCGTAGCCGATAATCTCATATTTACCTTTGCCATTGAGTTTGCCATGCCTCATTTCCCCGGTATAAGTAACAACTAATGTATGATTTTGATACCACCGCAACACCCCATTTCCGAAAGCATAGCCATTTTTACAAGCACCGGTCCACATCATACTATCCTTAGGTGAATATTCATCACTCCATATCATACATCCATTTTTCATGTCCTTAACATATTGTCCGGTTTGAGAAAATACACTCACTGAACTTAATAGAATAAGAGATAAAATAATATGCTTCATGCTTTACCTGTTGTTGAAAGAATGTTTCCAGAAATTAAGTATAATCCGCGAGTTGATTAAAAGGGCAAATGAAGTGTAGAATTGCACAACTATTAAAGAACCAGGATGGTTAAAAATAATGGATCAGTTTGAAAACGGGGGAATATCTTTTTTCAATATGCTCTGAATGCCCATGCACTCCCATTTGTCATTCTCAAATCCCCAAGGCACTATCCTTGAATATTATATAATACCCATTACACTCCCTTTAGCTAATCTGCAACCTATACCGCAAACACGTTCCCCGAATTATCTTATATTTATAGTAATCAAAATTATCTACCATGGCAAAACAAATGTCTATCATTCCCTTTACGGGAAAACTCGGTTCGCTCATTGGGTATAAGCGCAATGGCAACTACTTCCTGCGCTCCATGCCGCAAAGCGTGCAGCAAACGGCTGCTACCCGCCGCGCATCCCGGCGCTTTGGCATCGCCAGCAGGAAAGGCGCTTTTATCCGGCATGCTTTCTACCCCCACCT
>NZ_JBFTSK010000015.1:0-267656 GCF_056399985.1 Chitinophaga sp. 01L420
GCCAGCGGAGCGGATCATGGCGATGCCACCGCTATTCAGACATTGACCAATAAGGTGTTTAATGATGAAGGGCTTTTAAATGTAGATGGTAATAAAGGCAATGTAAATATGCCTGCTACCAGCGCCCATATTTATGTTAAAGATCTCACGGACCCTGCGCAGAAGAAACTGACACTGACACCAGATAGCTCAACATTAAATGAAGGCAACAGTACCGCGTTCAAAATGTCACTGCCAGCTGGTTACCGTTCTGCCAGACCAGTGACCATTACCTTAACAACGAAAGTGGCTGGTACAGAAGCTGCTGCAACTGATTTCCAATACCTGCAAACATCTATCGTATTTCCGAAAGACACGGCAGTATTTACTACTACCGCCGCAGTGATTAAAGCGATTGCAGATCAGATCATAGAAAAAGATGAGCAACTGAATATCTCCGGTGCCGCCAGTGGTTACATGGTAACAGATGCGCAACTGAAGATCTATGATGCTACCCGCAGAGATGCGACTAAAACGAAGATTACATTCACGCCACCTGCTGCCGGCATGCCGGAAGGCAATACCCAACAGATTGGGTTTAGTTTACCTGCTGGTGTGAGTACGGAAATACCTATTAAGATAAGTCTGCCATCTACAGGCGCCGCTACCCGTGGCACCGATTACAGTCTGCCAACAGATACCAGCTTTACCGGTGCTTCCGGTGCTGCTGAACTGAAAGTAGCCAGTGATATTTTTGTAGAAGATGTAGAAGATATTCATGTGAGTCCAGCGATCAGTGACGTTTATAACACGGTGTATACCTTTGCACCAGCTAGGCTTGATCTGACGATCAAAGATGCGCAGTACCCATTCCCTGCCGGTGATTCCATCAAACTGAGCAGTGTACCGGATAGCGTAAACGAAGGACAAAGTGCAGTGATTACCGCTACTTTACCGAATGGCTGGAAAGCCGGTAAGAATTGGGTAGTAAATCTTAATAAGAGTGCGCTTTTATCTACCGTGGCTGATAGTCGTCATAGTAGTATTCCTGCTACTGTTACGATCGCCAATAACACTGCCGCCGGATCTACGGCACCTATCACTACCAGTACCAATTTAATACTGGATGATGAAGGATCCATTATCGTAGAGGGTAACAAAGGTGATGTGAATATGCCTGCTACCAACACCGCCATTTATATTAAGGACCTTACCCAAACACAACCTGGCGCCAGAAAGATTACACTCACACCGGATGCTACCTTAATACCGGAAGGCAATAAAGTAATGGTGCATGTATCCGTGCCATATGCTTCTACCAAGGATCTGACGATTCATCTGGCAGTAGACCCGGCGCTGACTACCGCTAAAAACGTTGACGACTATACGATGTCGGCCACTACGTTTGTATTACCACATGGTACTACTACGGCTGATTTTGAATTACTGCAAACTGTTGCGGATAAGGTGCTGGAGAATAGTGAAGCACTGATAGTAAATGCTACCGCCAATGGCTATACGGTGAACAACCTGAGCCTGAGTATCAAGGATCTTACCCGCACCAATCCGGCTAACCTGCAGCTGAATGTGAATATCTTTAAATCACCGCTGGTAGAAGGTGATAATGGTGCAGTGACCATTAGTTTGCCTGCGGGAGTGACTACTGCTATCCCTATCCACATACAGTTACCACAAACAGCAGGTACCGCAGAAGCAGGACCGGACTATTCACTGGCTACTACCGTAACATTGGATAGCAGCAGCGTGGTGACCGGTTTAAATATTAAGAAAGATAATTTCACAGAAGGTCCGGAAACCATTACACTTTCCGCTACGGCCGCAGATGGCATCAGTACTTATACTATTGCTATACCTACGCTGACCATTCAGGATGATGCGGCGCAGTATCCTTTACCATCTGATATATTGATTCATACCAGTATGGTTGCTATTGACGAGAATGGCGCGCAGGGAGCTGTGTTAAGTGTACAATTGCCTAACAACCTGCAGGCAGGTAAGGACATCGTGGTACATATTAATAAGGATAACACGCTGAGTACCGCTGTCAATTCGGATCATAACGCATTGCCTTCTCCATATGATATCCTTATCAAAAAAGGACAAAATACCGGTACACATCCATTTGTGCTGAAGGCAGCGAAAGATATGATCCTGGAAGATGATGAAACAGTGGTGTTTAAGGGAAGTATTACAGATCCGGTTTTCAGTGCGGCTGCTATAAAAGATACCACGATCACTATTAAAGACAGAACACATGATGATCCGGCCACCGGATTTATACATCTCACTGCGGTAACTACTGGTACACATGTATTGGAAGGTAACAACTATACCATGAACGTAGCGTTGGCACCAGGAGTTACTTCCGGCAAACCTATCACCGTAGCATTAAGTATAGATGCTGCTTCGGTAGCGGGTGCAGGTGATATCAATAATCTGCCGCTTATGGTTACCATTCCTGCGAACGCACCTGGTGTGGACTTTACCTTCCAGGCAAAAACAGATTTCATACTGGAGAAACCAGAACTGTTATGGATTACTGCAGCACCGCAGAATTATCCTGGCATGAAAGGAGATAAGCTGTCGGTTACCATTGATGATGCTACCCGGCTGAATCCGGACAACCTGAAACTGGAAGTGCGTGTAGACTCCTCCGTTATGCAGGAAGGTAATACGAGTGATGTGACAGTTGGATTTGTGAACAGTCAGATTACTTCTTCAGAAGATGTGGTTATTAACATCTCCAGGCATGCAACATCTACCGCAGATGCTGCT
The DNA here is from genome assembly GCF_056399985.1 of Chitinophaga sp. 01L420. Lineage (NCBI taxonomy): Bacteria > Pseudomonadati > Bacteroidota > Chitinophagia > Chitinophagales > Chitinophagaceae > Chitinophaga > Chitinophaga sp. 01L420. The sequence continues at coordinate 2,776 of NZ_JBFTSK010000015.1, forward strand.
GACTACAGTGGTGTACCTGCACAGGTAACACTTGCTGCCGGTGAACACAACCAGGTATATCACCTGTTGGTGAAGGATGATAAGATACTGGAGGGTGATGAGCAACTGCAGTTTACTGCGCAGCTGGGAACTACCGGATATGTTATATCACAACCAGGTATGGTGCTGATTCCTGAAACAGGGGATATGCGGGTGATCCTGCAAAAAGATAAAGATGCTGCAGAACCGGCTACCAATGGTGCTTATATCGTGAAGTTGCCAGCTAACCTCACCGCTGCCACAGATGTGAAAGTAGTTTTCTATGTAAGCAGCATTGCAGGAACGACCAATATTTCACCGATACAAACCTCCGCAGTTATACCGGTTGGCCAAAATAGTGTATCCGTTCCCGTGAATGTGATAGACAACAAGGTGATTGAAGGAGATGAGCGGGTGAAAGTAGCCCTGATGCTGGCACAAATGAAACGGTTTAACAAAAACATTGCCCTGGATGTAGATGATCGTGATACTGTGAGCCTGAATATTCATGATGATGAAAGTGATTCACCGGGTCGTGAAATGGCGATATCAAAAACCGCTGATGCTTCCGAGCCAGCTATCGCAGGATCCTTCCGGGTTCAGTTTACCGATACCCAGTTGTCTGCCACAAAAGATGTGACGGTTGCCTATACCGTAGCAGGTAATGCTGTAGCGGATACCCGTTATAAGAAACTGAGTGGTACGGTATTAATTCCTGCTGGTCAGCATGGTGTGGATATCCCGGTAACGCCTATTGATAATAATATTGTAGAAGGAGATGAGAATGTAGCCGTGCAGCTGAAAACTGTTAGCAGTACGCTTCCTGGTGTAACCTGGCCATTGTCTGCTAATGCCGCTGCGGATGTGATTATACATGACAATGATACCCTGGTAGTAGAATTATCTGCCAGTGCTACCAGTGTGGCAGAAGGAACTGCCGTACAGTTTACGCTTACTTCGCCAGCTTCCGCTGCACATGATGTACCGGTGAGAATAAAGATAGCCCAGGATGCGGCACGTACGTTTACCGCTGGTGAAGGCACAGTGAATGGTAACATAGTTACGATCACCATGCCGGCGCTGACCAAACAACATACTTTCACTATTACTGCTGCTGATAATGATATCAACGATGATGATGGTTATTTGAAAACAGCTATTCTGCCATTCGTTGGAGGCAGCAGCACGCTGGTATACAAAGCGGGTGAAAAGGATACCGCAAGGGTAAGCATTACCGATAATGACCCGCTGACGCTGACTTTTGCCGCTGATAAATTCAGTGTGAAAGAAGGCAATAAAGGAGAAAATACACCACTGCGGTTTAATGTACAGTTGAGTAGACAAAGCTCCCGTGCGATTACTGTTAACTATGATTTTGAGGAATCCACTGAAGGGGTATCTTATCCTTATATGGACTTCAAAGCTACACCAGGTGTTGATTTCGACAATACGATCAAACAAACGGTGATTGCTCCTTTACAAACCATCGGACAGGTAGCAGTGAATATTAAAGGTGATACTACGTTTGAACAAAACGAAACATTTATCCTGAAGATGTCTTCTGTATCAGTACCATCCGGCCAGAATACACCGGTATTAGGTAATCCGCTTAAGGCAACGGGTGTGATCCTGAACGATGATGCTATGTGCAAAACCTGTGATACAGATGGTGATGGCTTAACTGATGGACAGGAAGATATCAATGGCAATGGTGATCCGTTTGATGATGATACAGATGGAGATGGTATTCCGAACTTCCTGGATCTTGATTCTGATGGTGATGGTGTACCTGATTCCGTAGAGAAGTTCACCACAGATGGCCGTGCGATCAACAATAACAGTGGTAAGATCCGCGTACATCCTGCTATTTCACCAAATAATGATGGTTTGGGTAACGATGTGATGTATATCGAAAACATTGAGAAGTATCCAAACAACGAAGTGGTGGTATTTAATCGTTGGGGTGGTACCATCTTTAAACTGAAGAACTACGATAACAAGTCCAACAACTTTAAAGGACGTGCAAATGCAGGAGGCAGTGTAGGTAATGATGTACCGGATGGTTCTTACTTCTATAACATTGAAGTAACCATTGATGGTAAGAAAGAGCGTTACACCGGTTTCATTGTGATTAAACGTTAACGTATACACGAATTTATTAGTAAGATGAGTTTGACTAAATATTTAAGCTGATACCTATGAAAGAGCGTCTTATGAAAGCTTTAGGGGTTGCTATCTTATGCTGGTGCTGTTGCCTGCAGGCAGCCGCACAACAGGAACCACTGTATTCGCAATACATGTTCAACGGTATGATCATCAACCCGGCTTACCCATCAATGGACGAATCCTCCAGTCTTACGGCAGTGGGTCGTAACCAGTGGGTGGGAGTAGATGGTGCACCTAAAACAGCAACGGCTTCTTTTTATACACCTATTAAAGCCACTAACACCAGCTTTGGTGTTTCGCTGATGAATGAAAAAATTACGGTGAACTCACAAACGGCTGTCAATTTTAATGTTTCCCAGCGGGTAAAGCTCAACGAGAAAATTTACCTGGCCATGGGCATCAAGGGTGGTATGTCGCAGTTCCGGGAAGATAACAGCTCGTTATCTACTACCGATCCGGCGTTTGCACATAACCAGAGCTATTGGAAAACAGATGTTGGATTTGGATTTATGTTGTTTACCGATCGTTTCTTTAYCGGGATTTCCTCTCCTACGTTCAAAAGCTTTGATATGGGTAACAGTGTGAATAAGGTAGTGGTAGAATCGCACTACTATCTGCAAACCGGTTATCTTATCAATATTAATGATGACGTGAAACTGAAGCCGAATGTGTTACTGAGACAGGTGAAAGGGGCGGGCTTCCAGTATGATCTGAATGCCAATGTGCTGTTGAAGAATGTGGTATGGCTGGGAGCTTCCTGGCGTTCAGAAAAAACAGTAACAGGATTGGTACAGGTACAGGCTACCAAGAACCTGCAGATAGGCTATTCTTATGATACGCCTATGCAGTCGAACCTGAAAGGCGCACAAACTGTATCGCATGAGTTGATGGTGAACTACCGTTTTTCCTGGTCGAAGTGGAAAGTGGTGGCGCCACGTTATTTCTAATTATAATAAAATGAAGAATAGTATGCGAAAAATTAATTTTTGTTCCCTCATACTTTTTCTGAGCATTGTTTCCCTGTTTGTTTCCTGCAGTTTTGTAAAGGATCATATTCAAATAGGTGGCTTGGGGAGTAAGGCTAAGGTAAAACGTGCCGAGGGTCTTTACAAAAGACAAGAATATGAGCGGGCCATCTCACTGTGTATCGAAGTGATTAATAATGGCACCAGTGAAGACCTTTTACGTAGGGCCAAGTTGCAACTGGCCAGGACTTATTTTGAAACCCGGCAGTTTGAAAAAACGATCAGCCTGTACGATGAATTGTTATACAAACCGGAAAAAGATGTACTGGTGACCGATGTTACTAACTACATCGATTTGCTGAAACGTACAGGGAGGGTGATCAAGGCGCAGGAAATAAGCGCGATATACGCCAATAACTATAAAAGTAACGCCCGCTTTACTAACCTGCAGGCGTCACTGGTGGACTACTACAGCTTCTTTAACCGTGACTCTATGGAAAATATCCGGGTGGACAGCTTACGGTTAAATCTGCCAGGGTATCAATATGGGCTGGCATTGTATCAGAACAATGTTGTTTTCCTTTCCAATGATATTAAGAAGAATGAACAGCAGTCTTTCTACACCAACTCCAAATTATACCAGATTTCAGAAGATGGGGTAGAGCCATTTAATAACAGTCTGCGGGGTGTTTTACAGGTAGGGCCGGCTTCTTTCTTTGAGAACGGACAAAAGGTGATCTACACTTCCAACCGGTTTACGGATGTGAAGAATGATAAGAACTCCTATATCAACTATAATAATGGCACGCAGCTGTTATCCGCTATTTATCAACCAGACCATGATATGTGGAGCAAGCCGTTGCCGGTGAAGCTGGGAAAAAACACGGAGTCTTATTCTTTCCTGCATCCATCAGTTGCACCTAACGGTAAACGGTTGTACTTTGCATCTGATATGCCTGGCGGTCAGGGCGGTACAGATATTTATTATGCTGACTGGGACAAGGAAGCCAAAAGGTGGAAAGCACCTGTGAACATGGGGCCCGCCGTCAATACCAACGGAAATGAACTGTATCCTTTTGTTGTTGGCGATAAATTATTCTTTTCATCCAACGGTCTTCGGGGCTTTGGCGGACTGGATATATTTATGATCAACACTAAAAAACCAGAAGAAGGTACCGTACATTTGCCTTATCCTGTGAATACACAGTTTGATGATCTGAATCCTGTATTGGATGAAAACAAGCTGTTATTATATTTTACATCAGATCGTTCGGGTGCACATGATAATGATCATATCTATGTATTAAACCTGAAGAAAAATCCTTTGAAACAACTGGATCTGCCTTATCCCGGCAAACCAGTAAAAGACGACGATAGCGTGCCTTATACTATGAACCAGACGGACAGCCGTCAACAGCTGACTTTAGTAGGTAGTAAACAGTATGATAACCGCCCTGCAGAACAGCCGGTAGTGGTTCCTGCTGTTGTAAAGCCTGTTGCCACAGTTGCCGTTGCTGCCACACCTGAGCGTAAAGTGGTAGCGTATTCCGACAATATAACAGACAGTTCTCCTGAAAATATTCCCTGGCAAACGACCAATCCGGGTAGCAGCATTACTGCTTCTACATCTTCCAATAGTACCACAACAATACCCGTACACACCGGCCAGGCAGCATACAGCAGTCCGGAGGTGGTAAGCTGGCAACAGTCGGGTAGCATGCCTGCTTCATTAAAAGGTGGCAGCTACACATTGGCAAAAGATAGTGCCATGAAAGCACTGGAATCACTTTGGAAAGTACCGGGTTTTATTTATTACGACCTGAATTCCTATGTACCGCAGGATCAGGAATGGCGCAAGCTGGATTCTATTTTCCAGTTATGGAAGGCCAATCCTCACCGGATTATAATGGTGAACGGGCATACGGATATTATTGGTACGGAAAGATATAATCTGTCGCTTTCCAAGAACCGTGCGGTGTACATACAGGAATGCCTGTTGAGCAGGGGAGTGGATGCAGATAAAATAAAGATTAATTACTTCGGCTCTACCAGGCCGGTGTGGATAGCGAGACAGCATAGTCTGGACAACGACAGGGACGTCTTCATACAGCTGCAAGGCGTAAACAGGAGATGTGAGGTCAGGATTCAATAAATTGTTTATCGGTTATTTTTTGCGTATATCAAACTAATACAAATGAACAAAATTTCTTCACTAATGCTTTTACTGGCGGTAGGCACACAAGCCTTCGCACAGGAAATGCCTGTTGTGTTTAACAAGAGTTTCAGTGCTCCCAAGAACCAGTATAAGAAACTGGCGATTGCGGAGAACAACTCGATTGTTGCTATCGGCGGCGGAACAGATAATGGTTGCATTACCAAATTATCTGCAACAGGAAACCTTATTTATAATGCCAAACTGAATAAGGGCGGACTGGTAGCTTACCAGGATCTGCTTTTATTACCTAAAAATGAACTCGTGGCAGTGGGTGGTGGTACCATTGCTTATGGCAATGCCCGTATTACCAAACTGTCTGCTACTGGTGAAGTGGTGTTTGACAAAAGTATTGGCAATGGTCAGGGTGGTTATTTCACAAAGATCATTACCGATCGTCATGGTAATTACATTACCGTTGGCGTAGATGGCAGCAAGCCTGCTCAGGCGCGCATCACCAAAATGAGCGCTGATGGTAAAGTTGAATTTGACAAAGGTTTTGGTGCACACAATGTATTTACCAATGTGCTGATTGATGAAGATGAAAACATTGTTGCTGTAGGTGGCGACGTGGGTGATGGACAGGGAAAAGCTTACATGGTAAAAGTAGATGGTAAGGGAGAAAAACAATTTGAGCTTTCTTTCGGTAAACCAGGTGCTACTTTCGAAAAAATGTTACTGCTGGAAGATGGTGCTGTACTGGCTATGGGCGGTGGCGCTTATGGTACCGGCAACGCCAGCCGCATCGCGAAAGTGAATGCGGAAGGTCAGGTAGTATTTGACAAGGAATACAGTACTGTTGACGGTAAATTCAATGCCATCAAAGTAAATGACCTGGGTCAGATCTTTGCCTGCGCAGAAGAAAAAGATAAAGGCCGTATTGTTAAACTGCGTCCTGATGGAACAGAGTTGTTTAATAAAGAAACTGATGCTGCTTTATATGCATTGGAAGTAGGCAAAAATGGAAAGGTGGTGGCTGCCGGCGGTAACGTTAGCAACAACACCGGTAAAATTGTAAAACTGCTTCCTGATGGAACCGCAGTGGTAAACAAAAACCTGGGTTCTGTTTTCCAGCACCTGTTACTCACCGAAGATGATGAGATCTGCGTAGTTGCCAAAGATGGCTACCGCATGATTAAACTGACTCCTGATGGTGAAATGATGTTTGATAAACAACTGGGTAAATACGATGCTAAAACAAGTCTGGCTTCCCTGCTGATGAGCCCTTCCGGCGAAATCATTGCAGCGGGTGGTGGTGACGAAGATGGCAACCGTATCATTAAGATCAGTCATGGTGTATCTATTAACGATATCGCTGTTTCTGAGCCTCTGAATGGTTTATCTAATGCAACCATGACAATTACTTTATCCGGATTTTTAAGGAGTAACGGTGTTCGTACACCCGTTAACGTTCATTATAAAACTATTCCGCATAAAGGTGGTGCCGGTGCAGCTGACTTCGATGTTACCGAAGGAACTATTTCCTTTGTACCTTCTGAATTCGCCGCTGGTGCTATTATTTCCAAAACCATACAGATTCCTGTAAAAAGCGATAACCTGCTGGAAGGCAAAGAGTCTTTCCACGTAGAAGTGCTGGATGCATCAGAACTGTATCTTACTAAATCCAAAGGTGAAGTAACCATCCTGGATCAGCCGGCGATGGTGAAATTCATTGGAGGTAACAACGGAGCAGAACCTGCTACAGATGTGGTATTTTCTGCCGGTTTATTTAAAAGAGATAATACGCCGCTGATCAATGCTACTTCTAAACCGGTTCGTTTAACTTATAAATTCGGTAACGGTACTGCTTTACCTGGTGCAGATTTCGTGAGCAGCATTAAAGCTCCTTTCGTAATCGACAGTGGTGCAACTACTGCCAGTCTGAATGTAAAAGTAAAAGACGACAACCGTTTTGAACTGGCTGAAACAGTAGTACTGGTATTGAGTGAAATAAAAGCAGAGAACGAAGCAGCGGTAGGTTACAACGGAGACGTTACCTCTATTTCTGCTTCTCAGTACATACAGGATCAGGCAGCATACATTACGCTGGTTAAGCTGACAGATGCCAACGAATCTGCCACTGCACCGGTGAGTATGTTTAAATGTATCCTGGTAAAAGCTTCCGATCAATCTGTACAAACCAACTGTACCGGTAGCGATATCAACATCTTCTTTGGTGTGGATTCTGCGAGTACTGCCACCTATGGTAAGGACTATGTTATCATGAACGGTGACATGGTGAAGATTACCGGTGATTGTGCATTCAGCGAAACCGATATCCAGGTAGCGTTGGTAAACGACCGCGTAAAAGAAGCAGATGCACTGGTAGCAGTTAAACTGCGTGACGCCACTGCAGCAGGAAATGCAGGGGTGCTGAAAATTTCTCCTGAGCTGAAACTGAACAAGGCCATAGCGATCATCCACGACGATGATAACGATGAAGGCACCGTGCTGACAGCTAAATAATAACGGCTTGGATCAATAACCGATATACGCGCTTCAGGCACACCTACTTCCCGCATAGTTTACTATGCGGGAATTTTTTTTGATACAACAGATCGGAGATTTTCCGTTTTTGAGCGACCCGTATCGATTTTTTTTCTTATAAAAAGAGAGTTGATATGTTAAAGTATTGATAATTAATGTTTTTGAATGAATAACCGATGCAATGCCCATCTTGCTTGAAAATTTTCCGGTTACGATAGTTAATAATCACCTCTATTATCCAAAATTTGTGCAATGAAAACGGTCATTTCTACGCTATTGGGTTGCATTTTTGCAGTGTCTTTTGCCAGCGCTCAACAATTAACAGCCGCACAAAAATTAGTATTTACCACCAGTGAAGATTCCCTGAATGCAGGTATCGCCAAAAGTAAAACAGTGATCTCCGGCTACGGGTCGGCTTATTACCAGAGAAATTTTAATGAACAGATGTCTTTTGCCACACTGGAACGTGCGGTATTATTTGTAGGGCATCAGTTTAATTCGAAGATTGCCTTTTTCAGTGAATTAGAGCTGGAAAATGCGAAGGCAGGTGTAGGTCAGGAGAACAATGGGTTTACGGGAGAAATTGCCTTTGAACAGGCTTATTTACGCTTTAATCTTAATCCACGGCAGTATATAGTGGCGGGGTTGTTTACACCCCGTATCGGGTTGCTGAATGAAAACCACCTGCCCGTAAATTTTAATGGGGTAGAGCGTCCGCTGGTAGAGCAGGTAGTGATACCCGCTACCTGGCGTGAGCTGGGTGTTGGCTTTTATGGCCGTTTGCGTAACCTGCCTATTAATTATAGCGTGGCAGTAGTAAATGGACTCGATGACTCCAAATTTACCCATGGCACAGGTATTAAAGAAGGACGTGCCGAAGGACAGGGTGCTTTTGCCAATAACCTGGCGATTACCGCCTCCCTGCAGTATTTCTGGAAGGACTTCAAATTCCAGGTATCTGGTTATGCCGGTGGTACCAACGGTTTGAACAAACGAAAATCTGATAGTCTTGAACTCAGCTATGGTATGGCAGCATTGCCGATATACCTGGGAGAAGCAGACATACAATATGCCCGGAATGGTTTTGCCTTTAAGATACTGGGCACTTCCATTTCTTTCCCGGATGCAAAAGATGTGAATAAAGCATATGCCAGCAATATGAGTAAAGGCATGTATGGCGCTTACTTCGAAGGGGCCTATAACCTCCTGGAAAAAAGCCGTCGCATGGAAGGCCAGCAACTGAACGTATTTGCCCGCTATGAAATGTTTGACCTGAACAGTGCCACGCCCATCAATGCCATTTATGATGGTACTGAAAAACAACAACACCTGATTGCCGGATTCAGTTACCTGCCTATTCCCAATGTGGTAATAAAGGCAGATGTAAGACTGATGCATACCGGTGATGAGAATCCTGACCTGGTTGTTAATCCCAGCCCCAACCGGATTCCCTACAAAACAAATAATTCCTTTCTGAACATAGGTATCGGTTATTCATTTTAATGTTCAAATCTTAATGATATGAGTCATCTGAACAGGAGAAGTTTTTTGAAAGATACCTGCAAGGCTTGCCTGGTAGGTGCCGTGAGCATTTCCATGGTGGATTTCCTGGAGTCCTGCAGCACAATGAAGAGTTACCGTGCCGTGATGAATGGAAACGAGGTAACGGTGCCGCTGAATTTATTTGATGCTGCTCCGCTGCAGCTGGTGAGCCCTAAAAGTTATGCGTACGAAATAGCCGTGCGTAAGTTGCCAGACAATACGTATGAAGCCCTGTTGCTTCGTTGTACGCATCAGCATAATCCGCTCACGCCTACCGGTAACGGCTATATGTGTACGGTACACGGTAGCCAGTTCGATAAAGACGGTAAAGTAAAGAAAGGCCCGGCAGCCACCCACCTGCTGCAACTCAAAACCGAAGTACAACAAAGTAATCTCATTATTCACGTTTCATAATCAACTGTTTCATGAAATATATAAAACTGGCCCTGTTGGGAATAGTCGTAATTGGCGCTGTATCCTGCTCCAAAAGTGATAAGCCGGATACCGGCACTCCCACAACGGATTTTAATACGCTGAAAGCTACTTTCATTACTGATTTTGTTAGTAAAACAGCTATTCCGGGCTATAAAGACCTGGCTAATAAGGCCGGCACCTTCAACGATAAAGTAACTATTTTAAAGGCAACACCTACAGAAGTAAACCTGGCCGCTGCCAGGCAGGCATGGCGTGATATGCGCAGCACCTGGGAGCAATGTGAAGGTTTCCTGTTTGGACCTGTGGAAGATGATAACCTGGATCCGAGCATGGATACCTGGCCGGTAGATAAATCCGAACTGGATGCATTGCTTGCTGACAATACCAATAAGCTGGAATTACAGGATGTTGAGAAATTGACAGATGCTTTAAAGGGTTATCACCCGGTAGAATACATTTTATGGGGAGCCGATGGTCAGCGCAAAGCGGCTGATATCAACGCCCGTGAAATGCAATATATTACCAGTCTTACCCTGGATCTTAAAAACATCTGTAACAAACTGTCAGACAGCTGGGCTCCTGCAGGAGGTAACTATGGTAATAAATTACTGACTATCGGCGCCAGTGGTAATATCTATGCTAAAAAGCAGGATGTATATATCGCTATCGTAGATGGTATGAAAGGCATTTGTGATGAAGTGGGTGATGGTAAGATGAAGGAACCATTTGATCTGAAAGATGGTACCAAAGTAGAATCTCCTTTCAGCGGTAACTCACTCACCGATTTTAAAAATAACCTGGTAGGTGCTTATAATGTTTATACCAGCAGTTTCCTGGGTAACAAAGGTGTAGGTTTTGACCAGGTGGTAGCGGCAAAAAATGCATCGCTGAATAAAAAGATTGTAGAGGGTTTCCAGGCAGCTATCGGCTCTTTTGATGCGATCACACTGCCATATGAAAAGGCGATCCTGGATGCAGGCGGACAACGCACACAATGCGAAAATGCGATGAAGTCAATTAATGCGTTGGCATTGTTACTGAATACAGAGCTGAGAGATTTTGTGGTTAAAAATATTACTGATTAAGCCCGGCAATGCAAATTAGAAAGATATATGTAATGGCTTTACTGCTGGCATCGCCGGTATGGCTGATGATGTGCAAAAAGGCAGATACCTTTGATGAAAGCGGTTACGATCCACGGTTAAGTGGAGGTGAGGCTACCTTTTTCGATATTACAAGTAAGGCCTTCAGTCATCCTATACCAGGCCTGAACGAACAGGATCAGCATGTACACGATGTGGGAGATGAGCAATCAGATCAAACATTTGTAACGGCACCTTCACCTGTGAACAGCGGGCTAGGACCTATCTACAATAATGTAAGTTGCAAGAGCTGTCATCATAACGATGGGAAAGGCAATCCTACTACGGGTTTGAATACCTCTTCCATGCTGGTGCGTATCAGCATTCCCGGAAGTGATGAACATGGTGGTCCGGTAGCGGTGCCTGGTTTTGGATTGCAGTTGCAGGACCTGGCGGTATTAGGGAGACAACCGGAAGCCAAGGTGAATACTGTTTATACAGAAGAGAACTATATTTATCCTGATGGCAGCATTACCGTATTGTATAAACCTGCTTACCGGCTGATCAATGCTTATCTGCCTTTGCCTGGTAACGTGATGTTATCGGCTCGTATGGCGCCGCCCTTTTTTGGATTAGGTTTGCTGGATATGATTCCTGAATCTACCATTACCGGTTTTGCGGCACAACAGGCACGTGATGGGCATGGTATCAGCGGAAAACCTAACTACGTGTATGATCCGGCTTCCGGCAAAACCTTGCTGGGACGTTATGGCATGAAAGCGAATACGGCCACACTGCTAACACAGGTAGCGGCGGCGTATCAGCAGGACATGGGGGTTACCAGCAGAATTTTCCCTAAGGAAAGTTCCTGGGGACAAACACAGAACGAAGGTCGTGCCGCAGATCCTTTACTGGCGGATACGACGCTGGATGCGACTGTTTTCTATATTAAAACACTTGCGGTACCTGCGCGCAGAAATACAACAGATCCGGCTGTAAAGCAGGGAGAAGTATTATTCGCGCAACTGGGCTGTGGCAGCTGTCATATTCCTACAGTACAAACGGGTACGGATGTACGTTTTAAAGCTCTCAGCAATCAGCGTATCCATCCTTATACGGATTTACTGCTGCACGATATGGGAGCGGGGCTGGCTGATGGTCGTCCTGATTTCCAGGCAAGCGGCAGTGAATGGAAAACGCCTGCGTTGTGGGGAATCGGTTTGTTTGAAAAAACGAATGGGATTCCTTACTATTTGCATGATGGCAGGGCCCGGAGTCTTCCTGAAGCCATCCTTTGGCATGATGGAGAAGCAGCAGACAGCAGGAATCGATATGTGAAGCTATCTGCGGATGAGCGTAACCATCTCATTGCGTTCCTGAAATCTTTATAAATATTAATAAACTTAAAAGCAGCATCTTTTATATTAGAATATAAAAGATGCTGCTTTTTTTTGTAAGGATAAATCCGCTTGTTAACAGTTATCGTACATAACCTTATAAAACAATGTTATTTTTTTAAAGAGTTGTGTCTTTTAATGGTTAACTTGGGAATAGCCTGGTATATCCTTACCGGGCTTTTTTTTATAATGATTTACGCATTACAAAGTCTTCCATCAGGTATCCATGGCCGATGTCAGTGTCTCTCTCTTTATAAACACTGAAGCCCTGTTTCTCATAAAAAAGTTTGGCTTTATTGTATTTGTTTACATCCAGTTCGAGGATATTGGCACCACGGGCGCTTACCTGATCCACGACTTCCTRCAGCAATAATTTTCCTACGCCTTTTCCCTGGTAATTATAGTCCAGATAAATTTTGTGGAGCTTATACACATCTGGCGTATCAGTCGTACCATAAGCAGCAAAACCAATTGGTTGGTCATCATCCATCAGGATCAGAAACTGAAGTTGCAGTTCGGTGATCTGTTTGTTAAGCGCTGCGGTGCTGTACATCAGCTCCATCATGTAGTCGATCTGAGCCTGTGTAATTATTGCCTTGTAAGTGGGCCGCCATATTTTTTCTGCCAGATCTTGTATCACCTGGATATCATTTACTGTTGCTTTATTGATTTGGTACATAGTATTATAAGCTGTTATTTTCCCGGAGTATATTTTCGATGGTTTCCTGCAGTTTGTCCAGTGTGGTAAATCCTCTGGCGCAGAGATATAGTTGTTTGCCGGTATCCAGTATAGCAGCGGGGTATCCGGTGATGCCCCAGTTTTGTATCAGCTGGAATTCCTGGTTTGTTTCATAGCGGTAATGTTCGTCGTGCAGGCGACTGATGAATTCATCTTCCGGCAAGCTGAACTTTTTTATGAGCGCACGATAGGTGCTGTCATTATTAAGGCTTTGCCCGTTATAGTTCAGTGCTACCTGCATATCATGTGCGAAGGTGATGGCATTTTCCGGCTGGTATTGTTTAAATACGGTGAGGGCAATGCTGGGCTTTTCGGAATCCATGATTTCTTCTGAGGGCAGTAATTTTTCCAGGAAGGCCTGGCCAAATTTCACGCCGGTCAAGGCTTCTACATTGGTATGTTCCCTTTGGATGTAGGTGGCCATAGAAGAAAACGGATGGCGGTTATCACCGGTAATCATGCCTCCGGAAAGGATATTGAATTCCATGTTTCCGTTGTCGCGTTCCTGCAATTGTTGTACTACGGGGGTAAAGCCGTAGCACCATCCGCATAGCGGATCGTAGATATATATGAATCGCATCAGCGGTTAGCTTTTAGTGGTTAGCTGTAAGGTGTTTACGGTACAAAGGTAGCTAAAAGCGTAAAGCTGAAAGCTTTTTGCCTTATGCTTCATGCCCCGGCTTTTTTCAATTTTCTTCCTCAAAAAAGTGTTGTTCATGCAGCTTTTTTGAGAGGGCGGTATCTTTTCGTATAGCCTTGATAGATAGTCTCACGGCAAAAATGAGGGTGATGACAGAAGCGCCCATCAGGAAAATATTATTACCGAGAAACAGGAAGAAATCGAACGTGCCATGGAAGAAGACCGCAATCAGCAAGCCCTGGAAGAGGAGGCTACTGCTTTTCTGCGGAACAAATTTTGCCATGCCTGCATAGTAACCCATGAGTATAGCAAAGGTAGCGTGAGCGGGTACGGAGAGGAACATCCGGGCTACCCCGGTGCCTACACCATACCGGCCTACATACGCGATATTTTCAAGGGTGGCAAAGCCCATTCCTATCATGACGGCGTATACAATCCCATCCATGGGTTCATTAAAAGCTTTTTTGGGATAGGCGAATAGCAGTAGTACCAGGAACTTGGCCAGCTCTTCTGAAACACCTACTATGCCATAGGCGAAGGCCGCAGTACCCAGCAGTGTGCCATTATTTTCCCGTAGTCCTAGTGATACCGCAAGACCTTGTACAAGCAATGGCAGCACTACGCAGCCCATGCCCARCAGAAAGCTCTTTATCAGTAAGCCGGTGGGTTCGGGATCGTATTTATCCATTAAATAAATAAACAGACATATTGCAAATCCCGGGGCCACGGCTAATCCCAGTAGCATCATGGAAGGATATTTTTTTGTTGCTTACGTTGTTGCAGATAATTATTCAGCATGTCAACAGTGTAACTACTCAGATTGTTTGCTTTTGTGATGCCTCCTTTTTGCGCAGCGAGCGTACCATACCTGATATCTCCGAATCCATGGATGCTGTGGGCATCAGGATCTATGGAGATGAGCACCTTTTTTTCCATGGCATAAGGCAGCCAGGTCCAGTCGATGTCGAGGCGTCGGGGGTGGGCATTGAGTTCTATGACTACCTGGTTGGCGGCGCATGCATCGATGATCGCTTTATGATCCACCGGATAGCCGTTACGACTTAACAGGAGTCGGCCGGTCATATGTCCGAGGATGGTGGTATATGGATTTTCGATGGCTTTCAGCAAACGGGCCATTGCTTTTTCCTCTGTCATTTTAAGATTGGAGTGCACAGATGCAATAACAAGGTCAAATTTGGCCAGTATTTCATCGGGGTAATCCAGTGTACCATCGTTGAGGATATCGGATTCTATGCTCTTAAAAATGCGGAAAGGCGCCAGTTTTTTATTCAGTGCATCAATGGAGGCGTGTTGTTCCAGCACTCTTTCGATATGCAGTCCATTGGCATAAAAAGCGGAGCGGGAATGGTCGCTGATGACGAGGTATTCGAATCCCTGTGCTTYGGCGGCAACGGCCATTTCTTCCAGGGAAGATTCGCCATCACYCCAGTTGCTGTGGGAGTGGATGATACCTTTGATGTCGCCAGGTACGATGATATCCGGCAGTTGTTGTTCGCGGGCGAGTGCTAATTCGTTTATGCCTTCCCGTAAGAACGGCGGGATATAAGCCATTCCGGCGGCACTGAAGATCGCTTCTTCAGATACAGCATTGTGGAGGTAAGCGGCTCCGCCTGCGGTGTTGAATTTATCGATGAAAGCGGGGGCACCGGTAGTGGTGAATAGTTTGGCGTAGAAGTTTGTTACTTCGCAGCTATGTGTTACTATTTTAAGTTTCTCATTGTATTTCCATACCAGGTTATCCTGGTTGGTAGCGGTGAGTTCAAAGCCGGGGAGGGCGGCCAGTTGCTGGGCCACTATTTCCACCGGGGCGGCGATCAGTACTTCTATTTCATCTATGATAATGCTGTTGCGGCGGAAGGCTCCTGTGAGGGAAACGGCTGCCGGCGCAAAGAGTTGTTGTAGTTGATTTTCCAGCTGCTGGCCGGTAGCCGCTACTTCTGCGTAGAGGAAGCGGTTGCGGTTGGAGAGGTAAAATTCTATATTCTGCCGTACACTTTCCTGTGTTTTGGCGCCGAATCCTTTGAGGAGCATCAGGCGGTTTTCATTGCAGGCGTAGAGGAGTTCACCCATAGATTCTACTTCCAGTTCTTTCCAGATGGTAGCTATTTTTTTGGGTCCCAGGCCTTTAATCTTCATGATTTCCAGGATACCGGCGGGGGTAATTTCCAGGTAGTGATTGAGCAGGGAGAATTGTTGGGTATCCAGCATTTCGAGTATGCTTTTGCCGGTAGATTCTCCGATGCCTTTGATACGGAATATCTCGTCTTTAGGCGTTTCTTTCAGCTGCGAGGGCAGTTTTTCTATTGTAAACGCCGCGGAGGCGAAGGATTTGGCTTTGAAACTATTTTCTCCGTGTATATCCATTAGTTTGGAGAGCAGGGAGAAATTATCTGCGATTGAATAATTATCCATGCAGTAAAAATACGGAGATCATGCGAATTTTTGTCTTACTCAGGATGATACAGGGTAAGACAAAAAAAAAGATCCTGGCAAAAAAGCCAGGATCCTTATAACTACATTTTGTAATTCCGATCTTAGTTAGCCGGAGTTGCAGGAGTTGCTGGAGCAGCAGCTGGAGCCTTTTTAGGGGCAGCTTTCTTCTTAGCAACTGGTTTTTTAGCTGGAGCAGCTTTCTTAGCAACGGCTTTCTTCTTAGCTGGAGCAGCTTTCTTAGCAGCAGCCTTTTTAGGAGCAGCTTTCTTAGCAGCAGCTTTCTTCTTAGGAGCAGCTTTTTTAGCAGCAGCTTTCTTAGGAGCAGCTTTTTTAGCAGCTACTTTCTTTTTAGGAGCAGCTTTCTTAGCAGCAGCTTTTTTAGGAGCAGCTTTCTTAGCAGCTACTTTCTTTTTAGGAGCAGCTTTCTTAGCAGCAGCTTTTTTAGGAGCAGCTTTCTTAGCAGCGGCTTTTTTAGGAGCAGCTTTCTTTTTAGGCGCAGCTTTTTTAGCAGCCGCTTTTTTAATTGTTGCCATTGTTTTTTGAATTTGGGTTAGTAAAAAAATTGGGTATTAAAAAAAACTTTATGGCTAACACTGATTAGGCTTCCGCCTGAGCAGTGGTATCAAATGCTTTAACAGAAACGTAAGTTTTGTTTTCGCGACCTTTTCTGAATTCAACTACTCCATCACTAACTGCGAAAATGGTAAAATCTTTACCAAGACCTACATTTTGACCGGGATGATAAACCGTACCTCTCTGGCGAACGATGATGTTACCGGAAATAGCTGGCTGACCACCGAAGATTTTTACTCCCAGCCTTTTGCTGTGGGAGTCACGGCCGTTCTTAACGCTACCTTCACCTTTTTTATGTGCCATTGTATTATTACTTTAAACTTGTCTAATAAAAAATTTAGCTTAAACTTAATTAAGCTATTTCATTGATTTTGATTCTTGTAAAGTGGGTTCTGTGACCAACTTTCTTTCTGAAGCCTTTTCTTCTCTTCATCTTGAAAGCGATGACCTTGTCACCCTGAACATGAGCCAGAATCTCTGCTTTTACTACTGATTTTACATCAGTGCCTACGGACAGCGTCCCAGCATTATCTGTTAACAGTACATCGGAAAACTCCACCTTGTCTCCAATATTTCCTTGTAACTGCTGTACAAAAATTTCCTGGTCTTTTTGTACTTTAAATTGCTGACCTGCGATTTTTACAACTGCAAACATAATTATCCAAAATATAATTTCCGCAAAAGTAACCTTTTGTTTTTTAATAGACAAAGTTTTTCGGTCTTTTTTAAATCACAATGTATAAACACATGTGAAGGACCGACAAAAGCTTAATCTTTTCAAAGATACATACTTTCTTGAATTTTAAATTATTTTAACAAATTATACTTTCGGGTGCCGGACCGCAATATCCACCTCTTTATGCTATTTCCGGATCATTTAAAAACAGCTATCTTGCCGTACAAACCAACGCAAATTTGTATACTTTTGTCGTTTACGCAAATAAATACAGATAGGATAGGGGCATTTTTTTATTTAATAATTTAGTCATTTATTTTCCCGGCAGGCTCTTTTTCCCAGGGTAAAGACCGGAATTCAGGCTAATTAAATAAGAAATTATTCCAATCTTTAGTCTCTCAATCATAAAATAACAGGCATGAAGTTTAAATCACTGCTGGCCAAACCATTTGCTTCAATCGTACATAATAAGATAAAGAAGGAAATGTTAAGGGCGGTAGAAGATCAGGATGCTATCCTGCAGGAGCTGATAAAGACAGGCAAAAAGACAGAGTTTGGGACAGAGCATAAGTTTAACGCCATTCAAACCCATGAGGAGTTTAAGCAGGCTGTGCCACTAAGGGATTATGAGCAGTTTAAGCCTTATATAGAAAGAATTAAGGAGGGAAAGCAGAATGTACTGTGGAAAGGGCAGCCGATTTACCTGGCCAAAACCTCCGGGACCACCAGTGGCGTGAAATATATTCCCATCTCCAAAGAATCGGTTAACAATCACATGGATACCGCCCGTAATGCCTTGTTGAACTATATGGGGGAAACCGGCAATACAGCGTTTGCAGATGGAAAAATGATTTTTCTGTCTGGTTCTCCGGAGCTGGAAAGGGTAGGTGGTATTCCTACAGGTCGTTTGAGCGGCATTGTGAACCACCATATTCCCCGGTACCTGCGTACCAACCAGCTGCCATCTTACGAAACCAACTGTATTGATGACTGGGAAACCAAGCTGGACAAGATTGTGGAGGAGACCATCAACCAGGATATGACGCTGATCAGTGGTATACCACCATGGGTACAGATGTATTTTGACCGTTTGATGGAGCGTAGTAATGGTAAGCGCATCAAAGAAATATTTAAAAATTTTGATGTGATGGTATATGGTGGCGTGAACTTTGAGCCTTACCGGGCCAAGCTGATGGCTTCTATTGGCGCCCCCATCCATACATTGGAAACATTTCCGGCATCAGAAGGCTTCTTTGCCTTCCAGGATTCGCAGGAGCAGGATGGATTGCTGTTGAACACCAATTCCGGAATCTACTTTGAGTTTATTCCTGCCCACGAGATTTTCAATGAAAATCCGACCAGGTTATCGCTCAAAGATGTGCAAACCGGCGTAAATTACGCTATGGTGATCAACAACAACGCCGGATTATGGGGCTATAACCTCGGTGATACGGTGAAGTTCATTTCTGTAAATCCGTACCGTTTGCTGGTGACCGGCCGTATTAAACATTTTATCTCTGCCTTTGGCGAACACGTGATCGGAGAGGAAGTAGAGCATAGCCTGATGAAGGCCGCAGCAGAAGAAAATGTGCATATTACAGAGTTTACGGTGGCCCCGATGGTGCAAACCAATGGTGAATTACCTTACCATGAGTGGTTTGTAGAATTTGAGAATATGCCGGACAATCTGACTGCATTTGCGGAGAAAGTAAATGAAAACATGCGTCAGAAAAATATTTATTACGATGATCTGCTGACAGGTAATATATTGCAACCCCTGAAGATAAGGACTGTTCGCAAACAGGGCTTTATCGATTATATGAAAGCTATTGGAAAACTGGGAGGACAAAATAAGGTGCCTCGATTGAGTAATGACAGAAAGCTGGCAGATGAACTGGCAGCATATTTACAAAAATAACCGGCGATTCAAAGCAGCAACAGCTGTCAGGTAATTACCGGCAGCTGATTCTTCATTTTTTGTTAACTGTAAAAAAGTAAATCACCGTAATGAATAAACGAAAGATTGCCATCTTTGGGTCAACCGGATCCATTGGCATACAGGCACTGGAGGTGATCGCTGCGCATCCCGACAGATTTAGTGTAGAAGTACTGACCGCACAGCAGAATGCAGATCTGCTGATAGAGCAGGCGCTGAAATTCAAACCTAATGCGGTAGTAATAGGTAGCGAGGCAAAGTACAAGCAGGTAAAAGACATATTATTTGATAAAGGCATTAAAGTATTTGCCGGTCCCAAAGCCATGGTGGAAGTAGCTGCCTGGAGCTCTATTGATATGATGCTGGCGGCTATTATGGGATTTGCAGGTCTGGCGCCTACTTTATCTGCTATTGAGCAGGGTACCCCGGTGGCATTGGCCAATAAGGAAACCCTGGTAGTAGCAGGAGATATTGTGATGGCTACCGCCCGCAGAAAAAATGTACCCATTATACCGGTCGATTCTGAGCATTCGGCTATTTTCCAATGTTTACTGGGAGAGCCTTTCAGCAAAGTGGAGAAAGTGATTCTCACGGCTTCCGGCGGACCTTTTCTGGGTAAAAAGCCCAATTTCCTGATTAATGTAAAGAAAGATCATGCCCTGCAACATCCTAACTGGAGCATGGGCGCCAAAATAACGATCGATTCCGCCACCCTGATGAACAAAGGGCTGGAAATGATTGAAGCACGCTGGTTGTTCGGACTGGCACCGGAGAATATTGAAGTGGTGATACATGCACAATCTATCATTCATTCTATGGTACAGTTTATAGACGGTTCCCTGAAAGCACAAATGGGCTTACCGGATATGAAACTGCCTATTCAGTATGCGCTGGGTTATCCTGATCGTTTGGCGAATGATTTCCCACGGTTCTCTTTCAGGAACTATCCTACGCTCACTTTTGAGCAGCCGGATACCAAAACATTCCGCAACCTGGCTATTGCCATTGAAGCGATGCACAAAGGCGGAAATGCTGCCTGTGTAATGAATGCAGCCAATGAAGAAGTAGTGAATGCCTTCCTGAAAAACAGGATTGGCTTCCTGCAGATGACAGAGGTAATTGAGGAAACACTGGGTAAGATACCGTTTATTGAAACCCCCACCCTGCACGATTATTATGAATGCGATAATGCTGCACGCGAACATGCTGCTTCCCTTATCAATTCCATCGTTATATAAAATTGCCAATAAAAATTAACAAAGAGTTTTGCCGGAATATGTATTAAAACTGATATATTAGGCAGATTAAAGCAGAAATAATTAAATGACTACAGAGGTAATATTGGTGAAAGCAGGGCAGTTATTACTGTCACTTTCTATTTTGGTAGTGTTGCATGAGTTAGGCCATTTTATCCCGGCCAAGCTGTTCAAAACCCGGGTAGAAAAATTTTATTTGTTCTTTGATCCATGGTTTTCTCTCTTTAAGATCAAGAAGGGAGAAACAGAATATGGTATTGGTTGGTTACCATTAGGAGGGTATGTAAAGATATCCGGAATGATAGATGAGAGTATGGACAAAGAGCAGCTGGCGAAACCTCCGCAACCGTGGGAGTTCCGGGCCAAACCAGCCTGRCAGCGTTTGATCATTATGATAGGTGGAGTTACCGTAAATATACTCCTGGCATTTTTCATATATGCCATGCTGTTATGGCATTATGGAGAAACCTATTTGCCGGTGAGCGAAGTGAAATACGGTATAGTAGCAGATTCTCTCGCACATAGTATTGGTATAAAAGACGGTGATAATATCATTGCCATTGATCATCGCCCTGTAAAGTCTTTTGAATCTATCCCCGGAGATGTGATCCTGCATGAAGCTAAAAGCATACAGGTAACGCGGGATGGCAAGGAAGTAAGTATTCCTGTGCCAGATGGTTTTATCAGAGCATTACTGAAACAGAAGGCGCCTTTTGCGATGCCGCGTTTACCGTTTGTAGCGGATAGCGTGCAGCCCGGAAGCCCTGCTGCCAAAGTAAAAGTGCAGAAAGGAGATCAGCTGATAGCCATCAATGGCCTGCCGGTTCCCTTTTTTAGCGATTTTGCCAAAGAGATCCGGAAACACAAAAAGGAAGATGTCTTTATTACCGTGCTTCGTGGTAAGGATACCCTGAGCATGTCTGCCACCTTAACGGAGAAAGGCGAGTTCGGTGTGTATCCAAAAGTACCTTTCAATTACAACACCAGGCATTTTACCTTCCTGCAATCATTCCCGGCAGGTTATCAGAAAGGTGTTGATAAATTGGTAGACTACATCAGACAGTTCCGTTTGATCTTTGTTTCCAAAGAAGTAAAGGTGGCAGAGTCACTGGGTGGATTCGGCAGCATTGCTAACCTGTTCCCGGAAGCATGGGACTGGGTTTCCTTCTGGCAACTGACGGCTTTCTTATCAATTATCCTGGCATTCATGAATATCCTGCCTATCCCGGCACTGGATGGTGGCCATGTACTCTTCCTGTTATACGAGATCGTTACCGGCCGTAAACCCAGCGAAAAGTTCCTGGAGTATGCACAGATAGTTGGTATGGTGCTCCTGTTTAGTTTGCTTCTGTTTGCAAATGGACTGGATATCTGGAGAAGTATCAGCAAATGGTTTTCTTAGTATAGACACATAAGTTATTGTAATAAAGAAAGTTGCAGGAGAATATTTTTTCTTCTGCAACTTTTTTTATTTGACGCTTGACAGAAAAAACGTATCTTTGTCGCCTATTTGCCGGGGATGCCTGGTTTTGACAGCATAGATCTTTGAAAGTGTAAGCATGCCGTGCGTTGGATAATTAGCACGATAATCTGAATATTCAAACTCTAATTGGCGAATCTAATTACGCCATGGCTGCCTAATCATAGATTAGACACCCATTATAGCCGCTTGAAGTTGTCGCCTTATGTGACTTCCGCCGCCGAATCATAAACCCATAGGGATAGGTATTCATGGTTTCTGTGAGTGAATACTGAAGCTACAACGGATAAGGACACGGTTGGTTCGTTACGCCCCTGCCAGGTTCCGACAAAACAATGCGTAAATAAGCATGTAGAAAGCTTTCGGCGAATATGTTTGGACGCGGGTTCGATTCCCGCCATCTCCACCACAATAGTGCAATTATTTTTAAAAGGTAAGTCTGCTTGACTTACCTTTTTTTGTGTTCAATCGGATTTGAATTTTTGTGCCATATAAGGGCGTTTTTCAAAGGATGTTACTCTCCATTATTCCAGTCAATTTTAAATACATAATTCTCGGCTACCTGCCCGCCGCTGATGTTAATACCAGCTGTAGAATAAAAATATGCTGGTTTTCCTTTGATGAGCAATACAGACGGGCGCTCCAGTTTTCCGCTCTTATCATGCTCGTAGTGTTTAGGGTTAGTCAATAATTTTTTATGATCTTCTTCAGTTCCCCAGTAATCCAAAATATTTCCCATAGCAATTTTTGCATCCTTCAACTTAAAATCTGTGCCTGTATCCGATTTCCAGAGAATCAAGTTGCCATAAATACCCGTATTGCCGCCCATATTATCTGTGGTCAGTAAGTAGTACTGCTTGCCCACCTTAAATGCCTGCGCATCTTCCAAATAACTGACATTATCCGTAACTGGCTTATCTTGCAGTGTGTACGGCCCTTCCAATTTATCTGAAATAGCAATTCCGTATTGTGCAGCAAGTTGCTTAGGTGTGCCCGATTTGAAATAAATGCAATATTTTTCCCCGATTTTCATAAAAGCAGGGTTATCAATACCGATAACACTTTTGTACGTCCAGTGTCCGGGGACTTGTGAAACTTCTGCTACCCGTCCGCCATCATTACCGGCAAACCGCCAGGGGCCTTCCAGTTTATCAGCCACCATCATCCCTATGCGCATTTTTACATCCTTCTTTACCGTTTGAAAAATGTACAATAGTATATATTTGCCATCGACGTATTCTATGCGCGGGTTATGAGGAGCAAACATTCTATTTGTATCAGGAAACATGGAGGTTTTCAAAACTGTTTCCACAAACTGGAATGGACCTTCAGGTTTATCTGCTACATAATGCGCAATTTCCGCATTGGTGCCCATCCATCCCTGGTCGCCTTCATTGGCAGGCCATCTGCTTGTAAAAATATGTGTTTTGCCGTCTTTGCCCTGGATGGGACTGATGCACCAGTTAAACCAATTAGCATTGCTAACCGCAGTCCCTATTAACTTTGCCGTTAAAGCCATATGCGAATAAGGCAACATTAAAGTTTTTCCTTTCGCACTCTGTAATACTGTAGCTGGGTGAAGAGTTTGCGCGGATCCCTGAAGTGCGAGGCAGATCATGCAAATCAGCAGCAGCATTTTTTTTCTTCTAATCATCATCGTGAATTTGTAACAGGATTTTAAATGTTTGATCAACTATTGGTTATGCTGATGCCTGGAAAATGGTGCCGATTAAGTCTAATTCATGTTYAGGTGCCTAATTTATAGCAAATAAAATGGCATAACCAGTGTAAACTTTGCTAATACTGAAACAGGATTAGCACAATTCGTGGTTGTTAGGCAGCACTCATTATCCTCAACTAAAAATGAACGCTATACGAATATTTGCAGATGGAATTATTTCATTGGAAAAGGCAGGGAGCACCGAGCCGGGAAAATTAGGACTGGATATGCGGCCCCGATCGTTACATTGATTTTGACTTTTTTGTTTTTGTTGGCTTGGAAAGGGGACTTTAGTTGGTAATTCGGGATTTTAAGCATAAAGTTTAGTCAATCTATAAAGGCAGCATGCTACAGATCTAAGCCTGCCAGCTGCCTGAAAGCCTGCATCACGGGAATTTTATCTTCTTTTATGATATAGCGCATTAAGAACACACATCATTACAGTCAACATTGCCTCTTCATTATGTAGGCGCTGCCGGGCATATGCCTGGGACAGGCTTAGTACGTATAGTATCATTGCAGTAGAGGTGGACTTGAGGTGGACTTGATGCGGGGATGAGGTCCGGATATATATTGCCAAAACTGGCCATGGCAGCGCTGCTATGGCCAGCTCTGGCAGAAAAAGAGATACTATTGAAAGGAAGCAGGTATAAAGTGGGTTATTCATCAAAATATCTCCCGGAGGCAAGATAGTTTTTCGGGAAAACATCCCTGATACTTCTTACCTGACAATTATCCCGGTTATTCCCCCTATTATATCATTCAGACTTACCGGTTTTTCGTTTTTCCAATAGGTGGCTATGCCATCAAGATAGCCGGCCACATAAACGTCATTTCCTGATACGGTGATAGCCCTTACCCCGGCACCTGCAGCTTCGTTCCCATTGGTCAACCGGCCAATTGTTCCATTTTTCCAATAAACAACGATATTGGCACCGGCTGGGGTTCTGTCAATCCCGGCCACGTATACATCGTTGCCGGATACGGCAATCGCATCTGCTCTGCAACCATTCGGAAGGGTGACAGGCTCGCCATTTTTCCAATACACGGCAACTTCCTCGCCGGCTGAATTGATTTCAAATCCCGCCACATACACATCATTGCCGGATACGGCAATAGCATGGGCTTCTGCGCTCTTTTTGCCATCGGTCAGCGCTTGCGCTTTTCCGTTCTTCCAGCACGTGGCCACGTATTCTCCCTGATCACTTACCTGGTAACCGGCTATATAAACATCGGCTCCGCTAACGGAAATAGCATGCAATTTTGTCTCCTCCCCCAATGAGGTGCCAGCTCCATTTTTCCAATACATAGCCAGCTTGCCATTATTTCCAATCACATGTACATCTGAGCCGGATACGCTAATACCCACTGCTTTTGCATACGTTTTCCCGTCAGAGAGTGTGATTGCTTTCTTATTTTTCCAATAGGTGGCAACAGGCTCTCCTGCATCGTTATCCTGATAGCCAGCGACATACTCATCATTTCCGGATATTGCAATTGCTGATGCCCCGGCATGTCTTTTTCCATCTGTTAACTCGATCATTTCTCCATTTTTCCAATAGGTAAGACCTCTTTTACCTGAATAATCATCATATACCAACAGTAGTGAAGAAGATGACTGGGCCTGAAGAATGGAGCTGGTGACCAGTAATAATAACAATGGACCTACTAAATGCTTAATCTTTCTGATCATTTTTTACTTTTTATGCGGTTTACATTTTTTGGATAGCTGGCAAATTGAGTCATCCCGAGTCCTCAAAAGTAGGTGGCTGGTGTGGGATACCATATTTTCATACGCCTACAGATTTACTACAGTGGTCTCAATAGATGGCTACAAAACGTCTACATGATTTATTATCTGCTAATAAATAAATACTAATATATTAAACTGTTTTATTGTGTGTGAGTGATCACACCATCTCCACTTTTTAAGCCTTTGGTATTCCAACATCTAAACTGCAACAATATTACCGCCATAGGCGTTAGTTTTAGTTCATTATTTATTTTTTATCATTTAACCCAATTATTTAACCCAAAATCTGTACTAGCATGAAACACCCTAATGGATTCTACATTAGCGCGGTACTCTGTATTGCATCTTTAATGATCTTCTCCTCCTGCTCAAAGAATGACAAAGATTTGAAAAACCCGTCACCAGCTCCCAATGCAGTAGAAGACATGACCAATTACCTGGTAAATCAGGGCTTTGACCGACAGCATATTGTCTTTGATAAAGACCGTGTTGTTATTGAAAGTGACATTATTATCACCATTCCTGAACTTAAACAACGCGTTGCCGGCTGGAAGAAAGAACAACAGTCTGGTGTTCCTCAAACAGAACAACGGAGAGGTACTTACATTGTAAGTAATGCTTACAACACCAACATTAAGTTCTACATTGATCCTGCAGTACCTGCCAACTGGCAAACAGCCATTCAGGGTGCGGTAAATAACTGGAACGCGGTGAATGGCACCCGTCTGGGGATGTCTATTGTAGCCAATCAGGCCAATGCAAACACCCGGATTTTCATGGGTTTTGAAAGCGCAAACTGGATAGCCAGGGCCTATCTGCCAGGATCAAATAGTGCACCTGGTGTAAGTGTTGAAATTAATTCCAATTTCAATAGTCTTGCCGCCAGTCAGAAGCTGTTTGCTATCACCCATGAATTTGGTCATACAATAGGCTTCCACCATACCAACCAAACCTCCGGTACATTAATACCCGGAACGCCTACCTCAGATCCAAACTCTGTGATGAATTCAACCGTGCTTCCATGGAATGGATTTACATCCGGAGATGTTCTTGCAACACAGATATTATATCCACAATAACCAGAAATGTAAACAGATCTTTAGGGCGGACTGAAAATATTTTCAGTCCGCCCTTTTTATTATAGTAAAGACTGCAAGAACGATTCTACAGCGATCTATTTTTACTTTTAAGTTTAAACTCAAAAAAAGAAGGGATATAAATCATTGATCTATATCCCTTCTTTTTAGCTGTATTTTAAAGGTGTAAACTCGTCTGTCAGGTTATTTCGCCAATAATGCCTGCCCTTCAAAAACAATCCCAGGCCAGCCATGAATCATGAATTGCCTGATATTCTGGTGGTCTGTTCCATCCGGCGTATTTAATACGGATTGATAGTGTTCGGCAAATAAGCAAAGGGTATCTTCCTGGCTCAGGTGATTCAGTTGAGCGAAAGCAAAAACTTTGGCACTGCCCTGATTCTGGGTAGCTTCATTATGCGCTTCTCCATTTTGAAAGGCAGTTGGTTGATGCTGATAGTAAGTTTCTATAAACTCAATGACCTCTTTGAACGGGAGTGAATTGTCTTTTAATTTCTGAATAGGGTAATCAGCTGTTCTTTCATCCGGCGTATTATGTATTTAAAATGAATGTGAGACTGTGTGAAGCTGCTGATGACAACCCCGGCACACCTCATTTAACAGATCAAAAATAGAAATTTAAAGAGATAGCTTTTCATTTGGAGATATAGTTATTTAAACAGGCCGGTTTTTACAGCCGGCCCGTTCTGTTTAATGTTGTTTGTTTTTCAGGTAATAACGGGTTGCCTCTGTTATAAAAGCAGCCATTTGTCTGCTCGGCATCCCATCTGGAGCAACATCTGTTTTATCTGTAGCATATAATTCCCCCAGTTTTCGGAAATAGTCCAGTTGGGCTGGTTCTACTTTTCCGCCGGTCAGCCGGGTTATTATCTCATAGCGCCGTGCGATACATTGTTGTACGGTCGCATTTTCAGGATCACCCACCAGGGTCGTTAGCCGGGTGGTAATGTTATTCAGTTCTGTTTGCATCGCTTCCATTTCCTGTTTACCCAGGGTACGCAGGGTATTTTCTACTTCTAAAATGGTATGCTCGCCCCATTTGGCCATGGCTGCTGCTCTGTGGGCCACTACGCTTTCCTGGGGTATGCCTTCGTATAAATCCTCTACCTGTAACATAGTATTGTTTTTAAGTGTTACCAATGTTTTTTCTATGGTACCAATCAATGTGTTTATTCTTTCCTTCCGGGCCAACAGCGCTACTTTGTGTCCTTCCAGTGCCTGCATCAGGTCAAATGCAGGATCATCCAGAATGGTACAGATTTCTTTCAGCGGAAAATCCAGTTCCCGGTAAAAAAGTATCTGTTGCAAACGCAGTAATTCCTTTTCGCCATATAGCCGGTACCTGGCCTCGGTACGGACAGAAGGTTTCAGCAGGTCTATCTTATCATACAGGTGTAAGGTGCGCACGCTGACACCTGCCAGTTTAGACAGCTTTTTTACAGAATAATTGTTCATCGTTTGGATTTATACCTTGTGGCAACAAATATAGGGTATGACCTAAGGTTAGAGTCAAGAGAAAAGTCAGATTTTTTTTCATTATTTCTGCCGGAACAATATTTAACAAAGTGCTGCACTTACCTGTTTAAATATCGAATAATATTGTAGATAGAAAAAAGTTTAMAAAATGTCTGATCAAAATAAAAACGACAGTTGGTCTGCAAAACAATACTCCAAGTTTGAAAATGAACGCAACCGACCTATTATAGATTTACTGGCGCATATGCCTGTTACGGAAGTAAAGACGGCAGCGGATATAGGATGTGGTCCGGGCAATTCAACCGAATTACTTCAACTTCATTTTCCTGCTGCCATTGTTTCGGGTATGGAYAGTTCGGAAGATATGATAACGGCAGCGCGCAAAAGAATGCCTGATTTGCTGTTTGAGGTAGCAGATATTTCAACATGGCAAGGTAACGGGCATTACGATGTTATCCTGGCTAACGCCGCTTTGCAGTGGGTACCTGATCATAAAACGCTTTTCCCATCGCTGATCCATCAACTCAATCCGGGTGGAAGTTTAGCGGTGCAGATGCCTGACAATTTTGACGAACCAGCCCAACAATTAATGCGATCAGTGGCTGCGGAAGGTCCATGGGCAGCAAAGCTGGTGAGCGCATCAAAGCGGGTAGCACGTGAAGGGGCCGGCTGGTATTACGAAAAACTGCGTAACCAGGTGAAAACATTAGATATATGGCGTACTATTTATTATCATCCGCTTGCCGGCGGCGCGGCGGCTATCGTAGAATGGTTTAAAGGAACCGGACTTCGCCCGTTTCTGGATCCCCTGAAGGAGGAGGAGAAAGCGGTATTTCTGGCCAGGTATACCGCTGAAATAAGCAAAGCATATCCTGTATATGATAATGGTACCGTACTATTACCTTTCCCAAGATTGTTTATTATTGCCACCCGTTAATCGTCATGAGGGGTTCTCACTCCCGAAAATTCTTTTTAAACATCTGAATGAAAACAGTTTATCTTTATAGCACCAACCATTGTGTCTATTTTTTATGTCTCAGTATGATGTATATACAGATGAGCAACTGATATCGCTGCTTGCACGCAGCGATGAAGCGGCCTTTACTGAAATTTATGATCGTTACTGGAACCGGCTCTATCAATCGGCCTGCCGTAAACAGGCAGACAAAGAGCAGGCAAAAGAAATTGTGCACGATGTGTTCCTGGATATCTGGAAGCGCCGGGAGGGTTTAACCATCAGCCATTTGCCGGCATACCTGGAACAGGCCGTCCGTTTCCGGCTTATTAATTATATCAATCGTAATAAGATCCCCGCTTTTTTCGACTTATTTGAAACGCTTCTTTTTTCTCCCTACGAGGCCGACCAGCTATTGAAACAAAAGGATTTTATAAAGCTGCTGGAAGGATGGGTRGACACTTTGCCGGAAACGCAACGCCGGATCTTTATACAATATTTCCTGAAAGAATTGTCGGTAAAGGAAATTGCGCTGGAAATGAATCTCTCTCCCAAAACAATACAGAATAATTTAAGTCTTTCTCTCCGGCATCTGCGTACCAGGTTTGGTACATTAGCCGTCATCCTGCACCTTTTTATCCACTAAAATGAAGCCGTGAAAAAAAATATCTTTTTTCCGGGAAGCTGCGCTTTTTTTTGTGACTATATAAAAAAGGCTATTTATGCAGCTTTCTGACTGGCACCAGAAACATTTGCGATCTATACTCAGGAAATATGAGGCGGGACAGGCGTCTCCGGCTGAAGTATGCTTTATTGAAAGCTATATGGACAGCCTGGATGACCTGAACAAGGAGGCAGACAACGCCGGAGAAAGCAGGGAGCTGCAAGAGGAAATGAAA
Organism: Chitinophaga sp. 01L420; assembly: GCF_056399985.1. Classification (NCBI taxonomy): domain Bacteria; kingdom Pseudomonadati; phylum Bacteroidota; class Chitinophagia; order Chitinophagales; family Chitinophagaceae; genus Chitinophaga; species Chitinophaga sp. 01L420. The sequence continues at coordinate 32,734 of NZ_JBFTSK010000015.1, forward strand.
GCGAAGTTGCTGGAGAGCATCCGGCAGCCCGATATAAAAACGAAGGAAGTACCCTTCCGGCGCCCTTTACGGGCGTGGGTAGCCGCTGCTGCCGTTATACTGCTGCTGGGTAGTAGTGGCATGTATTGGTGGCTGCAACGTGCCACAAGGGTCGGCTCCCCTGCATTGGCAGCTAAAGACATTGCGCCCGGAAATAACGGTGCAGTGTTGCATCTTTCAGATGGGAGCAGTGTGGTGCTGGACAGCGCCGGTAATGGTACAGTGGCCATACAGGGACAAGTGAAAGTGGTGAAGGAGAATGGGATGATAAAATACCAGGGCGGTACCAAGGAGGTATTGTATAATGAAATTACTACCGATAAAGGCAAACAATGGAGAATGGTGTTGCCGGATGGAAGCGGGGTATGGTTGAATGCAGCCAGCTCTATCCGATACCCGTTGACTTTTAACGGTAAGGAACGCATCGTGGATATTACGGGGGAAGTATATTTTGAGGTAGTACATAACGAAGCGCAACCCTTTAAAGTGCGTGTAGGCAAACATGTGATTGAAGATATTGGTACGGCTTTTAACGTCAATGCCTATGCCGATGAACCAGTAATGAAAACAACCCTGATAGAGGGATTGATACGGGTTAACGGAACGCTCATGAAGCCGGGAGAGCAGGCGCAGGCCAGCGCAGGGGAGGAGTCGGTGACGGTAAGTAAAATAGAAAATGCAGCTGATGCGATGGCATGGGTAAACGGGCAGCTTTCCCTGGAAAGCAACAATCTGCAGGCGCTGCTGAGAAAAATTGCACGATGGTATAATGTAGAAATAAAAGTCGAGGGAACATTGCCGGAAACCGGCTTTATCGGTACGATAGACCGGAATGTATATTTATCTGATGTATTAAAAGCATTAACTGTTTATGGCGTTAACGCACGCCTGGAAGGCCGGACATTGATCGTTTCAGCTAAGTAAAAATTTATTCATCAACCAAAAATTCATTCATATGACAACAGGATAGTTGTTAGGCCACCGGTATGCCTGAAAAGAAAAAACCGGAAGTGATTACGACTCACCCCCGGTGTAATATTCAGGCTACCTTATCAACCAAATCTGCTTAAAGGACCTCGTTTTAAAGTAACAGCCGAACAAACCAAAATTATGAAACTTATTGTTAATGGGAATGCCCCTGTGGGCAGGGGCGAATTATTGTCTCTTTTAATCTGGAAGATCATGCGACTGACCATATTATTACTCATCATCGCACTGCATCTGAGCGCTAAAACTTACTCTCAGTACATTACTATCAAACAGGAAAACCTGACTATAAAATATGTTCTGGGTGAAATAAAAAACCAGACAGGTTACTCCTTTATCGCCGATAATACTTTACTGGAGAATAATACAGTACGGCATCTGAGGCTGAAGAACATTACCATGAGAGAGGCGCTGGATGCGTGTTTTAAGGGGACGCCTTATACGTACAGCATAGAAGATCATCTTATTATTATCAAGCGTATGCCAAATGGTATTTTTCCGTCTCTTCCGCTGCAGGTGCTGGCCGCTAATACCATTCGTGGCCGCATAACAGATGAAAACGATAAAGCGCTGCCCGGCGTCAGCGTACGCGTAGAAGGAAGAGTCATGGGTACTATCACTAACGAGAACGGGGAGTTTACATTGGTAGGCGTAGCGGAGAACGCAACATTGACCATCGGCAGTGTAGGTTATGAAACAATGAGAGTAAAAGCAGATGGGCGAAATTTTCTCACCATCGTATTAAAAACAAAAACCAACCTGCTCGATGCGGTAGCGGTATTGTCTACCGGTTACCAAACCATATCGAAGGAGCGCGCTACTGGTTCGTTTGATGTGATCAGTAAATCGCAACTCGACAAACCGGCTGTTAACATTGCCCAGCGTCTTATTGGCACTACTGCCGGTATGCAGGCCAAGCTGGATGTTGACGGTAATCCTACTTTTGAGATCAGGGGGAAAACCAGTTTATATGCAACTGCAACTCCCCTTGTTGTGGTAGATGGTTTTCCGGTACAGGGCGACTTCAATACACTCAACCCCAATGATATAGAAAGTATTACTATCCTGAAAGATGCGGCTGCCGCATCTATTTGGGGGGCGCGGTCAGCCAACGGGGTCATTGTTGTTACCACCAAAAAATCTGCACGTGGCGTTCCGCTCCGGGTAGAGGTCTCCGCGTTTACCCGCGTGGGTAGTAAATTTAACCTGGACTATGTAAATCCGCTTGCATCGTCTGCCGAAACAGTGGATTATGAGAAACTGACATTTAACAGGTGGGGAGCCCAGGTAAATTCCGGTGATCTGACTTCCAACTACGGGAAGCAGTGGTCGCAGGCAACAGTAGCCCTGAGTGAAAATTATCTTGGATACCTGTCAAATGCCGACCGCGATGCGGTATTGGAGAAATTAAAAACACAGGATAACCGTTCTCAGATTTCAAAAAACCTGTTGGCTAACCCGTTGGATCAGCAGTACAACCTCACCCTTTACGGTGGCTCGCAACGGATGAGCAATGTATTGTCTTTGTTGTTCGGGAAAAAGCAGTCGAATTTCAAAGGAACCAGCGGAAATAACTACCTGTTTAATTACCGCACCAGTGCCAATGTATTTAAATGGCTGGACTTTAATGCCACGGCTATGGTCCAATACAATGATGCGCGCAGCAATGGAGTGTCACTTAGCGACATACAGGGTTTGTCGCCCTACGATATGCTGCTGAATACAGATGGCTCCTATACCAATATCAGCCAGTATTATTGGCCTATATTAACCCGGTCTGTGCCAATGAATAAATTTCCTTATGCTGACTGGACCTACAATCCCATCCAGGAGGTAGCCAACCGGGATATTACTACCAAACAGTTAAATGCCCGCATACAGGCCGGACTGACGTTCAGATTAATGAAGGGTCTTTCGTTCGACAGCAAGATCCAGTATGAGCTGTTTAATACCTTTAACCGCGGACTCTATAATGATCAGACCTTTTATGTAAGAAGCAGGGTGAATACTGCTGCCAGCTGGAATCAGTCAACCGGTGCTATCACCCTGAATCTTCCCAAGGGCAGCATCCTTACGCAGAGCAGGAGTAAGGCGGAGTCATATAATTTCCGCAACCAGGTTAACTTCAACCGCAGGTTCGGAAAACAACATGAAGTAAATGTGATTGCCGGGTCTGAAATCAACAACTTCGTTACGCAGACTTTCGGTAATCCTGTTACCTATGGTTATAATGATCAGACACTGACGCTGGGCACATTTCCCAATGGACCCGGAGGCACTTTTTCTCCGATTAAGAACTGGCTTGGCAATAACCAGACATTCTCTTATACCAATACGTTCTCTTATGCAACAGAAAGATACTTTTCTTTCTTTGCCAATGGCGCCTATACTTTCAGGAATAAATACACCGTGTCCGGCAGCTATCGTACAGATGCTTCCAACCTGATCACGGATGATCCGCAGTATCGTTATGCACCTTTCTGGTCGGCCGGTTTGGCGTGGCAATTACAAAAGGAACGTTTTATATCGCGTATTTCCTGGATCGATTGGTTGAATGTGCGATTGACTTATGGATTTAACGGCAACGTGGATAAGTCCACCGCCTTCCGTCCGTTGATTTCCACCACGGCGACGCCGGATATTTATACACAGGACTTTAAAGCATCTGTTTCCAGCTATGGTAATCCTACGCTGCGCTGGGAAAAAACAGGCACCTGGAACTTAGGGGTAGACTATGCGCTTTTCCGCGACAAGCTTCGGGGTAAAGTAGATGTTTACAATAAAAGGGGAAGAGATCTTATTGCCGTATTGTCCATCCCCGCCGTAAACGGTACCACTTCCCAGAAATTAAACAATGCAGAGATGAGTAATCGTGGAATAGAAATTACTGCAGGTACCACCATACGTATCAAACGCAATGATATTGTATGGAGGGGAGATGTAAACTTTGCCTATAACAGAAATAAGATCACAAAACTGTTTGTTGCCAATTATGCTGCATCTACGCTGTATTCCGGCGGAAGCGGCGCCTATGTGGAGGGTAAGGATGCCAATACGCTCTGGAGTTTTCAATATGCAGGAGTGTATGACAAACAACCTTATGTAAAAGGTGCAGGGAAGGACAATTATAATTTTACAGGATGGACGCCGGGAGATGGCCGGGATTATATGCAGGATATGGGAACACTTGTAGCGCCTTATACGCTGGGCATGGTGAACTCGTTCAAGCTGTACGACTTTGATGTATCGTTTATCATTACCGGTAAATTCGGTCACGTGTTTAACCGTATGTCGTTCAACTACCCGGTGCTATGGGGTTCCAGGGTATTGCCGAATAATAAACTGGGAGAAGTGATGAAGGGAGATCCGATGAAGATAGTACCACTGCCCATGAATGATGATGAGCCTAAATTTTATTTCTGGGACCGGTTTTATCCTTACATGAGTTACCTCGCAGAAAACGCCTCGCATATCCGTATGCAGGAAGTGAATATTACGTACCACCTGAAAAACAGGGTGGCATCAGCTATGCACATTGCAGGACTGCAGTTATATGCACAGGGTAATGATCTTTTTACGATTCTGGCCAACCATTCCGGGGAAGATCCGGAGTACCCGCTGGGAACAATGAAACCCCAGCCCAAGTTTACGTTCGGACTTAAATTAACGCTCTAAATCTGCCATTATGTTTATCAATACAATATACCGCTTGTTGCCGGGTATGGCCATGCTTACTTTATTTGCTTCCTGTGATAAATATCTGAATGAGCCACCCAATAAAACATCCTCGCTGGTAGTTACCACCACCGCCCAGTTAAATGCCCTGTTGAATAATTATGGCACCTTTTACCAGGAAGGAAACAGGACTGCTATTTATAGTACTGATGATGCAGACCTTCCGCTGGATTTATATAATGCGCGTCCTTCCACATTTTCCATGGCACAGGTGGAGTTTACACTCTGGGATATTAATAATCTACCGGACGATGGCAGGGAATCATTCTGGAGTGGTGAATACAAGAAGATCTTTAACGCTAATATGGCCCTTTCCTATGCGGACAAAGTAAGCGGTACTGATGAAGAGAAAGCAATTATAAAAGCGGATGCGCATTTCATAAGGGCATACAGCTATTGGGTGCTTGCCAACACTTATTGTGTGCCTTATACAGATGCCAACAAGCAGGAAACCGGCTTACCTATAAAGTTAGGTACCGGTTTTGAGGAACCGGTGGTGCGCCAGCCATTGGGGAAAGTATATGAACTGATTGAATCAGACCTGGCAGAAGCAATGAAAACGCCTGTTTCCCTGGTGCAAGGTGGCATACCCCGTCACTGGCGGGCCAGCAAGGCCGGAGTGAATGGCTTCGCCGCACGTTATTACTTAAACCGGAATAATTATGCGGAAGCACTGAAATATGCGAATGCAGCATTAGCAGAATACAGCCGCCTGGTGGACTATAACACGGAAATGAAGTATGGGATTGATGGTAATATAACGATCAATGCGGGTACCCCTAATGCGCAAACAGTGACCATTAAATACCCATATACGCACAACAACCAGTCTGATATGACAGACATGATAGGCTGGAAAGAATTCCTGTATTTCAGGATGCTGAATCATGAGTCGTGGTGGTATATACCCAGCAAGGCATTGCTGGACCTGTACGATCATGATCATGACCTGCGTTATGAATATCATATCGTTGAAAATTATTCTTACGACCGTGGCTTAATCAAGCCTGCATACAGTTACCCGGGATACGTTTTCTTTTTTAAAGACAGAATCCCTTCTGGTCCTACCGTTGCAGAAATGTTGCTGATCAAAGCAGAATGCCTGGCACGAACCGGAAGCATCAGTGAAGCCGTGACTGCTGTGAATACCCTGCGTGCGAAACGCATGAAACCCGGTCCATGGGTAGATCTTGTTGCTGCCGGTAAAGATGCTGCCATAAAATTGATCCTGGAAGAACGCAGGCGTGAAATGCCTTTCACACAACGTTGGTTTGACATCAGGCGATTTAATAACAATGATGATCCCAACGATGATGTAGTACTGAGCAGAACTTTTTATCCTTACAATAATGCACAGGTATCAGTGGGAGAGCCCACCCGGTTATATACGCTGCCTAAAAACGGAAGACGTTTTGCCGCACCGCTTCCCCGCACAGAAATTATTTCCAGTAATGGTTTAATTGAACAGAACAAATACTAAAAACGCTTCTATATGATTTGTAAAAAAATAATGAATACCGGTATTGCCTTGCTGCTTGCAGGGCTCCCGGCCATACCTGTTGTAGCACAACAAAGTACGACAGATATCAATGAGTTAAAAGCTGTGATAACAAAGTATCCGGATAGCCTTGGGGCGCATCACGATTACATTAAGGCATTCCGTAAAAGTATTCCCAACGCATCTTTCCGCAACGGAGATTCGGTGATATCATTACTGAAAGGACAGTATGCGCAGTGGGCAAAACAATTCCCAAAATCAGCTACCATACCTTTTGCCATAGGGGAGGCCTTTGCTGATGCAGAAAGTCCTAAAGCAAAACCGTATCTGCTAAAGGCAGTGAACCTGGATCCCAAACTGGCCCAGGCCTGGAGAGACCTGTCTATTGATGCAGACCGCTGGGGTGATCAGAATGGCGCAAGGGAATATATGGGTAAAGCATCAGCAGCAGATCCCTCAGATCCCGGCTATGCGTTTTATTATGCCATGGATTTTGAGCATGTTGATGGCAAAAAGTGGCGGGCCATGTTGTATGATCTGGCCAAAAAGTTCCCGCAAAGTGAACGCGGCGCTCAGGGCTTATATTGGCTGGGTGCCAGGAGCAACGACACCACAGAAAAAGTAAAAGTATATGAGCAGTTGCGTGCTTTGTATCCGCCTGCGAAATTCAGCTGGTCGTCTGGCGGAATGGATGATCTGTTTAGTATTTACCTGAAAACAGCTCCTGAAAAAGCCGCAGCACTGGCTTCCTCCCTGAAGGGCCAGGAAGGCTGGGGCGCCAAAGATACGCTGGCAGGAAAGATCATTACAGTGAATACCTATCTGCAGCAGCGGAAATTCCAGGAAGCTGCTGATCTGCTGGCAAGCATAAAGCTGCCGCGTTACACAAGACTGAATTCTTTCATCGCCTTGCTGAAAGCCAGGGCCACGCATGGAGTAGGTAATACCAACGAAGCTTACAATGGACTTGCCGCGATTTATGCGAAGGACCCAACAGATGATATCTGGAAGGAACTGGAAGTGTACGGAAAAGCGCAGGGAAAGAATCCCCAACAGATGGAAAACGATATCTGGCAGATACGGCAGCAAACGGTGAAACCTGCTCCTCCTTTCAATCTCGGGCTGTATACCTCCTCAGGAACTGCTTCCCTGGAAGATTATAAGGGGAAGGTGGTATTGCTCACCTTCTGGTTTCCAGGTTGTGGCCCCTGCCGCGGCGAGTTTCCACATTTTCAAAGTGTGATGGACAAATTTAAAGGGCAGGAAGTAGCTTATGTAGGGATTAATGTTTCTCCCGACCAGGACGAATATGTATTACCATTTATGAAAGGAACGGGTTATTCTTTTACTCCGCTACGCGCTACCGATGAATGGGCGGCCAAGGTATATAAAGTACGTGGAGAGCCTACTAATTTCCTGATCGATCAAAAAGGCCAGTTGGTGTTTACAGATTTCCGGATAGATGGAAGTAATGAACGGACGCTGGAACTGATGATAGGATCGGTGTTGAAGAGAAACTGAATTTTATATACAGACTTTATCAGCAGCTGTTTGGGTTAATGACGAGCGTGTAGTAACGGACAGAAAGAAACTTTCAGGAAAGGATTGGTATAAGAACGGAATACACAGTTTAGCGACTGGGTATTCCGTTTTTTTGCGCAAGGGAATTTCTTTCCTTCTTATTAAATTCCTGTAGTTCTTTGGATGGAAATAGTATCTTCTTTTTCATCTTTAAGTTCGGTATTTAGATATCTACCAATTACAATGTATAAATAATTAAACAATAGTAATTTAAACTCCACACTATAATCTCTTAATTTTTTGCTATAGTTTGTGCTTTCAACTGAAACATCTGAAATTTAAAACTAGCTATTGTCAATCAACGGAGCAAAAGGGGAAATGGAGCTGATCAATTCTTTTCAGCAAGGGGATCATAAAGCGCTGCACCAGGTATATGCTATATATCAGCGGCCGCTCTGTTTTTTTACGGAACAAATCATTGCCAATACCATGGCAGCGGAAGATATCGTATCCGATTGCTTTATCAGTGCTTATCAAAARAAAGAAGATTTTCCTTCCCTCAGTCACCTGAAGTCCTTTCTTTTCACCGCTGCCAAAAATGCTGCACTTAACTATATTAAGTCGGAAAAGCGGCATCATGATATTCATCACCTGCTGGAAAGATCTGCGGATAAACTGGCAATAGATGTAGAAAATGCTTACATCAGGACGGAAGTGATGCAGATCATTTTTTCGGAAATTGAAAAGTTACCCCCACAATGCAGGTTAGTAGTCCGCATGGCCATTATAGATGGCAAAAGCGCGGCTGAAATTGCCGCCGAGCTGAATATGGCCTACCAAACCGTTTTAAATCAAAAGGCGAAAGGGGTGGCATTGCTACGTAACAGTTTATTGAAGAATGAATTGATTTCCTTGCCCATGCTGCTTTCTGCACTAATATTACTGCAACAGTAATTTTTTTTTCAGAAGACCGGTATAAAATGAAGCGTTAGTTGTTTTAGTAGTGTAGTATGGAAGAAAAGAATCATTACATCGCCATTTTAATTGGCAAATACCTGGATGGTAGTCTCGATGCCAATGAGCAAATCGTATTAGACGAATGGATCAACGCATCCGATAATAACCGCCATCTTTTTGCGGAGCTCAGTGATGGAGAACAGTTGATGACTCATCTTCAACGCTTCTATGCTTATGACGGAGACCGGATTGCCCGGAAAATTGGTGCGCAGATTCCTGCCTTTGCAACGCCTCCCCGGTCTTCCATCTTCCATATTCATTCCTTACGCAAATGGGGTTGGGCAGCTGCTGCTGTGGCACTGTTATTAGGCGGAACTACCTGGTTTTTGGTCAATCATACAACAGCCCCCACCACTTTACATGCGTCCAACCTGGCAGCTATTGCGCCGGGAAAAGAAGGGGCGATTCTTACACTGGCAGATGGCCGGCAGGTATCGCTCGACAGTATGGGCAATGGGGTAGTCACTCATCAAAGCGGCGCTTCCGTAGTAATGTCTAACGGGAAACTGATATATGATGCTGCCGGTRAAAGTGCAACCAGCACCGAATACAACAAAATGACCACGCCAAAGGGACGACAGTTCCAGGTGACCTTACCGGATGGCACCAAAGTGTGGTTAAATGCCGCCAGCTCTATCCGCTATCCTACTGCCTTTACAGCACAGGAGAGAAGGGTGGAGGTAACGGGAGAAGTATACTTTGAAGTAGCGAAGGATGCCAACAAACCTTTCCTCGTCAACATCAACAATAAAGGAACCATCGAAGTACTGGGCACATTGTTTAATGTAAATGCCTACGAAAACGAAAAGTCAATTCGCACCACGCTCCTAGATGGAAGCGTGAGAGTAGCGGTTAGTCATGCTAACAGTGTTATACTGGAACCTGGTCAACAAGCCAGCATCGGCCAGGCAACAGGCCTGCCTATGCCGGAAGAAAAAATTACGGTGGTAAATAATCCGGATCTTGAAAAAATAATGGCCTGGAAAAATAACTTATTTAATTTCGAAAACGCAGACCTGGGGGAGGTTATGCGACAGCTGGAACGCTGGTATAATATAGATGTGGTATATGAGAATGGTATACCGGATAAAAAATATAAGGGAGAAATGAGCAGACAAATCCCATTGGCGGACCTGCTGGAAATATTAAGGAAAACGGAAGTAGACTTTAGAGTAGAAGGACGTACACTGATTGTATTAAATAATAAGTAGCCAATAATATTCTTCACCGAATGCATTAAGGAGGGCTGGATAAACCAGTCAGGGAATAACTATATATATCAATAACCAACCATTAAAAAACCGTCATGGATTGCAGCCATGACGGTGAATGAATCTGGTCGGTTCTAAACGGTTTCTTCGTTTCTCATTTATTAACAACCAAATCTCATGCAATCTATGCAAAAAAAATGCTATTGGCCCCCCGACCGTAGGGGAAAATTCAAGGGCCTAACCAAAATCTTCCTGGCTATGAGACTTACTGTCATTTTATTAACAGCCGCCATCCTGCAGGCAAGCGCCTCAGGTCATGCACAAACCGTTACGCTATCGGGTAAATCTATACCTATTAAAAAAGTATTTACCGAAATTAAACTGCAAACCGGGTATGTTGTTTTCAGCAATATCAACACCATTAGTGATACCCGCAGCGTTTCCCTGTCTGCCAGGGATATGCCGCTGAAAGAGGTGCTGGATATTATATTGAAAGATCTGCCGGTCACTTACCTGATTAAGGATAAAACCATTGTGTTGTCGCGTAAGCCTGCCATTAACTTCCTGGACATCCCGGCACCACCCACCTCTATTTCGGGCGTGATCCGGTCGGCCACCGGAGAACTACTGCCGGGCGTTTCTGTGCGGATTAAAAATACTGTTACCGGCACCGTTACCTCCACTGACGGAACATTTTATTTTCGTCAGCTACCGGAAAACACGGTGATCCAGATTTCCATGCTGGGTTATGAAACCCTGGAAATTGGTATCCGCCAAACGGCCCAAAGCTATACTGCTTATACCTTGAATAAGGACCAGTCCAAATCCCTGCTGGTGACCGATGGTAACAACATCACCATGAATATCACGCTGAACCGGAAAGATTTCGAAATGAGCGATGTGGTGGTGACCGGATATCGGAATGTAAATAAAGGAAATTATGTAGGCGCCGTTTACGCTGTAAGGGCCGATGATATTAAAATAGCGGGTGAAACCAGTATTGACCAGATGTTACAGGGGGTGGTACCCGGCATGTCTGTGATGACGCAATCAGGTCAGGTAGGCTCTACTCCAAAAATCCGCATCCGGGGTACTTCTACCATTCTTGGTAACCAGGAGCCGGTATGGGTAGTAGATGGGGTCATTCAGCGTGATCCTTTACCACTTCCGGAAGGTAGCGGATCGCTGGCCACAGATATGGGTGAATTACGCCTGATCGCTTCTAATGCGATTTCCTGGCTGAACCCCAATGATATTGAAACCATTACCGTATTAAAAGATGCTTCTGCCACTGCTATTTATGGTTCACAGGCGGCAAACGGCGTGAYTGTACTCACCACGAAAAAAGGCCGCCCCGGACAGTTAGCGGTGTCCTACAGCAACAACCTTTCTATTGGTCAAAGACCGTCTTACAGTCAGTACGATCTGATGAACTCACAGCAACTGATGCAGTTCTCTAAAGAAGTATATGAAGGACGCGACAGTTATACTTCTGAGATATTGCCTATTGGATATGGTGGATTAATACAGCAATTGCAGAAAAAAGAGATCGATTACGCTACCTATTTAGAGAAATACAGGAAGATGGAAAACCAGAATACAGACTGGTTTGCCCTGCTTTTCCGCAATTCGTTCAGTCAGAACCATAGCGTGAGCATTTCTGGTGGTAGTGAAAAGATTACTAACAGAACCTCCTTCAGTATGCAACAGCAGAATGGAGAAGGTAAAGGAAATGACCTGAAGACTTTTTCAGCCGCGTCTAATACCACCCTCCGCTTTGGAAAGGCATTGACGGTAAACCTGATGCTGAATGGGAGTATGCGGGAAACAAACGGTTATGCCTATGGTGTAGATCCGTTTACCTATGCGTATAATACTGCCAGAACGATTCCCATGTATAACGATGATGGTACACTCTTTTATCATGAAAAAAGAGGCGAACCCAGTACCGTTATTCCTGGTGCTCCTGGTTATTTGTATAACATTCAGAATGAAATTAATAATACAGGGAATAAAAATACCAACACTACCCTGTCATCCACTGTTGACGTGAACCTGCAATTAGCAAAAGGTCTCCAGTATCAGGGCTTGCTGGCATACAATGTTGCTACTACCAACATAAAATCTTACGCTACAGAATTATCTTTCTATATCACGCAAACAAGAGGATATGAGTTTGGCAGCGTACTATCCAACTCACCACAGGAATTGGCCAGTCGCCTGCCTTTTGGAGGATTGGTACAAATGCAGAATGCTACCAACAAAGGATATACCTGGAGAAACAGCCTGGTATATGACCGGTTATTTGGTCAGCTGCACACCATGACTCTGCAAGGGGGAATAGAAGCACGTTCCGGATTGCTCCAGAGTAATATGGATACACGCTATGGCTACCTGCGTTACCGTGGTGAAAGCTACGCTCCGCTGCCGTTGGCGCCTGTGTTTCTTGGTGCCAGTGGTTCCAGCCTCTATGAAGCCATGCGTTTGAATTCAAAGATTGTGAACCAGGAAAGCAATTACCTCAGCGAATATGTGTCTGCCGTATATGGTTTTGATCAGCGTTATATATTCAACTTCAATGCAAGACTGGATGCATCCAACCGTTTCGGGCAGGACAAAAACAAAAGGTTCCAGCCAACCTGGTCTGTGGGTGGAAAATGGCGTGTTGCCAATGAAAAGTTCCTGCGTTCCCTGCGGTGGCTGAACGGACTAGACCTGTCGGCAACTTATGGTTACCAGGGGAATGCAGTGGAAGCAGTATCTCCTTATCTCATTGCCACAGATGGAGGGCTTAGCACCATATTCAAGCAATATACACTCAATATCAAATCGCTTCCTTATCCGGACCTGGGTTGGGAAAAAACAAAAACATGGAATCTTGGCGTGGATATATCGTTGTTGAGAGGTCGCCTGAATGCTACTGCCAACTGGTACAAGAAAACCAGTAATATCCTGGCATCGCGGGATGTGCCTGTTGAAAACGGGATGAATTCTGCTACGGTATTTGGTTCCCGGATGGATAACACCGGCTATGACCTGATTATCAGTGTAATTCCCGTACGTACCAAAGACTTCCTGTGGCAGTTTTCCGTGAATACAGGTCTTGCGCGCAATAAGCTGGCGCAAAACCAACGGATCAATACCAGGGAAGATTATCTGAGTGGAAACGCTATTGTGAACGGAGAAGCCTATTCTACCTTTTACTCTTATTCTTATGCTGGCTTAAATGGAAAGACGGGTATTCCTACTTTCAACAAAATGGATATCAAACCCACTTCGAATGACCTGGACTACCTGGTAAAATCAGGTAAGCTGGATCCTGATTTTTCGGGAGGATTTAGTACGATGTTGAGGTATAAAAATATTTCATTGAGTACACAGTTTGCGATGGCATTCGGCAATCAGAAACGTCTGCCTCCGTTCTATAATGCCAATGGTGCACCTACACCGGAGCAAAATGTACCAAGGATACTACTTGACCGCTGGAAACAACCAGGTGATGAACTACATACCAACGTGCCGGCTATTCCTCCGGGAAATCCCCGCAGGATAGAGATTCCATTACCAGTAATGACTAACTACACGCAGACACCTTATCAACTGTATAATCAATCTGATTATATGGTGGCCAATGCTGATTTTATACGTTGCCGTCAATTGTCAATAGGTTATGAATTTTCGCAGGACCTGCTGAAAAAAGTACACATCAAACGTTTAAGTACATCGTTTAGCCTGACCAATCCGTTCCTGGTAACTTTTGACGATGCATGGAGGGGTTATGATCCGGAAACGGCAGGATGGCCTGCCCGCAGGGTAACGTCATTATCTTTTAATATGACCTTCTAATATTGAAACGCATGAAATATAAATTATTAACTGTTTTTTTTATCACCAGCCTGCTGACACTCAGCGGCTGCAAAAAATTCCTGGAGGAAAAGTCCCAGAGTGATGTGATTCCAAAAACAGCCACTGACTTCCGGGAGCTATTGATAGGATCGGGTTATATGAAAGATGAGGATCCGTCTAACTTCGTTTACTTTATGGATGATGATGTAGACCTGTTCATTGAATGGGGAGATGGCACTACTGTGGTGGGATCCAATGCGGCCAAAGAGAATTATCTCTTTTATACCTGGCAACCTAAACTGGGTGACATGAATGGTTTAGGCAATGTTATCAATACAGATCCTTCTACTACCGCCTATTACCGCTACTATGAGCTGATTAAGGGGTGTAACGCCGTGCTGGATAATATCAACACTGCTATTGGCAGCCAGGTTGATAAAGACAGGGTAAAAGCCGAGGCACTGGCTGTACGGGCCATGTATTATTTCCGGTTGGTAAATCTTTACGGAGAACCATACAACAGCAATCCTGCATCGCTGTCTGTACCATTAAAACTGAATTCAGGTGTAACGGCCGAATACATGGCGCAATCGACTGTAGCGGAGGTATATGCACAGGTGGTCGCCGATCTGAAAGACGCCGCCGCGCTGATGGATCCGCTGCCCATTGCCCGTAAGGACTTTCATATCAATCAACCGGCTATCCATATTCTTTTATCCAGGGTATACCTCTATATGGAAAAATGGGAAGACTGTGTAGCTGAAGCTAATAAGGTGTTTGAGCAGGGAGGAGTGGTAACGAACCTGACAGGCATCAGCACCGGTTACTGGATCACGTATTCCAATCCTGAAGTAGAATGGATGTTTGGCGGCAGAGCACAGGCGGGCGATCAGACTGCCTATAGCCCCTCTCCTGAACTCCGGTCTATATATGATGCCAATGATGTACGCCTCAAATATGGTTTCACAGCGTCAAACGGTGGTACACAGATCGTAACCAAGTACACGAATGTGGACCAGGAACTGGAGCAATGTCTTCGTAGCGGAGAAGCAGTCTTAAACAGGGCGGAAGCAAGCGCACAACTCGGAAAATTATCTGAGGGGCTGAAAGACCTGAATGATCTGCGCCACAAGCGCATCATCGGATATACGGATGAAAATATCAGTGATAAGGCGATATTGCTGAAAGCCGTGCGGGACGAACGCCGCAAGGAATTCTGTATGGAGGGATTCCGCTGGTTTGATCTGCGCCGTTATGGCATGCCTTCCATCACTCACCGTTATCAGGCGGAATTGGGAGAAGCGATACTGCATTACACACTGAAAGAAAAAGACCCGATGTATACACTGCCTTTTCCTTCCAGTTTGTTGATGAGAAATCCTGCGTTGAAACAGAATCCTTCCGGCACCATGGCCGACAGGAACGGGCAATAATTGTTTAACAAGCAATACAACAATACAATGAAGCATCTATTTATTATCGGCTGCATTTCCAGCATATTGTTATTCTCTTGCAAAAAGGACGTTGCCATCGGACCTCCGGTGTCAGTCGGACCTGATTATGTTTTGCCGCAGGGAAATGCTCCTAAAGAAGCAAATGATAAAATCCAGCAATTGTACAATACGTACGGTTCTTACTTCCTCTATAATTTTACGCAGAAGGATTTTGAATGGGTACAGTCCACTGGTGGCGGTTCTTCCAAGATCGATACCGTGGTATTGGGTAATCCGGCTTATGCAGGTGATATGCTGACTTTCCTGAATGATATCTGGTTGAAATTTCTGCCGGAAGATTTTAAGAAAAGCCAGGGTATTCCCTATCGCGTGCTGATGGCAGATACCATTAAACAATACAGAGTCGGATTTCCTCCAGGCCGGGAATACCTCTACTTTGATTATAAAGTAGTGGGAAAGTCCATCACTTTCGCAGGGCTGAATAGTAGTCTCGGCGCTATGACATCTGCACAAAAGGTAGATAAAAGGAACCTGCTGATAGTGCCTATCTGGAATTATTATCTCGCTAACAGCATCCTTCAGGTGCCTGCAGCGTTTTATACGATCAGTGATTATGCAGCAGCGGCACCTACTCCGCCTGTAAACGCCACCAACCCTATGAACCAGGCGGCTTTCAGGACCAGGGGTTTTTTACCGGGTTCTTACACGGCTACTTCTGCATCTGAATGGTATTTCGGTACCTATAACTGGCCCAGTGCCAAATCAAATGATATCAGTTCCTTTATCCTGAATGTGCTTACCAGAACGGATGCGCAGATGCAACCTTATCTGGCCTATCCGTTGATTAAGCAGAAGTTCGACATCCTGGTAAATTATTACAAAACAAAATATAACATAGACGTGCGCGCCATCGCTAATGCTACCTACTGATCCTAACCCTTCCTTTCGCCCGGGGCTGGTCCCCGGACGAAAGGAATTTCAGTAGTCCATCTTCATAAATCGTATTCAAACGCAATCATCGTGTGAGCAAAAGCTTACACCAGCTATTTTATTTAATAAACAATCCGTAATGAATGGAAAACGCCATCGTAAAAGTTGAAAATCTGTCTCACCGTTACGCTTCCCAGTGGGCGGTCAGAGATATAAATCTTGAGATCCATAGTCAGGGTGTTGTAGGCCTGCTGGGTTCCAACGGGGCCGGTAAATCCACCACCATGAATATTATTTGTGGGGTGCTGAAGCAATCGAAAGGAGAAGTATTTATTAACGGAGTTAACCTGAAAGATAATCCGGTAGAGGCCAAGCGCAACATCGGATTTATGCCGCAGAAACTGCCGCTGTACCAGGATTTTACTGTGGAAGAATATCTCACCTATTGCGCTGACCTGCGGATGGTAGAAAAAAAACAGGTGAAAAAAGCGGTACAGGAAGCGCTGGAAAGATGTGGTGTAGCGCATTTCAGGGATCGTTTACTCCGTAACCTGTCGGGTGGTTATCAACAGCGCGTAGGCATTGCTCAGGCCATTGTACACAACCCGAAGTTTGTAGTACTGGATGAACCCACCAACGGACTGGATCCTAACCAGATCGTGGAAGTACGTAACCTGATCAAATATATTGCACTGGACCGTTCGGTATTGTTGTCTACCCACATCCTCACCGAAGTACAGGCTACCTGCCGGGAAATTAAGATGATAGAAGAGGGACAGATGGTGTTTTCCGGTACCCTGGAAATGTTTGACAATTACATTGAACCTAATACGCTGGTAGTTGTGCTGGACACGCCTCCCGCCCATGATGAGCTGCTGAAGCTGGAAGGCATCAGATCTATTGAGCAGCTGGCGCCTTCCCGTTTCAGACTGGGATATGATGGAGAAAAGAAAACAGCACAGCGCATAGCGGAAATCAGTGTGACCAAAGGTTGGGGACTGATGGAACTGATCATTGAAAAGAGTTCACTGGATGCTGTATTTGCCCGGTTGTCGAAAAAAAACATCAAATAAAAAGCTGATAAAAAAATATTCAATGAGACGAATTTATAAGATCGCCAAGGCGGAGTTATTCACCTTGTTTTATTCGCCGATCGCCTGGATGATCCTAATCGTATTTACCTTTCAGACAGGGATGGCTTTTGTGGAACATCTTCACGAAGTACTCCAGGCGCAGCGCACCGGTTGGGGAAATGCATTTATTACCGCCAACATCTTTTCYGGTCAGCGTGGTTTGTTATCCACGGTACAGGGCTACCTGTATCTTTATATGCCATTGCTTACCATGGGGCTGATGAGCAGAGAGCTGAGCAGCGGATCTATCAAATTATTATATTCATCTCCCGTAACTTCTTCCCAGATCATCCGCGGTAAGTTCCTCGCTATGATGACTTACAGCTTCCTGCTCATCGGTGTTTTACTGGTGTATGTGGTGATCGGGATATTTACAATAGATCATTTTGAGCTTTCCTCTGTTGCATCCGGATTGCTGGCGATCTACCTGCTGATGTGTGCCTATTCGGCTATCGGGCTGTTTATGTCCAGCCTTACTTCTTACCAGGTAGTGGCAGCATTGGGTACGCTCGTATTACTGGCCACTCTCAGTTATATGGATAAAGTATGGCAGGATATCGGCTTTGTTCGCGACATCACTTACTGGTTATCCATCTCCGGACGTTGTAATGAAATGATCAGCGGGTTGATATGCACCGAAGACATACTCTACTTTGTTATCGTGGTATGCCTGTTCCTGACCCTGAGTATCCAGAAACTACAGGCCAACCGCACGCATGCTTCCTTCTCTAAGGTGTGGGGGAAATATGTACTGGTAGTAGTGGCGGCCATGATGCTGGGATACGCTACCTCCAGACCTATGCTCATGGCTTATTATGACGCCACTGAAACAAAACGCAATACGCTGACACCAAACAGTCAGGCTATCATGGCTAAACTGGATGGTGGCATGACCATCACCACCTACGTTAACCTGTTGGACAGGGAATATTATAATGGTATTCCTTCGATGGTGAATGAAGACAAACAACGGCTAAAACAATTCATCCGTTTCAAGCCGGAAACGAAAATGAAATACGTTTATTATTACGATAAGCCCAGCAATAATCCTCGTCTGGACATCATTTATAAAAATAAAAACCTGGCAGAGCAAGCCCAGAAAGAAGCAGAAGTCAAAGAACTGGACCTTGACCTCTTTTTGACACCAGCAGAAATAAAGAAGAAAATTGATCTCACCGATGAAGGGAACACCTTTGTTCGCCTGGTAGAGCGGGAAAACGGACAGAAGACATTCCTGAGGATCTATGATGATATGGAGAAGTTCCCCAGCGAGGCGGAAGTATCTGCCGTATTCAAACGCATGGTGATGAAACTGCCCAGGATTGCTTTTCTGCAGGGACAGGGAGAGCGGAAAATAGAAGGGGAAAGGATTAAGGACTATACCCTGTTTTCTTCTGTTAAAACATTCCGCTATGCACTGACTAACCAGGGATGTGATGTGGAAACACTGGATCTTTCCGGTGATAAACAGATTCCGAAAGAAGTAGATATCATTGTGATTTCCGATATGCAGCAGGCCATGGATACTGTTTCTAAAAAGAAACTGGATGCCTACATCGCCAATGGTGGTAACCTGGCTGTTACCCTTAAACCAGGATCAGCAGCAATGGAATCATTTATTGCACAATTTGGTGTGAAAACGGTTCCTGGTCAGCTGGTACAACCTAAGCAGGATGTAGCCGCCAACGCAGTGATATGCAGGCCTACACCGGCAGCTAAAGGGATTGCAGAGATCTTTGAAGTGATGAGTCAGCAACACAAATATGTGGGCATGGTAAAATCGGCAGGGCTGGTGATGGCCGAAAACAAAGGTTTCAAAGCTACCCCTGTTTTACAAACCGATACGGCTAAGACCTGGAACGAAACCCAAACCATCGACTTTGTGAATGATTCTGCCACTGTAGATATTGCTGCCGGAGAAAAGGTGGACAGCTTTGTGACCGCCATGGCCCTGACAAGAAAGATAGGTAATAAAGAGCAACGCATCATGATTATAGGAGATGCCGACTGTATCAGCAACGGCGGAATGAAACCACCGATCAGATATTACGGCGCTGCTAACTTTTCCATGATCCCTGGTATGTTCCACTGGTTATCTTACGGCACTGTACCTGTGGATGTAAGCCGTCCGCGTGGTTCCGACAATGAAACAACGCTCACCAAAGAAAGACTGAAAGTGGTGAAATACGGATTAATGGGTGTTATCCCAGGATTATTGTTAATAGGAAGCACCATTTTACTCATCAGGAGAAGAAGAAAGTAAAACAGAGCAGGTATGAGCCTAATGACTGATAAACAAACGCTGAATGATCTGAATATTTTCGGGAAAGGAGGAGGGGATTCTATTTACGCGATATTTAACCGAACCTTTACCCGTGGCGGATCTGAGTTGCTGGAAGAAATGTTCCACGAGCCGCTTTCTGAAGCAGCGGCGATCAATGCACGCAGCACCACTATCCGCTCCTTCGCTGAAAAGGCGATTCCTTTCCCTTATGAAAGTGAATGGTTTGATGCGGGGGAACAGCACCTGGAAAATACAGATGAGCGCAGCCGGCTGAATGAAGAGGAAGATACATTGAGCAGAAAATTCAACCAGTTCATTGCAGCCGACACGGAATATAAAGCCATTGAAAAAGGTGTATTAAGCCTGATCAATATCTTACAGGCTACGAGGCTGTTTTCAGACAGTATCCGGCAGCAGGTAGCCAATATCCCCTATAGCCGGGAACTGGAGGCCATTGATCAGCTATTGCGCCTGGAAGAGCTGCAGCCGATGATGCAGGAGCAAACGAAACATAAATTTCCTTTTGCCAAAGTAGCGGAGTACGATAAAGTACTCCGCTTCCGGCAACGGGAAAAGATCCAGCAACTACTACGGCATATTTATCTCGCTGATGTATATCTCTCTGTTGCCCGCACTGCTAACGAACATCAGTTTTGTTTCCCGGTAGCCTTGCCTCCACAGGCACAAACGGTGGTGCTGGAGAATTTTTATCACCCATCTTTAACGAAACCGGTAGCCAATTCTTTGACCATTACCCCATCGAGTAATATCATTTTCCTGACGGGGGCAAATATGGCGGGGAAATCTACTTTCATGAAAGCGCTGGGCATTGCGATATTCCTGGCACAGATGGGATTTCCGGTGCCGGCTTCAAAAATGGAGTTCTCTGTGCGGGATGGTATTTTTACTACCATCAACCTGCCGGACAGTCTGAGTCAGGGAGCCAGCCACTTTTATGCAGAAGTATTGCGTATCAAAACCATCGCCCGGGAATTAAGCCGGGATAAATACCTGTTCGTCATTTTTGATGAACTGTTCCGCGGCACCAATGTTAAAGATGCATACGAAGCCACTATTGCTATCACTGCTGCGATTGCCCGCAGGCAAAACTGTATGTTCGTAGTATCTACACATATTATTGAAGCGGGTGAAGTACTCAGGGGAAAATGTGACAATATCAATTTCGTATATCTGCCAACGTTAATGGAAGGCAATAAGCCTGTTTATACACATAAACTGGCATCCGGCGTTACTTCCGACAGGCATGGTATGGTGATTATTAAAAATGAAGGTATCCTGGATATATTAGCCAGGAAAAAATCAATAAAGAAGACCACATGAGCTTTATTGCCGACAAACAAACACTGGATGATTTATCGTTGCTGGGAAAGTATCATACACATTCCATCTTCCATATTTTCAACCAGGTAAAAACCAGGGGCGCTGAAAAACTGCTGAATGAACTATTCCTGCATCCGCTAACAGATGCAGACCAGATCAATAACAGGAGTGCTGCTTTTCGTTATTTTGGAGATCATCCTACTACTTTCCCTTTTGATGAAGCGTTGCTGGGGAGCATGGAAGCCTTCCTGGACGAAGGAAGTGCGGGTAATCTGCCCATGGCGATCTGGAAGATGAGCCGGAAAAAATTAATGGCAGTGCTGGTGAAGGAGGAAACTTATCAACTGCAACTGGCCGGAATTGATACCTGCATCGCCTTATTGAAGGGCTTTGCGATATTATTGGATCAGCTGGAAAAGGAGGGCCGCGATAAAAATACGCCCTGGGAAAAATGGGTGGCCACCGCCCGGCATATCCTCCGGGATAAGCGGCTCAGAGAGCTGACCACCACAAAAAGATCTTTGCTGCAAAACGCGCGGCTACATTACCTGGTGGCGAATGTATTCCAACAGTCGTTGAAAACATTGCTGAACCTGACTTATGAGATAGAAGTGTTTATCACCGTATCCCGCATCGGTAAGAAAAAAGGATTTGCCTATGGCACCGCTTTTCCGAAAGAAAAGAATATGCTGGTGGCAACAGGGGTAAGACATCCTGGTTTGGACAAAGCCGTTTCCAACACCCTTTCCTTCAGGGGCAACAGCAATGTGTTATTCCTGACTGGTGCTAATATGGCCGGTAAGTCTACCCTGATGAAATCAGCCGGGATCATGATGTACCTTGCTCATATGGGATTTCCTGTGGCGGCGGTAGATTTGCAGTTCTCTGTGCTGGATGGTATCTATTCTTCTGTGAATGTACCCGATGATCTGAACAGGGGATACAGTCATTTTTATGCAGAAGTACTCCGGGTGAAAAAGGTGGCAGAAGAAGTAGATGCAGGTAAGCATCTTTTTGTCATCTTTGATGAACTGTTTAAAGGTACCAATGTGAAAGATGCGTATGATGCCACCCTGGCGGTAACAGCAGCATTTACAGCATTCACGGATTGCTTCTTTATTATCTCCACCCATATTTTTGAAGTGGGAGATGCGTTGAAATCTGAAGGAGATCATATTCAGTTTGAATTCCTGCCTACTATTATGGAAGGAACGGTGCCCAGGTATACATACCGATTGCAGAAAGGTATTACGGCAGACCGGCAGGGCATGATCATTATTGAAAATGAAGGCATACTGGATATGCTGTAGCTACTATAAAAAAGTGGGATCTTGTTACAACAAAAAAATAGCAAAAGAGAAATAACTATGTACTATCGTTACTTGGCTACAGCAGGACTGCTATGCCTTTCTATAGCCGGAAGTTCGCAGGCTCCGGGTCAATCGATCCCGCTGGATACGGCTGTTCGCACAGGGCAGCTATCAAATGGATTTACCTACTATATCCGCAAAAATAATGAGCCGGCGAAAAGGGCATTATTTTACCTGGTGAATAAAGTAGGTTCTATTCTGGAAGATGATGACCAGCAAGGGCTGGCCCATTTCATGGAGCACATGAACTTTAATGGTACTACGCATTTTCCTAAAAATGAGCTGATCAATTATCTGCAGAAAGCAGGTGTGCGATTTGGGGCTGACCTCAACGCCTATACGTCGTTTGATGAAACTGTTTACCAGTTGCCGATTCCTACAGATGATCCTGCCATGGTGAGTCGTGGCCTGGATATTATGCGCGACTGGGCGCATGAAGCACTATTGGAAACAGATGCTATTGATAAGGAAAGAGGTGTGGTACTGGAAGAAAAAAGACTGCGTAAAGGAGTCGGGGAGCGCTTGCAACAGCAAACATTTCCGCTGACTCTGAATTATTCGCGCTATACTATGCGGCAGCCTATCGGCACGGATAGCATATTAACGCATTTCCCTGCTGATGCCATCCGCCGTTTTCACCGCGACTGGTATCGTCCTGATCTGCAAGCCCTCATTGTGGTGGGTGATGTGGATGTAAACCAGGTGGAACAACAGATCCGCAAGCAATTTGCAGACCTGAAAAATCCTCCCAACGAAAAACCCAGACCTGACTATAAAATTGCACTGACCGGAAAAAATCAATTCCTGTCATTAACAGATCCGGAAGTAAGTGGTACCCAACTGGAACTGCTGATCAAGCATACCGCATCCAAACTGATTACCACTGCAGACTATCTCAATTCCATGAAGCGGGGCTTGTTTAATCAATTGCTCTCTTTCCGTATAAACGAGTTAAGTCAGCAATCTAATCCTCCCTTCCTGGGCGCGAATGCAGGCATCGGAAATTTAATCGGAGGACTGGATCAGTTTTCCTTCTCCGTTTCTGCAAAGCCAGGGAAACTGAAAGAAGCTTTCACTGCTACCTGGTCAGTAGTGGAACAGGTAAAACGTAACGGCTTTACACAAGCTGAACTGGACCGGGCTAAGCTGAGTTATCTGACTGGTATGGAAGCTGCTTTGCACGAAAAGAGTAAAACGCCTTCCAGCAGTTATGTGGCAGAATACCAGCAATTATTCCTTCAAGGCACGTCTGCGCCGGGATTTGACTGGGAATATAACTTTGTAAAAAAGGTATTGCCAGGTATCAGTCTGGATGACCTGAAATCTGTGGCCAACGAATATTTAAAAGAGAATAACCGGGACATATTCCTGGTGGCTGCCGAAAAAGATAAAAATAGTCTTCCTGATTCCGCTACGGTACTGGGATGGTTTAAGGCAGTAGCCGGTGCGTCTCTGGAGCAGTATAAGGAAACTGCTACAGATGCCATGCTATTAAAAAATATGCCTGCGCCGGGAAAAGTAGTGGCGCGCAAAACCATTGCTGAAGTGGGCGTAGAACAACTGACGCTGAGTAATGGTGTGAAGGTGTGGCTGAAGCCTACCACTTATAAAAATGATCAGATCCAGTTTATTTCTTTTGCACCGGGAGGTATCAATAAATATCCCAATGCAGATTTCCCAAGTGCATCCAGCGCTGTTGGCATCATCGGCGGTTCCGGTCTGGCAGATTTCTCTCCGGTTCAACTGGCGAAGATGTTGAATGGAAAAGCAGTGTCCGTAGGTGCTTATATTGGTGGACGCGGGCAAGGCGTAAATGGGGGGAGTAATGTAAAGGATCTGGAAACAGCGCTGCAACTGGTGTACCTGCGTTATACCGCACCACGTAAAGACACGGTGCTGTTTGACAATGCCATAGCGCGTTCCAGGGAGCAGATCAAAAACCGTTATGATGATCCGGGAAATGTATTTAAAGACACCGTGAGCAATGTACTGAGTGGGTATCATTATCGTACCAGTCCTGCTACACAGGAAAGATTGGATAGTATCAGTCTGGATAAGGCCTACGATATTTACCGGGACCGGTTTGCAGATGCTTCCCAGGCTAACTTTGTATTTGTGGGTAACTTTAATACAGATAGCATAAAACCTTTGCTCGAACAGTACCTGGGCGCGCTGCCATCTCTGAAACGGAACGAAGAGGGGATTAAGCTGCATGCACAAATGCCTAAAGGCAACCTGGTTAAAACAGTCGCCAAAGGCAAGGAAGATAAAGCAACGGTATTATTGGTGTATAATGGAGAATGTGTTTATAATACCATGAATAAGCTGCAGCTGCAGGCGTTGTCAGAGATACTGCAATACCGGTTGCTGACCAGTCTGCGGGAAAATGCAGGAGAAGTATATACGCCTTCCGTACAGGGCAGCATGGCGAAAGAACCTGATCAACGTTTTGCCATCAATGTATCGTTTGGGTGTGCGCCTGAACATGTGGAGCACCTGATAGGCCTGGTGCAGCAGGATATAGCGAATTTACAACAGGCCGGTGCTACGGCGGATGAACTGCAAAAGTTTAAAATCGGCTATATGAAGCAGTTTGAACTGGAGGTAAAAAGTAATGAATTCTGGTTGCAATATCTCACCAGTAAACTGGAAAGTAAGGAACCGCTGAAAGCAGTACCTGATATGGAGAAGTTGCTGGGGCAAATCAATGGAGCTACCATTAAGGCAGCTTCAAAGAACTACCTGAGTGGCCAGAATGTAATCCGGTTTGTATCCTTACCGGAGAAAAAATAGTAGTTGTTTTTGATGGATTATACAAAGACCGTCTCCTCAAAAGGGAGGCGGTTTTTTTGTTATTACTGCTCCTGTTATGTGCCACCTGTTTTTGCATACTGCATCCGGATCAGTGAAAAATTAAGCGTAGAATATTTCACCGCATCTGCCAGTCCTGTAAGTGAGGGCATGAACCGTAGCTCCACATTTCGTTGCAGCATTTCTGCCATCACATTATATATCGGTCTTACTGAAACGGGAGTTACCGGCACCAGGGAAACATAGTAACCGGCGCATTGGTCGAACAGGGAAAATGTATCGGAAGGAAATTCATAGCAGTAGATAATGGCCTGTTGTATATGCCGTAACCAAGCCGATTCAACAGCAACCACATAGGTGGCAGTGCTGTTGCCCATGAACCGTATTCTATCTTTTTCAGTGGTGTTGGGCCCTGCATAGAAAGTAACCCGTGGACAATCTCTGGGAAGCAGATAGTTATGCAGTAGCTGTCCGGATATGGCGAATACGGCATGACGTAATACATGCTTCGGGTAGAAGGAGGCGGGGCGTGGTTCAAATATTTTAATTCTTGGGTCTTCGCTGATGTGGTAAAGTTTTTCCATGTTGGGTATTTTATGAGAGAAGGCAACCGCCCGGTTTGCCTTCTCTCATAAATTTAAAAGTTATTTAATCAGCCACATTTTTCCGTTTACATCATCAATACCAGCATACTGGCTGGTGATAGCTGAATTGTAATTTTCTTTGTTATATGTCATCTCATCCTGTGGATATTCCCAGCGGACTGGAATCTGGTTATTAGCAGTGCCAATACCCACGCCACCCTGGCTGAAGGTAGGAATACCTGTTCTGCGCCAGTTGTAGTAAGATTCAAATCCGGAGTTCATGAAAAATCCCACAAATTTCTGAGTGAGGATCTGGGTTAATCCTTTGGCCGGATCATAGGCTACATTGGTGCCGGCGAGGAAGGTGTTGATATCAATCGTAGCGCTGCCGATGTTGGGCTTGGAACCATCTACGTTACCAATGGTAACAGTTTGCCCCTGCTTTAATCCATACCAGTCCATGGAGGCGTTAATACCTTTCAGATACCAGTCGGATGCATTCACACCGGTAGTCCAGCCTCTGAAGGCCGCTTCTGCGATATTGAAACACATTTCCGTGTAGCCGATCAGGATATAAGGTTCTGCATTGGCACCTGAAGAAGACGACATGTACCGGTTGTAGCTAAGAGAGGAGTATTTGCCGTCGGCGGAGAAGTTAGACATGAGTCCTTGCGATCTGCCATTGTCTTCTCCAACGTATGCGGTGAAATCGCTTACCTGCTTGCCAGCAGCCAGTTGCGCCGGTGCCGGAATGGCCAGTGCGAATACGCGGGGATCCTGGTAGGCCGCTGTTACATTGAGAAAAGTCTGACTGATATTTTCACAGTTATTGTAAGGCGCATTGCCGGAGCGGTTAGGTGGATAGAGTGTGATAGCGGTATAACGGTATACCATATTATCATCTTTAGAAGTCATCACCGGATATTTTACCGGGTCATTGATGATGGCCGCAAACTGTTGCTTTATATTCAGGTCAGCGTTATCATCTGCTCTTTTGCTCATGCTGATCAGTATGCGCAGTCTGTAAGTATTGATCACCTTGCGCCACTGCAGGTATGTGAGCCCGAATATATCACCAGTAGCATCTACTTTGGTGCCGGCATTTAATGGAGTGGTGAGGTTGCCAAACATGGTATTGGCGGAATCCAGCAATAGGAGACTGTTTTTATAAACATCATGCTGCTTGTCATAAACAGGTGTGAGCTTATTGATATCACCGGCATCTGACATGGGAATGTCACCTACCCGTTGCGAAAGCCAGAGGAATGCATAAGCTTTGAAAAATTTGCTCAAGGCAAAGTACACATTGGTAGAATTGCCGTATTGTTTGATCGCCTGTGATTCCATCTTGCTGCAATAGCGAATCATATCGTAGGTATGATTGGTATTGGACCAGTTATAAGTGTTGCTGCCGAAATAATAAGAATAATTTGAGACGATATTCTGATTAAACCGGTATACCGGAGATATCACGGGTTCCTCTTCCCGCATCAGATTGGTGGTGAGGTGATTAAGCAATAACGACACCGGTACGGTGGAGTTGTCTGACCCTGCATTAGGGTTAGACAACAGATCGCCTTTCTGGCAACCACTGATAACAGACAAGGTTACCAGTAAGATGATGATGTATTGGAAAGAAATCTTCATACAAATGATTTGAATAATTAGAAACTAAGATTGATGTTGAAGCCCATTCTTCTGGCAGTCATACTTTGTAAGATGCCACCATTGCCCAGTGAACGGTCTGTATCGTTGTAGCCGGAGGCAAACTGGTCAAGGTCTATGTCTTTACGTTTGGCCCAGTACAACAGATTTCTGCCTACCAGTGAAAAAGTAGCTGCTTTGATAAACTTTCCGTTAGCCAGCAATTTTGCAGGGAGACTATATCCAATAGTTACTTCACGCAGTTTCGCAAAGGAGCGGTCGGTCATCCAGTATTCATTCACGTTACCGATACCAGATGAAATGAAGCTTTGTACGGTGGTAGCTTCGTCATTCTTTCCGAATTGGATATCTTTCAGATTTGTGATCTGGCCTCCTGCGTATGCTGGTGTGCCGGAAATGATTTTAACGCCGGGAGCAATATAATGTCTGCCGGGAGCAACAGTGCCATTGTTGGTAGACTGCCAGTCAGCCAAACGGGCAACGCCGAAGTCTCCGTTAGCACTTTCCCAGGCCGTTCCACCGTTCATACCATCTTTGTATACTTCGTCATATATTTTACCGCCAATGCGTCCATCTATCTGGAAGCTGAAAGTGAAGTTGTGGTAAGAGAAACGGTTGCTGAAACCGAAGGTGAAATCGGGGTTAGCATGTCCGAGGAATACGTTGTTATTGATATCGGAAGGAGCTCTCAGTGGTAACCCACCGCTGTATACGACATTGCCGGCTCCGTCGCGTACAAAGCCCGGACCATAAATCGCATCGAGGCGTTCTCCTACTTTGTAGTTATGGTTGTTTAAAGTGATTGTCTTCTCATCGCCGTAGATCTTATTGAGCGTTTCTTTATAAGTAGCATAGTTCAGCGACAGATCCCAGTTGAGTCCTTTGGGATTTCTCAGAGGGCTGGCGTTTAATGCAATTTCAAAACCATTCTTTTTTGAAGTGATAGCATTTACGTTGTGTGCACTGTAACTGGTGGAGGGCGCTACCTGCAGCGCAAAGATCTGGGGTCCGTTCAGGCTGGAAAAATAAGTAAAGTCAACACCCAGGCGGTTGTTGAGTAGTCTCAGGTCCATACCAGCTTCATAAGAGGTGACGCTGAAAGGTTTCAGTGTAGGGTTGCTGATCGTGCTGGAAAAGTCAACTGAAGGCTGGTTATTGTAATAGTTGGCCAGCGTATAAGTCATCTGGTTGGCATAGGTTGGGCCATCGTACGATGTGTACAGATCGGTACCATATCCCAATAAACCACTGTTTGTACTTTTTCCGGTGGATTGTGTGAAGGCAGATGCTACTGTGGGAGAGGTGAGTGCTCCTTTTACATTTGCATAAGAAGCGCGCACTTTCAGCAGGGAGATCGCTCTAGGCAGATCTACATAATCGCTGATCACAGAACTCAGGGAAACGGATGGATAGTAAAACGTGTTATAACCACTAGCCAGTGTAGACACATGATCTACACGTCCTGTATGAGATAAAGTCAGAAAGTTGCCATAGGTAATGTCAAAAGAGTAAAATCCACTGTATACCTGCATTTTGGAGTTCCAGGAATAGGTGGAATACTGCTCTTTGGAGTTTGTAAGTATATAGATATTAGGCACTGCCAATGCTTTGGTAGTAGCCCAGGTAGAGTTGTAGCTGAAGGAACGCATACTGGTACCGGCGAGTGCGGAGATATTGAACTTACCTACCTTTTTATCATAGTTGAGGAGCAGGTCGGTGTTGTTTTCGAACAGGTTACGACGGTCTTCACGATAGTCACCATACCATCCGAAGTAATACCAGGGCGTGTAGGTGTTGAGGTTAGTACCGGCAGGTACCTGTTCTGTTCTTAACTGATTCCAGGTAGTAATCTGTGAGCGGAGACTGAGGTTCAGTGCATCACTGAATTGATACGTGGCTTTTGCATAGGCGTTGATATCTGTTTTATCGTGAGAGCGTAACCATTTTTTGGCGATAAACCAGGCGCTGTTTTCCCGTCCGTATTCCTGTGCATACGGGATCAGGTCGGGAACTCCCTGGGGACCTTTATAGATATCTTTCAGATCATTAATATCATAATCCGCAGAGCCATACACCTGGAACATATAGATATAGGAATTGGGACCGTAGTTTACGTCAGGGATATTAGGTGAAGATTGTTTGTTGATATTGGCGCTGGCTTCAACTTTCAGTTTATCGGTAATTTTATATCCTGCATTGATGGCCAGTGCGTAGGTATGCAGTTTGGTATTGGGGTTCATGCCCTTCTGGTTCATATTAGACAGGGAGATCCTGATATCTGAGCGATCGGTGGTAGTGGAGAGTGACACGTTATTGGTGTTCACCAGTCCTGTTTCCATAAAGTTGTTGAAGTTGTCTTTCCCACGAGCCGTCCAGGGAGTTGCGGTTCTCACATGCGTTAACAGGTCGTATGGACTGTCGTATTGTTTTACCGGCTGGCCTTCGAAGCGTGGTCCCCATTCCGGCAGGCGTTGGCCGTTATCATATAGCTGGTCACCGTAACTGTATTTAAAAGTGGTTCCGCGGCCGTATTCTGTCTGGGTTTTTGGGAGGGCGAGAAATCCTTTTTCCCGCATGGTGCTGCTGTTCACATCTACCTGCCATCCTTTGCTGTTTTTCGTTCCTTTTTTGGTGGTGATGACAATGGCACCGTTAATGCCCCTGAAGCCATACAGTGCTGCGGCATTGGCGCCTTTCAGTACGGTGTAGGACTCTACATCATCGGGGTTGATATTCCAGGTGTCGGAGTTAATAGGTACGCCATCCACTACAAACAGGAGATCTTTGCTGCCCCGGAGTACCATTTCCGGCCGTCCTAACATTTCGGGATTGGCGCCTACGGTGAGACCGGCTACTTTACCTGCCAGTGAGTTGATGGGGTTAGGGTCGCGGGCTTTCACCAGGTCGGCTCCTTTTACTTCCTGTACGGAGTAACCCAGTCTTTTTGTTTCTTTCCGGATGCCCATGGCGGTGACTACTACCTCATCAAGATGTTTGTTATCTTCCTTTAATGTGATATTAAAAGTGGTTTCGCTTCCAGTATTTATCTCCTGAGATAAATAACCTACGTAAGAGAAGGTAAGGAGGGCAGATGAGCCGCTGGTTTTGATGGAAAACTCGCCGCCATCATTGGTGAAGGCACCCCCTGGTTTTCCTTTTTCCCGGATGCTTACGCCTGGAATACCTGTTCCATCGGCTCCGGATACTTTCCCTTTTACTATTCTTTCCTGCGCCATGGCATTGCCTGCGATCAGGATGAGGGACAGCCATAGCGGGATAAATGTCCTGCATAAAGTAGATAAGCTCATTGTCATTTTGGTTTAAGTAATAGTTTGAATGGTATTGGACACAAAAATGAGCAGACGGAAAAACTATTACGACAGCGCCATATGGGAAGGTCGGAAATACGTACGTGCCACATGGTTAGCACGACTACATTTTCTTAGGATGTTTGTAATCAAGTGATTAAGAGAAAAAGTGGATGTTACCTAATTCTTACTGAATTGTTACCGGAATGTTTTCCTGTACTTTTTTGCGATAGCTGGAAGGGGTTTGTCCAGTTATTTTTTTGAAGTAATTGTTGAAAGAAGACTTTGAATTGAACCCACAATCATAAGCGAGTGATAATATATTTATATCCAGCTCCGGGTCTTTTAGTTTTGTCAGCGCCTCTTCGATTCTATATTCATTAATAAAGGTGTAGAAATTTTTTTGGAGGTGTTCATTGAGTAGTTGGGTGATATGATGTTTAGGGATTTTGGCTCTTTCGGAGAGATCTTCCAGCGAGATTTCCGGTTCAAGGTATATTTTACTTTTCTCCATAAAAGCGCGGATGCTGGTTTCATAGGCATCCAGTCTCGCTTCATCCAGTGGGGATTTTTTGTAGTGACGGTCGGGAGTTGCCTCAACAACTGTTGCATCGGCTTTCACCGTTTCCTGGGCCTTTTGGAAAGAGGGCACTGTTTCCATTTTATAGCGAAGAATCAGCACCAGCAATACCAGGAAACAGATATAGGTTAGTATCCATGGATTAAGATCCCACTTACCTGTTTGCGCGTAATAGGAAATAATAAAAAAAAGCCCCAGCAGGATACCGGTGAGGAGAATATGGATAATGGAATCGAGCAGTTTTAGTTTGTGGAGGGTTTGGGGATCATCGTTCCTTTCCCTTTTGTTTAACAGCTGCCAGGATACCAGCGGATAAATGATCAGTGAAACCGAACTGAATAACTGATAGATAAGGGAATAGGTATTAATAAACCCCGGTGAGATAACTCCTTTCAGGTATCCTGCACTGTTAACAAAAAATACAAGGGTAAACAAGGGAAGGGGAGCCATATGCAGCACAATGGTGCGGCGCTTTACCGTATTGGGTGAGAGAAAAAAAAGTGTAGCGAGATAGAGTAGGGGGCCATAGGCTACGCCGAAGCCGCTGGAGTTGTTGTTATATAGGAAGTTATTTTTTAAGACGACCAGCAGTGACAGCTTGATGACCAGGTGTATGAACAGGATGATGAGAAAAGCGTTGAGTGCTTTCTCAAATTTATCTTTTGGTCTCAGGATATTAAACAGATAAAGTGCAACGCCGGTTTGAAAGTTGACGCAGGATAAAAGTATAATGCTGACCATATATCAGGAGAAGTTATTGTGCTAATGTAGGATTACAATGTTAACAGCAGTTTAAGGATTCGATTTATTTATAGTGGTCAATTAGCCTTACCAGTGGTCGCTTTCCCACTGTTACTAAACTGTGAAATTATTTTTTTGGCGGTTTCACTCTTGGAAATTATATTTGTAGTATAGAATAGTATAGTATAGAACAGTATAGTACAGGTCAACTAAAACAAGCACGTTATGAATATTGGAGCACCGCGCCATCCACGATTCATTTTTTCCACCGTTCGTATTCCATTTACGTTTTAAATTTTTGAAAATGATTGCCAGACATTTGGTGAAATGCGTTTTAGCGTTTCTTTCTGCGTTTTGTTTGTGTGTACCTGGATACGCCCAGCAAAAACCGTTTAAAGGGAAAGTCATCAATTCCACAGATAAATCACCGCTACCCTTTATCAATATAGTCGTGAAAGGCACCACCACCGGCACCAAAACGGATGAGGAAGGCAGATTTCTTCTTAGTGCACCAGCCGGTAAAAATACCGTGGTGGTTTCCGGTATCGGCTTCCAACAACAGGAGGTCCTGCTGACAGACGACATTAACATCATCTCCCTGGTATCTACTATAGAAAATCTCAGTGATGTGGTAGTAGTAGGATATGGTACGGCTAAAAAAGCCACTTTAACCGGTTCGGTGACAGCAGTGAAAAGTGCAGAACTCTTAAAAAGTCCGCAACCAAATATTTCGAATTCACTCGTAGGCCGTATGCCCGGACTCATCGCGCCTAACACCAGCGGAGAGCCAGGTTACGATGATGCCCGCCTGCTGATCCGCGGCGTGGCCACCACCGGCAACTCTGCCCCCCTGATAGTAATTGATGGTGTACCCAACGCACTCGGTGGATTTTCCCGGTTAAATCCTAACGACATTGAAAGTATTACTGTGCTGAAAGATGCCTCTGCTGCCATTTATGGCTCCCAGGCAGCAAACGGCGTTATACTCGTCACTACCAAGAAAGGAGAAGCCGGTAAAACAAATTTCAATTTTACCCTCAACCAGGGTTTTATTAAACCTACCCGCTTACCGGAATTTGTAGATGCTTCCACCTATGCAACCATCCTCAATGAAATAGCCTATTATAACAGCCCCACACAAGGCAAAAATCAACGCTATTCCGATGTAGAAATAGAACTGTTCAGAAATGGAAAAGATCCGGTATCCTATCCTAATACAGACTGGGAGAAGGAACTGTTTAAGCCATTGTCTTCACAAACTTCTGCGAATTTATCCTTCTCCGGTGGCAGCGAGAAACTGAATTATTATATCTCCGGCGGCTTCCTGAACCAGGATGGATTGTATCGTAATAGTCCGCTTAACTATAAACAGTATAATATCCGCGCGAACTTTGATATCAACTTCTCGCCTAAATTCAAGGCAACGGTACAGGTGTCTGGTCGCCAGGAAGAAAAAACAGCACTGGCAGGTTTCGGGGCATCTAACGTGTTCGAATTCCTGTATCGTACTTACCCTACACTCCCCGCTTATTATCCGAATGGACTCATGGGTGCCGGCGTGGAAATGGGCAAGAACCCGCTGGCCATGGCACAGCTATCCGGTGCTGATAAAAGACCTATTACCACCGGAAGCGTGATTGGAAAAGCAAGTTACCAGCTGGCGAAAGGATTGTCTTTAGATGGAATGGTATCTATCGACAAACGTTTCGAATTTGATAAACAGCTGGCAAAAAACTGGATTGTATACCAGTATGATAAAGGGGATAAGACCTATGATCCGGTGAAAGGCGGACCGAATAATCCTTCCATGTCTGAAAGCCAGATTAACTATACTCTCCTGAACTCCTTTCTCCGTCTGAGCTATGATAAACACTTTGGCAAACATCAGCTCAGCGCATTTGCGGCCGTACAGCAGTCCAAAACAACATACGAAACTTTTGGCGCCGGCCGTCAGAACTATATCACTACGCAGTTGCCGGAACTGAGCCAGGGTGGTGCTTTACCAACGGATGCCAGTAACTACGGCAGTAGCTATATCATTACCCGCAGAAGTTATTTTGGCCGTATCAGTTATAACTACTCAGAAAAATATTTATTGGATGTACAGTTGCGGGAAGATGGATCTTCCATTTTTGCACCCGGAAAACAATATGGCTTTTTCCCCAGCGCGATGGCCGCATGGCGCATTTCGGAAGAATCCTGGTTTAATAAAAATGTGGTGAACAGCTTAAAGCTCCGTGCTTCCTACGGCTTGCTGGGAAATGAAAACATTGCGCCAGACCAGGCACCAGGTTATCAGTACCTGCAAAACCTGAATCTGCAAACCGGCGTGCTTAGCACCGTGAATAATGCCGGGCAGCCTTATGGCGCCAATATCCCCACTATCTTCTGGGCTAAACTGGCGAACCCCAATATCACCTGGGAAACAGCGAAGAAAGCCAATATTGGTGTGGACTTATCATTGTTAAATCATTTCAATGTAACCGTAGATGTATTTCGTGAAACCAGGGATAACATCCTTGCGGCAAGAAGCTTAAGCATCCCGGGAGTGAGTGGTATCAGCAGCAGCCAGATACCGGACGAAAATATCGGTAAGGTGAGTAACAAGGGTATTGAAGCATCGGTGATGTATGAAACGAAGTTCAATGAAGTGAAATTCAACATTGGCGGTAACTTCAGCTTTATCAAAAATAAAGTCATTTTCCTGGATGAAGCTCCCAGCACTCCCTTTCACCAGAAAGTGGAAGGCCATCCGATCAATGCCGGCTTATACTACCGCAGTATAGGTATCTACAAAGACCAGGCACAAATTGATGCAACACCGCATGCACCTGGCACGCAGCCTGGTGACCTGATCCTGGAAGATTTCGATGGCGATAAAAAAATCACCGCTAACGACCGGGTAAGAGTAGATCAGAACAACATTCCGCAAATCGTATATGGTATCACGTTAGGAGCCTCCTGGAAAAGTTTTGTTGTAAATATTTTGCTGCAGGGACAAGGTAATTCAGCGCAATACCTCCTCTGGGAATCCGGTGAATTTGGTTCCTTCCTGAAAGAGTGGGCAGATAACCGCTGGACGCCTGAAAACACCAATGCTTCCTGGCCACGTGCTGTATCCAGACCTAACTCCAGCAACCTGGGTTCCTACCCCAGCACTTTCTGGAACTGGAATACGTCATTCATCCGTCTTAAGAACGTAGAGATTGGCTACAACCTGCCACCGTCTTTATTATCCAAAGCATCTATTAAAGCGGCGCGTTTCTATCTGAATGGCTTTAACCTGCTCACCTTTACCCGTGTGAAACAAATAGATCCGGAAGGCACCGATGGCAGCGGATATTTTTATCCGCAACAGAAGGTATTTAACGTGGGTGTGAATGTGAATTTTTAAGAGGAGCAACAATTCATTTACTATTTCAATTGCAAAGAAATGACAACGAAACATATAGCACTGATCCTGGCAGCAGCTGGCCTCGCGGCACTGGGAGCATGTAAAAAAGATTTTCTGAATACCACACCTACCAGCATCATCACCGATGCGGCGGTATGGGGCGATTCCTCATTGGCAGAGGCTTACGTAACCGGTAGATATATTGGTGTAGGTGGCAACAATGATGGCGGCAAGCCTGGCTTTGGCAGGGCTTTCGAAGATGCCTGGATGAGTTCTGTGACAGATGAGTCTATGGTGGTATGGGATAACAATACCTGGTTTGTGCAGCAGGGCGCGCTTACGCCTGACAGAACAGGTTGGATCAGTGATACCTGGATCAGAAGTTACCGTAGTATCAGAGAGGTGAACTATGCGTTGGCTAACATCGACAAAGTACCGATGAGCGGTTATGGCAAAGACAGACTGAAAGGAGAATTACGTTTTATCCGTGCTTACCGTTACCAGGACCTGATCCGCAATTTTGGTGATGTGCCGTTGGTGGGAGATCGGGTATACACATTGGAAGATACCAACTTCGATTCGTTGTTTATCCGCAAACCGGTACAGGAATGTATCCAGTATGCTGTGAATGAACTGGATAATGCCGCCACCCTGATGCAGAATAAAAAGTATCCTATTGGTCGTGGTTCCTATGAAGCAGCGCTGGCACTGAAAGCACGCCTGTTGCTATATGCAGCCAGTCCTTTGTATGCTAAAAATGTTGATAACGCCGGCAAATGGACTGCCGCTGCCAATGCTGCACAAGCAGTCATTGCACTGAATAAGTTTTCCCTGTACAACGATTACAAAACATTATTTACGATCAGTGGTACTTCGGAAGATATTTTTGAACGCGTATATTCTCCTACCAATGAACACACCAACCTGGAGCTGGTAAATGGCCCTAACGGCTATGGTGGCTGGGGTGGTAATACACCGATGCAAAACCTGGTAGATGATTATGAGATGAAAGATGGTACCCGTTTCGACTGGAATAATGCCACCCAAAAGGCGAAGCCGTACGAAAACAGGGATCCGCGTTTTTATGCCAGCATCTTGTATAATGGTGCACCTTACAGAACCCGTAACGTGGAGACATTTTTGCCTGGTGGTAAAGACAGTAAAGATGGTAATGGTAACTGGAATACCAGTCCTACCGGTTATTATGTAAGAAAATATATCAATGAAAGTAATCCGGTAGAAAATCCTAACCAGACGGCCTATCAGCCCTGGAAATATTTAAGGTATGCAGAAGTGCTGCTCAACTTTGCGGAAGCAAAGAACGAAGCCGCAGGGCCGGTAGATAGTGTGTATAAGGCGGTGAACAGTATCCGTCTCAGAGCAGGTATGCCGGAATTGCCGGGGGGACTTTCCAAAGCCGATATGCGTACCCGCATCCGTAATGAACGCCGTATAGAGCTGGCCTTTGAAGAACACCGTTACTATGATGTACGCAGGTGGATGATTGCCGGTGTAACAGAGAAGGTACCTATTTATGGTATCCGTCCTACCAAACAAGCAGATGGGTCTGTTACCTACAGCATCATCACTGCTCTGGCCCGTAATTTTGATCCGGMAAAAAATTACTGGGCGCCTATTCCTCAATCGGAAATTAATGCCTCCGGTAAAAAACTCCGTCAGAATGACGGGTATTAATATTTCTTAAAACGCAGTACGGATAGCGGGCTACCGTTATCCGTACTGCTCATAATACTTGTAGCTATCGTTTAAATAAAAGGTTTTTGTTCATGAGGCGATTCATCCATGTAAGACATAGTATCTGGTTATTTGTTATTGGCTGTTGCGGATATGCCACCGCACAGGATTCCAGGCCAATGATTATACCCGTGGAATCAAAGCAAAACGCAGTGGTTCTACAGGTAGATGCAAAAGGACAACTGTCGACCATCTACTTCGGCACTAAATTATCCAACAGCGCCACGTATCAGCAAAT
The DNA here is from genome assembly GCF_056399985.1 of Chitinophaga sp. 01L420. NCBI lineage: Bacteria > Pseudomonadati > Bacteroidota > Chitinophagia > Chitinophagales > Chitinophagaceae > Chitinophaga > Chitinophaga sp. 01L420. Next base: position 70,176 of record NZ_JBFTSK010000015.1, read on the forward strand.
CCCTGCTACTTACCAGCAAACAGTGGATTATTCCGAAGTAGCCAATGCCGCGTATACTGCCGCCGGTTCAAAAAATCTTTTCGAACCAGCGATTGCGGTGGTCCATGCCGATGGTAACAATGGGCTGGATCTGCGGTATGTAAGTCATAAAACAATTTCCCGTGGCCCGGATGTGGAAGAAACCAGCATTTTGCTAAAGGACCCCTTGTATCCTTTTGAAGTAACGCTGCATTACAAAGTGTATAAAGCAGCAGATGTAATAGAACAATGGTCGGTGATCAGACACACGGAAAAAGGTAATGTGACCCTGCAGAAATTTGCGTCTGCAAATCTGTATTTAAAAGCATCCCGTTACTGGCTGAAGCAATATCACGGCGACTGGGTCCAGGAAATGCAACCAGAAGAATCCCAGCTGACGCATGGTATTAAAACATTGGATTCTAAACTGGGTACCCGTGCTAATTTATTTCAGCCATCGGTATTTATGATTTCGCTGGATCAACCGGCTACAGAAGACCATGGCAGCGTGTTGTATGGTTCCGTGGAGTGGAGCGGTAATTTCAGGGTAGATCTTGAGCTGGACAACCTGGATAACCTGCGTATCATCGCCGGCATCAATAATTATGCATCTCCCTATATACTACCCGCTAACACAGCATTTGAAACACCGCCTTTCCTGTATACCTTTTCTAACAACGGAAAAGGAGATGCCAGCCGTAAGCTGCAACGCTGGGCCAGGAACTATAAAATACCGGATGGAAAAGGAGAGCGGCTCACCTTATTGAATAACTGGGAAGCCACTTATTTTGATTTTGACGAAGCAAAACTGAAAGGCTTATTAAAAGATACCAAAGAGCTGGGGGTAGATCTTTTCCTGCTAGATGACGGCTGGTTTGGTAATAAATTTCCCCGCAACAGTGATCATGCAGCGCTGGGCGACTGGCAAGAGAACCGCAAAAAGCTTCCCAACGGTATCGCGGCACTGGATAGTATGGCACAACGCAATGGGGTGAAATTTGGCATATGGATAGAGCCGGAAATGGTGAGTCCGCAAAGTGAACTGAACGCGAAGCATCCGGATTGGGTGTTAAGGCAACCCGGTCGGGAGGAGCATTATTTCCGCCATCAACTGGTGCTGGATTTAAGCAACCCTAAAGTACAGGACTTTGTTTTTGAGATCGTGGATTCGCTGTTTATCAAAGCGCCGAAATTGTCTTATATCAAATGGGATTGCAACGCTGTTATTTATAATGCCTGGTCTGCTTACCAGGGGAAGCAGTCTTCCCAGCTGTATGTAGAGTACGTAAGAGGACTGTATAAAGTGCTGGCGAGGATACGCGCCAAATATCCTACTGTGCCGATGATGCTTTGCTCAGGCGGTGGCGGCCGGGTGGATTACGGGGCCTTACAATATTTTACAGAATACTGGCCGAGTGATAACACTGATCCGCTGGAACGGATTTTTATTCAATGGGAAAATTCTTATTTCTATCCGGCTATTGCCAGTGCCAATCATGTGACTGACTGGGGTAAACAACCGATTAAGTATCGGGTAGATGTAGCCATGATGGGCAAGCTGGGCTTTGATATTGTGGTGAAGGATTTAAAAGAAAAGGAGCGGATCTTTTGTCAGGAAGCTATATCCAACTATACTGTTTTGAAAGATGTGATCTGGCACGGTGATCAATACCGCCTCGCAGATCCGCACGAGGGCAGCGTGGCCGCTGTGATGTACCTGGATGAAAAACAAAGCAGCGGCGTGATGTTCAACTACCTGGTGAATTACCGCTACGGGGAAGGCAGTAAATTACCTATCCGGCTGAAAGGACTGGATACTGCGAAGAAATACCGGTTAAAAGAGATCAATCTTTATCCGGGAGAAGTTTCCACTATTCCAGATAATGTTACTTTTGCGGGAGATTTTTTAATGACCATTGGATTTAATCCACAACTGAACCTTAAAAGGACCAGTGTGGTGATCCAGATTAACGAAGCACCCTAAACCATTTTATGAGCGTATTCCAGTTAGAAGAACATCCACACCAGCGGTTAAATATATTAACGGGTGAATGGGTATTGGTATCACCACATCGTACAAAAAGACCATGGAACGGTAAAGTAGAAAAAGTAGACAGAAATCCGTTGCCTGCATATGACGCTACCTGTTACCTGTGTCCGGGTAACGCCCGGATGGGCGGAGAGCTGAATCCGGATTATAAGGAGCCTTTTGCTTTTACCAATGATTTTGGGGCACTGATGGCGGATACGCCGGCCGGAGCAGAGCAGATAGATCAGTTATTACATGCGCGCGGCGTGAAAGGTATTTGCCGGGTAGTATGTTTTTCGCCCCGGCATGATCTCACCCTGCCGTTGCTCGAAGTGGCAGATATCCGTAAAGTGATTGGATTATGGGAGAACGAGTTTCGCGATTTAGCGAAAGATCCGGACATTAAGTATATACAGATTTTTGAAAACAAAGGCGAGATCATGGGATGCAGCAACCCCCATCCACACAGCCAGATCTGGGCAGCCAGYGATTTGCCGGCAGAACTGATCAAGGAAACATCTCACCAGAAAAAATATTATGAAACTACCGGAAAAAGCTTACTGCAAAGTTATGTAGCCCTGGAACTTGATAAGCAGGAGAGAATTGTTGTGGAGAACGAACATTTTGTGGCGCTGGTACCTTTCTGGGCGGTATGGCCGTTTGAAACCATGATAGTGAGTAAGCGGCATGTACCGGATATGACGCATTTCACGGAAGAAGAAAAGCTGGCGCTGGCAGATATTTTAAAAAGACTGAGCACCCGGTATGATAATCTTTTTGAAACGTCTTTCCCTTACTCTGCCGGTATGCACCAGGCGCCTGTGAATAGCGGCGCACATCCGGAATGGCATTGGCACATGCATTTCTATCCGCCGTTGCTGCGCTCTGCGGCCGTGAAAAAGTTCATGGTAGGGTATGAACTCCTGGCGAGTCCGCAACGGGATATCACACCGGAATGGGCTGCAAAAAAATTGCAATCACTGCCGGAAGAGCATTATTCCCTGCAAAAACTTGTAAGTGTAGAAAAAAGTTGATAGCTTAGTAGGACAGCATAGTACAGTAACGTGCTATGCTGTCGTTTTATAGTGAACAATTGATAACCATAAAAGAGTGGCCTCCTGGCAGCGCCCTGATTAATTTTCCTTACATGCAGGACATATACGAGCAGATACATGAACTGGAAGGAATTCCAGGCCTTTCCAAACACGAACAGTTCGTTCAGGGCATCATCAATGCCATCAATTCGAAATTGTTATCGAGGGGGGATGCATTACCTTCCGTGAATAACCTGATCGGTGAACTTGGATTTGCAAGGGAAACAATCGCCAAAGGCTATAAAGAGCTGGTGGAAAGAGGTATTGTGACGGCACGCAACCGGCAGGGTTTTTTTGTAAGCAGCGATGACACCGGGCAGCAGCTGAAAGTAGCATTGCTGTTATTTGCATTTGATACCTTCCAGGAAACATTTTACAAAACATTCCGTGCTAACCTCGGCGAAAATATTCAGCTGGATGTATTCTTCCACCACAATAACATCGAGGTATTTGAAAGCATCGTGGCTACTATTAAAGGCCGGTACGGGATGTATGTGGTAGCGCCGATTCCGCATCCCAAAACAGTTGAGATCCTGAAAGGCCTGCCCATGGATAAGTTCCTGATGATAGACCGGTATGAGCCATTGAAGGCGGATTACTCTTACATTGTTCAGGAGTTTGGAGACTCCTCGTACCATGCATTCACCACTTTAAAAGATACGATCCGCAAGTTTGATGAAATGATCTTCTACTACCGGCCTTCTACCGATACGCCGATAGAAATTCTGAAAGCATTTAAACGCTTTATTAAAGATCATAAAATCAACGGGGTAATTAAAACAGAATATGTACCCGGTACCGTTGCCAAAGGGAAAGTATATTACACCATTAACAATACAGAGTTGTGGGCCATCCTGAAAGATTGTGTGGAAAAGAAACTGGTACCCGGAAAGGATGTGGGCATCCTGTCTCACAATGATGATGTAGTAAAAGAAATTATCTGTAATGGTATCACTACTTACTCTACGGACTTTAAACTGATGGCAGAAAAGGCTGCTATTTTTGTATTAACGCGGGAAAAGGTACAGGAAGTACTGCCTACGGTGTTGATAAGAAGGAAATCTTTGTAGCAATAAATTATTTGAGTGAAAATAAAAAGAGCTGATCACAATGATCAGCTCTTTTTTGTAGATGGCCGCTATAGGTTTTATAAGGATAAATAGTTTTTAACGAAAGAAGTAAGCAATATCTTCCAGCGCGAAGCTTTCGCCCAATTGCTTTTCCGAATAGTACGGACTCACCTTGAATAAGGCGCTCTGCCCTGCTTTCAGCCCATCAATGGGACAATAGTAAAATTGAGGCTCCGGTAAGGCAGACAGGTCCACCCCTTCTTTATAAGGCAGTTCCGTAGTGCCGGCTTTGAATATTCTTACTATATACAAACTTGTTTCCTGCTCAGTGCTGGTGAGCGGGGGTAATTCTATAAATTCACTGAAGGTGTTGCCAACGTTTTTTATTGTTTTTACTGGTGTAAAAGAGAAGTCATAAGTAATATTATCATAGGTCAACTTCGAAATAGCAAAATCTACCAGACCACCGTAGAAATAAGGGAAATCAGTGGTGAACCACAGGCGGAAGCCTATATTTTCCGGGTTGGTGACAGGCGTCACTTCCATCTTATCGCTAACGGTTTTGCCATCAAAAAATATTTTTTTCTTTTGTTCGAAAGGTGTCCTGTTTACGTCAATCGTGCTGATAATTTCCTTTGTTCTTTTTTTACGCAGGCCAATTTGTTCTTTATCGTTCCGGATGACTACCAGGGCGATGGATTGAAATGTACTGTTGGCTTTCAATATAGTCAGTACTTCATTACCTTTTACTACTTCCAGCGTATCATCAGCATTATAACCTTGAAGCATCATTTTTACCACGGATACCGGGGCGATGGCTAGCTCTTTTTTGTTACAGGCGGTAAGAAAAGAAGCAATGGTGAACATGTATATAAATGATCTGCAGATGCGTTTCATGATTTTATTTTTTTATTTAGAAATTGTAGGAAACAGATAAGCTATAAGTACGACCAATGAAGCGGGTGAAGGTACGGGTATCGCCTGCTTCATATTTTTCGCTGTATCCAGGCAACCATTCAAACCGGTCGCTCCATTCATACCGGTGATCGGGTGCCACGAAGTCGGCTTTTTGTCTCCAGTGCAGGTTTTTATAGAACTGGAACGGACCATTTAATAAATTACCCATGTTGAATTTTAATTGCAGTTTGTCATGCAGCATTCTGTAGCTGATCTGAGCATCCAGTTGCTCCCGGGGCATTTCACGTTCCATTAATTGAGGATCGTCGGATACCAGGTTGGTTTTATAACCGGCTTTATTATAGGCGATATTAACCCCCACATGCTTACCGCTATACGTGATACCGGCATTTAACAGAAAAGGTACTTGTCCGTATAATTCCCGCTTGCTACTATATATATAAGTGATTTCTTTTTTGGTAGCAGGATCCGTCATAGAGTATTGACTTTGTACGGTAGATTTTTGTAACGTGAGGTTACCAAATAAGGTAATGTTTTCCAGCCATACTGCCGGTGCAATGAAGCCCAGGTTTTTCCTGGCTTCAAATTCGAGTCCATACACTTTGGCCCATTCTGAGTTTTGCAATACATAGGCAGGATTGCCGGAATTAGCATTGATGACCAATTCCACCGGTTTATCAAAATATTTATGGAAAACACCCGCGGAGATCACTTCTCCGGCGCCGGGATACCATTCTGCTTTAAAATCGTAGCTGGCAATGCGGGTGGAGGTAATACCCCCTGTCATCAGTTGTCCATCGTAGTAAGGACTATAGCGGTTAAACCGGCCATTGTCCATCAGTTCCGGGCGTACGGTGGTATTGCTCCAGGAAGCCCGGAGATTGATCTGTTGGGTAACGCTCCAGGTAAGATTGGCCGATGGCATCCATTGCCATTTCGGATCATCTTTTGGCACATAAAAACTTAGCTTGGTATTGGTGGGGTTGTTGAGCTCCGTATATGCATAGTATTCTGCACGCAGGCCCCATACCAGTCGCAGGTTGCTGAGTAATTGGTGATCAAACATTACAAAGCCTGCGTGGGATTCACTTTTGCCTTCGTAGTAGTCCAAACCGTAGGGAGTGAATGCATACAGAAAGCCGGTGGAGTCGTACATATGATTGCCCCATTCACCAACAGGCAGGTAGTGCAGGCTGTCCGCAAATTTGGTGGTGGCCGCAAGCGGTGCTATTTGCCAGCGAAACCGGCTCTTTTTTGAGTTCCCGGCATATCCTGTTTTGACGGTGCTGAAAATACTGCCTACACGAAAAGGGATGGAGGCGCTGGCAGCCCAGTTGTAATGTGTTTCATTATTTCGGAAATACGACCGGGATATTGGTAGTTCTTTAGGTTCAGTGCTACTGCCCGGACCGTAAACATAAATGTAGGTATCCCCTACTTTTTCAGGTCCGGCTGCCGTGTAGATCACATCTTTTTCATTCCGGTGTATGGCGGTTCTGGCGAGGTTCCACTCTATTTTCACTTTTCCTGCAAGGTGTTGCCCACTCAGTTTATTCTGTAGCAGATCAAGGAAGGTGGGATCATCTGTTTCCCGTAGTATTGGAGGATCATCCTTATATGGTCTGCCGTTATCTCTATCATAACCAAAGGTTCTTACCAGTGCGTTATCGAACATCCGGGTATAGGTGTTACGGAAACTAAAACGGTTGTTGCCTGTTTGCCAGCCAACATTTAATAGCGCACCAATGGTTGTCACAAAACTATAAGTGGCGCCATAATTATTTACACTGCTGTCGGTAGCCAGCCAGGAGCCGCGTCGCAGGTCCTGGTGTTCTGTAGTTGTTTGTGTATTGCGATAGCTGAGGGAACCGGTATATCCCAGTTTATTGTGCCCGGTGGTATCCAGCTTTATCGCCCTGCCGATCGTAAACTGATAATTCTGCGAGGGCATCGCTTTGTAACGATAGGTGTTGAAATTGTCGTTGTTCTTAAACTGTCGGCTTTGCTCGAAAATATCAAATGGTAATTTATGTGCCTCGTAATATATTTCTTCTGTTGGTCGCAGGTTGGCAGGATAGTGTCCTCTGTGGCCATCATCGAATGCCAGGAAATCATATTTCCCTCTGGGCCGGCTATAAAAATCCTTTCCGGTGGTTTGATCATTGTAGGAGGTACCCACACTAATGGAAGTGAAATTGGAGGCAGGAATATCTTTGGTGTTGATTTGGATCAGGCCACCACCAAAGCTGGCATTCATATCCGGTGTGATGGTTTTACTCACCACTACATTATCCACCAGGTTGGAGGGAATGAGGTCGAAGGAAAAATTCCTGGTTTGTGCTTCTGTGCTGGGTAGCGTAATGCCATCGAGCATAGCGGTGTTGTAGCGTTCTCCGATACCGCGTACAACTACGTATTTATTTTCGTTGGTGCTTACCCCACTGATACGCTTTAAGCTTTCGCCGATATTTTTATCCGGGGTACGGGAAATTTCTTCTGCACTAATGCCGTTCGTAATTTCTGCTGCTTTCTTTTGCTGCAGCAGGAGGGCGTTCACGCTTTCTTTGCGGGCATTGGCGGTAACGACCACGCTTTGCAATTGTCCTTTGCTTCTTTTAAGTGAGGCATTGAGTATAAAAGGCGGATTATCTTTTACGTCAACATCGGTGATGGCTTTGGTGCCATACCCAATAGAGCTGATCATGGCTTCATATTTACCCGGCGACAGTAATATGGTGAAGGCGCCATCAGCATCGGTAACTGCTCCTTTGTCGGCGATCCGGATAGTAGCACCAATAACAGGTTTGCCATTTTCATCATCCAGGATCCTGCCCGTTACTTTTCCCTGTTGTTGTTTGCCTGCTGCCGTCCGTCCTGCTTTTACAGATATGTTTTTATCCTGCAGGGAAAACTGCAGTCCATATTGTTGCTGCAGCTGATGCAACGCTTCTCCCAGCGTAATATTGGCGGCATGAAAGGCGGAAATGGCCACTGCATTTAATTGTTCTGCAGCGAAAGTGAATCCGTAACTGCTTTGTTTGTCGAGTGCCTCAATGACCTTTAAGCCGGTAGTGGCCTGCAGGTGAATGGTTATTTTTTCTGTTAACTGATTAAGTTGTGCTCTTGCGGATAGCTGGAGCAATGTTAAAGTGAGCAGGAAACAATAAAATAACCGGCCCTGTTTTTTGTGACTTTTGTACTTCCCCCTTTTTTGGGTAAAATTGTAGTTCATACTGGTACTTGTGTTTTTTTAAATGCAGGTATTACAAAGGGGGGTGTTGGTCGCACCTCCTTTTTTTGCGCTTATTGGATAATGACGATGCTGTCTTTTACTTTATACTTTAAATCGTGCGGAAACAGGATGGCCGACAATGCTTTCTGCCAGCTGGTTTTCCCCATAGAAGCGGTCACCGTTTTATGTGCCAGCTGCTGTGGGTGATACTGTATCCGGATATGATAATGTGTTTCCAGTTGCTGAAGTGCTTCCGATAGTGGGATGCCGTTAAAAGAAAGCCCGCCGGTGGTCCAACAGACTACATCATTGGTAAAGGTGCTGGTGGATAATTTGCCGGTGGCTGGCTCATAACGCAGTAGCTGTCCTGGTTCCAGCAGACTTTGCTGCTCCGGCCTACCTGCCGGATACACCGCTATTTTGCCTGCCGTGAGTGCTACCCGTATTTGTGCGGCACCTTTGTGTGCTTCAATGTTAAATGCGGTGCCGAGTACGTGGGTTTCCAGCCCGGCTGACTGCACGATAAAAGGTCGCTTATCATCGGTGGCGACTTTAAAGTATCCTTCTCCCGTAAGTATTACCTGCCGTACTTTATGATTATAGTCAGAAGACCAGGTGAGGGTAGAAGAGCGGTTGAGTATGACGGTACTACCATCGGGTAAACCGATAGACTTCATATGCTGGTCGTCACTGTTTACCACATATTGTTGGATGGGTTGGGTGGTTGGTTTTAGCAGCAGCCAGCCGATGGCTATCAGGCAAAGCAGTAGGGCGGCTACGGCTAAAAGAGGCCGACGGTACCGGTGCGTTTGTTTAGGTGCCGCCGTGATTGTTTCCCGGGAAATAGCCTGCCAGAGGCGTTCCTGTTGCCCTGTCGCGACATGCTCTTCCGGGATATCCAGTTGCCAGAGCCATTGCCATAGTAAAGATGCCTCCTTTGGACTGCTGCGCCGGTGCAGGAATTTATGCAGCAGCAGGTCTAATCGTTTTTTATGTTGCGCCATACAGGTAGTAATTGCGCAAACCGGAATAATGGGGGAAGCTTTCTATGTTAACTTAATATGAACTCTCCAGGATGGTTAAAAAAGTAGGTAGCAGGATGATGCCAGCTGGGTATTGTTCTCCTGCTTTACGCAGGCGGATCATRCCCAGCTTCAGGTGTGTTTTTACCGATTCCGGGGAAATATTCAATTCGGCCGCAATGTCATTGGTTGTCATGCCGCGGTAATGCTTCAGGGAAAATACGGTTTGCATTTGCGGCGGCATCATGGCGATGGTCTGCGTAATAATATCCTGCAGTTTGCCATATTCTGTTTCAAAAGAAGCATGGGGGAGATCTGCTGCTTCCGGCGACTCTTTGATCTGTGCCTCATAACGGGCAAAGTCTTCATAGTGTTTTTCCTGGAACCCTTTTTTCCTGAAGTATTGAAATATTTTCAGGTAGACACAGGATACCAGGTAGCTTTGAAGGCTCACACTCAGTACCAATGGTTCCTTTTTGCGCCATAATTCTATGAAAAGTTCCTGTACGATATCTTCCGCGTCCTGCGCATCGGCTGTTTTACGGGCGGCGAGCTGAAAGAGCAGCTGCCAGTACTGGTCAAATAACTGCCTGAAAGCTCCGGCATCATTTTGACGGATACCCTGCAACAATTCCATATCCTCCCGGAAGTTCGCGTTCATGTGTAGATATATCTCTGCAAATGTAATCGGGCAATGTTACCAAACCATTAAGATATGATGGGCCTTTTTTGAAGAAAAAAAGATGTTAGTCCCGATGTTAACGGATCTGTTAAGCTATTTGTTAATCGTGCTTGGCGTTCTTTGCCTTTAATAAACCATTCCACCTGTTCACCAAATTCTGCGTATATGAAAACGAGCATCTATCTGTTTGTACTATTGCTCACGGCTTGTCTGTCGGGCGCCTGTAGCAAATCGTATTTAAAAGAATCATCACCCCGGTCTGCTGCCGATGCGGTGACTATAAAAACAAATGCCGCCATTGCAGCATTGCCTGGTGAATTAGGCGACCCCAACATCCGGTATTTTGGTCGATGGGATTTCAGCAATACCAGTCAGTATATGAATTACTGGGGAGGCGGTTATCTCCGGGTTAAATTTACCGGTACCACGGTGAAAATTAAAGTAGGGAATGCCACCAATTATTTTGCAAAGATCGATAGCGGTCCCTGGGTAAGTTACCTCAATGCCAGTGGTACCATTAACCTGACGCCCACACCGTTGCCGGCCGGAACGCATACTGTCAGTGTGGCGCAGGGGAAAGACTATAACTATCTGTTCAGCTTCCAGGGATTTGTACTCGACCCGGGCGCTACTACCAGCACACCGGCAGTGGCCAACAACCTGATTGAATGGATCGGTGACTCTATTACTGCCGGCTATACGGATGCACAGGCGAACGTATCCGGCTATCCGTGGGTATGTGCAGAACTGCTGGGTACAGAGCATACACAGATCGCCTATCCGGGCATTACGCTGGTAAGCGGTTTTGCTACGCAGGGAAGTATGGAGGTACAATATTTTAAACTGCAGAATTCATCCTATGCCAATTCTCCTGATTGGGACTTTACACGGTATACGCCAAAGATCATTGCAATTAATCTTGGTACCAATGATAATAATAAGCAGGTGCCGGATGCGCAATTTCAAACGGCCTATATTTCTTTTCTGGCTAATGTGCGCAATAAATTCCCTGATGCTGAAATCTTTGTGCTGAGAACATTTATAGGTGTAAAAACCGCGCCTACTGTAGCTGCTGTAAACGCGAGGATAGCAGCAGGTGATAATAAACTACACTACGTGGATACCAATGGCTGGCTCACTACTGCCGACTATACCGATGGTCTGCATCCCAGTGTAAGTGGTAATATCAAAGCAGCTAACCTGATAAAACCCATCCTGGCGTCTTACTTGAGCGGTGGAACTGCCGGCGGTGTTGTCTTCTACCAAAATACCAACTATGGTGGCGCTGCCAGTCAGCCGCTGCAGCCAGGTAATTATACCCTGTCACAGTTGGCGGCGGTGGGTGTGCCCAATGACTGGGCTTCCTCCGTAAAGGTGCCTGCAGGGCGCACGGTAATACTTTATGGAGATGATAACTTCAGTGGCGCCTCGTGGACCCGGACAGCCGACACGCCGGATTTTACCACTTTGTCGCCCAACGCAAACGATAAAATATCTTCTGTACGTATCCAGTAGCATCATTCATTCCCAACCCGAATGAACTGCTCTTTTTTTAACCATCTCAAACCACGTTTTTATGAAAGCACTATCAAAAAATGATAGCTCTGTCGTTGCCCGTTCCAGGTGGCAGATTATTTTCCGGAGCTTTAACCACATGAGCTGTTATGGGCTGTTGCTCCCCATCGTTATGAGCTGCACAAAAAAGATGACACCGGAAGTAGATACGGTGAAAGACGTGGCTGCTGTGAATGTGAGCGCAGCTGCTTTCCCGGTGTCGCCTGCCGGCGATGTGGTGGGCAAGCTGGTGGTAGGTTACCAGGGCTGGTTTGCCTGCAAAAATGATGGCTCTCCGCGCAATAGCTGGGTACACTGGGGCAGCAGTCCTGGCGGCAATGCACCTTCTCCCGGCAATCAAACCTTTGAGCTGTGGCCGGATACAAGAGAGTACACCACCACCTTTGCTACGGGCTATGCTAATCTGGGCAACGGGCAGCCGGCCAACCTGTTTTCTTCCTGGACACCGCAAACGGTGAACACCCATTTCCGCTGGATGCAGGAATATGGAATTGACTGTGCCGCCATGCAGCGTTTTGGGAAAAGTGATGCGCAGAAAGATGGTATTGCACAAAGAGTAAGGGATGCCGCACAAACGTACAACAGGAAGTTTTACGTGATGTATGACATCTCCGGCTGGACAAATTTCCAGACAGAAATAAAAACGGACTGGACTAACGTGATCGTAAACGCGCTGCAGCTGACGGGATCTTCTGCCTATGCCAAACAGAATGGTAAGCCGGTGATCTGTATCTGGGGAGTAGGTGTCAGCAACCGGCCGGGCAATGCCACCTCCTGGCTGGATGTCATTAACTTTTTCAAGAACCAGGGCTGTTATGTAATTGTGGGTGGTCCGAGAGACTGGCGCACACAAACCGCCAATCTGCCGGCTTTTGATGCCAGTAATATGATCATGCCCTGGGCTACCGGCACTTTTTCAAACATTACAGGGGCTAACAATTATGCCAGCGTGGTAGCCGCTGATTTTGCCTATTGTAATTCCCATAACATCGATTACCAGGCAGAAGCCTTCCCTGGCTTTGCATGGTCTAACTGGAAAGGTGGTGCGCAAAACTTAATACCCAGATTACATGGTGATTTCATGTGGCAGCAGTTTGCCAATATCCGTAATGCGGGCGTGCCCAGCGTATATGTGGGCATGTTTGATGAATATGATGAAGCCACGGCTATTGCCAAAGCTGCAGAAAACGCGTCCATGAAACCAACAAATCAGTATTTTCTATCGCTAGATGCAGATGGCGTAGCTGTTTCTGCAGACTTCTATCTCCGTCTCACCAGCGATGGCGCTAAAATGATAAAGGGACAAACCGGACTGGTATGGTCGCATCCTACACCGCATGTAACCAGCGGTGGCAGCAGCGGCATTGTTTTTTATGCGGACATTAATTACGGTGGTGCTGCCGGTCAGCCGCTGGCAGTGGGTAACTATACAACGGCGCAGCTGACAGCACTTGGCATCACCAACGACTGGGCTTCTTCTGTTAAGGTGCCGTCCGACCGGACCGTGATCATGTATGCGGGGGATAATTTTACGGGTACTTCCTGGACAAGCACCAGTGATACACCTAGTTTTCTTACCCTGAGTCCAAGTGCCAATGACCAGGTATCTTCTGTAAAAGTTCAATAGCAAATAGCCGGCCTGGATGCAAATCCGGGTCGGTTACTTTACCGGGCTGTTACACGGATACCAGGCTCTCCACACCTTCCTGTTTTCTTAAATTCATCAGTGCATATCTTACTCTTCCCAATGCGGTATTAATGCTGATACCAATGGTTTGCGCCATTTCTTTATAACTCAGATCGGCATAATACCGGAGTATCAATGCTTCGCGTTGTAAGCCGGGCAAACGATCGAGCATCCTATTGATTTCCTCACTCACTTCTGCTTTGATAATAAGATGTTCCTGGCTGTGTTCTGACAACTCCATGCTATCGCCCAGTGCATCGTTGTAGGAGATGACCATGGTATGTGCTTTTCTGAAATGACTGATACAGGCGTTGTGGGCTATTCTTACCGCCCAGGCAAGGAAACGGCTGTTATCCACATAGTGGCCGGATTTCAGTGCATTCACAATTTTGATAAATACTTCCTGGAAAATATCTTCTGCCAGGTTTCTATCTCTTACCAATAGAACGATGGTGGTAAAGATCCTGTTTTTATGGCGATGTACCAGGGTGGTAAAGGCCGGGTTATTTCCTGAAATATAGAGGCGGATTAATTCCTGATCCGTCAGGTTGCTATATAGGTTCATGCGCGTGATCGTGTATTGTTGGTCAATGAATGTTTTTTGAATGGGGCCACCCTGAATAGGGCAGCCCTGACACATATTGGTGGCTGGTATAGCCAACCTAGTCCTTTAAGTTTAAATATTTTTTTACCTGGTTGTAATCATTCCAGTCAATGCCGGCAGCACTTCTGGCCGTAACACCGCCCGGAATAATTACATATCTGTACTGGTAACGTTTGTCAGTAGTGGTACTGATAGGTGCATTGCCGATCAGATCAATTTTACCCAGGTAGGCTACAAACCTTACCAGGTAACCATATTCATCTACATACGGTAATGCCTGTACGAAAGGAGTGGCAGCGTTACCGAGATTGATGTATACATTGATAGACGCATTGGCGAGCAAGGCAGCATTTAACTTCGCGGCAGTCAGCGTAGCACCGTAAATGATGGTGTTAATAGTACCATTCTGATTAAAGATGGTATCAGCCGGCGCAAATGTTACATCCTGCCAGGTAGAATAGATAACGTTCGCACTACCAGCTGCACCTGAATCGCCCTTAGGACCAGTGGCACCCGGTATGCCCCCAGGGCCGGCAGGACCCGCTGGACCTGCAGGACCAGCAGCGCCGTCTTTGGAGCAGGCAGCAAAAAATAATACAACAGCAGTGATCAATGCATAGGGCATAAAACGTGTAATCTGTTTCATAATGACAATTGTTTTGTTTTTATTTATTAATGAAAGAATCAATTAAAAAATACTACCAGACGTTACGTGGGCAGGTATCTCCATACTTGTTGCCGAGCAGAAAACCAATCATGATTTCATGTGATCCTTTGCTCACCGTATTTAAAGATGATGCCGTATAGTCGTAGGAGTAACCGATGTTAAACTGTGAGTTGATATTCAACCCAAACATGGCTGCTACGCCGTCATGCAGCCGATAGGAAGCACCCAGCCAGAGCCGGTCGCGATACATGAACCTGGCATTGACATCTACGCTCAGTGGCATGGCGGTAATCATTTTCAGCATCACTGATGGCATTACATTCAGATCATCGTTTATCCATAAACGATAGCCTGTAGTAAAGAATAAATGCGGCACCAGTTTACCACTATATAGAGAGTCGCCAACCAGTTTACCGTTATCAAATCCGATTTGCTGCGGTATAATATTCTGGGCCGATAAGCCTGCAAAAAAATCTGCTGAGTACAACCATAATCCTGCATTTACTTCCGGTTTCCATTTGTTCAATACACCGGAGCTGCTGCCCAATACCGGATCGGACGGATCAAAGAAGGATACTTTGCTGGCATCGAGACTCACCTGTTGCATACCTATGCCAATGCCTGCACTGACGCTGGTTCTGGGCGACAGGTTAATATGATGTGCATATGCACCGGTAACGGAGAAACGATTCAGCGGACCGGTTCTGTCGTTCAGGATCGTGAGCCCTACACCCGGATGCGGGGGAGGAGTGGTATAATCCTGCCAGTACGCTTTACCCCTGGGATTGTTTCCTTCCGGATCAAAACCGGTAGGAGAGGCGGTATTGTAATCCGATTTACGCAGTGGCCCCTGCAGGGTCAGGTACGTAGTGACCGGCGCTCCTTTCATACCTACCCACTGATGCCGGTGACTCAGGCGCAGGTCCCAGTAGTTTTCAATACCTGCCAACGCCGGATTGATAATAAAAGGATTCATGATATACTGCGTGTAATGTGGCTGTTGCTGTGCATGGGTAAAATGCACCAGCAAAACAAGCAAACCTATGAGCACAATGTTTTTCATGGATCAGCGATTTTGGATTAAACAGCCGGGCTGTTACTTTTTAATAATGGTAAATGCCGTTCTCCTGTTCTTTTGTCTTCCTTCAGGATTATCAGTGCCATCTTCCAGGGTATTGGGAGCTACGGGTTGCGTAGCACCATAACCGATGTAAGTAAGTCTGGATGATTCAATGCCTTTGTTCACGAGATAGTCGACACAACTTTTTGCACGGGCTTCAGAGAGGCGTTGGTTAAATGCTGCTTTACCTTTGCTATCCGTATGCGCGCTGAGTTCTATGTGCATGGCCGGATTAGCCGCCAGCAGGTCCGCCAGTTTGTCGAGTGATGCAAAAGAAGCTTCCTGCAACGTTGCCTTGTTGAAATCGTAATACACGTTCTCCAGCACTACCGGGGCTTCTGGTGTAATGATTTTTGTGAGGCATAATACCGGTGCGGTGATAGCTGCCGTATCTTCATTCAGGGGAACGCTGATTTGTTGTGAGTTAGTCGTATATCCGTTGGCATTAGCTATTGCTTTTAACGGTAAGTAATCTTCTACTGTAAAAGCGTAGCTACCATCAGTGTTGGTTTGCTGTGTGAATATGACCTTATTGTTGACCGTATCAATAATATTGATAGCGGCGCCGGCCAGCGGGGTTTGGTTGTCGCAGGAGATAACAATACCACTGAGTTGTTTTAACGGACGGTTTTTATGCACAAAGAATAGTTCCAGGCAACAGGCCGCTGCGCGGTCAGTACCCAGCAATACTTCATCCAGCAGGTTTTTATTATTGCTTCTGCTGGCGAAATAGATATCATCTTTTACGGAGTTTACCGGGTATCCCATATTCACCGGGGTTTTCCAGCTACCAATGTTTCCTTTGCTGGAGAAAAAGTCGTAGCCTCCCATACCGATACGGTTATCGGCAGAGAATATTAATGTGCCGGTAGCTGCATGATAAAACGGTGATTGCTCGTTGCCGGCAGTATTAATGACGTTACCCAGATTGGTGGCCTGTAACGGTTTACCGGTTTCGTCGAGGGTAGCATACCATAAGTCGAAACCACCATATCCATCGGCTCTGTCACTGGCATACAACAATGTTTTGCCATCTCCCAAAAGATAAGGTTGCTGGGTATTATTTCCTGCAGTGTTCACCAAGGCATCCATTAGTACCGGCTCATTCCAGCCATCACCGTTTTTGCGGGCAATATAAATAGCAGACGTTTTTTTGCCATGATCTATATGCCAGCGGGTAAGGAATAATGATTGTCCATCCGGCGATAAACAAGCAGCACCCTGATGCAGTCCTTCCGGTTGATTCAGCTTCAGCAGCCGGATATTGGATATTTGTCCGGCTTCATAATCGCCCGTATATAAACGATTGATGTAAGTATGATTTTTCTGAAGAGAACTATCTGGCCTGGTAGAAGTAAATATGAGATTGCTGCCGCTGTTCCACACCGGCGCATAGCTGGCACCGGTGGTGTTTAGCGCTGCCGGCGCTTTGCTCACCTTGTACTCCGATAAATCTTTTTTATTTAACTGTGCCGTAATAAATTCCAGGTTTTGCAATTCTCTTTTCGCAGCTTCTGAGAATTTATCATTGCTGGTATAGTTATTCAGGAAATTGCGGAAGGCCTGTGCGGCGTCTTCATATTTAGCCAGTGCCCGCAGGGAAACAGCATAATAGTAGGCGGCCAGCGGAAAGCTGGTTTTATCCATTTCCATGGCAGATTCGTAATAGGGGGCTGCCTTGCCATAGTTATGCAGGTTGCGGTAACTTTCGGCCAGCTTGTACACGGCCTGCTGTTCGCTGCTGACTTTTATCGTTTTATTTTTCGTTACAGACACAGCTGCATAAGGCTTGTAAGTATCCGGCTTCACGGTTTTAGTGCGGGAGCCCAGGTACTTTTCGTAATAGGTAGCGGCGGAGTTGTAGTCTTCCTTGCTGTAGTACTGATCTGCAGCTTTCAGGTAGTTGTACGTAAACTGTGCATACGACACCATACCTGATAACAACACTGCGGAGGTAAAAAATATTTTTTTCATGAGATACCTGTTGCGTTTAAAAGTTGATTACAATCTTGGACAAACAAATTCTACGTCCGGTGTTCTGACAGATTTGCGGCCGATGAATGTCAGCGATATTTCAAAGCTGTTGGACCCATGGGCCATTTTGCTGAGATCAGAAGTGTTGATATCATAGCTGGCGCCCAGCATCATATTTTTATAAATAAATCCTGCGTGGGTAGTAATCGCATCTTTGTACCGGTAGTTCAAACCAAGGAGGAAATCAGTACCCGGAGCGGCATTCAGCTGACCGTAGGCACCGATCATTTTTTCCTGGGCAGGTCCCTGTAGCATGTAAAGGAAGTTGGGCGTAATACTGAGTTTATCCGACAACGTTAGTTTCACCCCTCCATGCACATTGAAGCGCATTGGGAACCGGGCATCTCCTTTGGCGCTGAACTGATCCTGTGGTTTTGTGAGATGCATAACAGAGAAGCCACCATAGATATTGAAATTTTTCCCGGGGGTAGCATCATAGTACAAGGCACCGGCACCAGCATCAAAAGAAGCCGCCGAGTTGCGGGTGAGTCCATCAGAGATAGGATTGCCCGGATTGTAACCGGTAACGGGATTCCATTGCTCACCATAGGTCAGCTTGGAAGGGTCAAATTTGCGTTGAATAAAACCCAGCTGTAACCCGAAGTTCAGCTGATGATAATGATTCGCATCCAGCTTTACACCGGTATAGGCAGCACTTACGTAAGCAGTGGTGTAGTTGTATCCACCATCGCCGGCAGTTTGATTTAATACGCTGGCGCCGATGTTGATGTTCTTTGCAGTAGGTATTTCTCCGCTTACCCCATATGTTTTAAAGGGACTGATATTTCCCCACTGGGTGCGGTAAATAGCTGCTACGCGGTAGTCGCCGTCAAATACACCGGTGAGTGCAGGATTTAACCATGACGGATATACGTAGTACTGCGAGAAATGCGGATCTGTCTGTGCCATTAACCGGGTACCGGTGCATAAAGCAGCTGCAGAGAGGACTAGGGTTGCAATGATTGTTCTCATTTACAATATATTTTTATGTGAATGATTTACTTTACCTGATAATAGTTACATAACCTGTAATGGGTGCCATGCCTGCTCTGAGCCGGATGACATAGTAATACGTGGCCATTGGCAGCTGATTCCCTTTGAACCGGCCGTCCCAGGGGACGTTGTAGCCAGTGGAGCGATACACTCTTGCTCCATACCGATTGAATATTTCCACTGTACTTTCTGCATAATCAGCCAGGTTGGTGATGATCCAGGTATCGTTGATATTATCACCATTGGGCGAAAATGCATTGGGTGGTGCCACGGGCTTCAATACTTTCACGGTCATAGCATCACGCGCCATGCAGCTGTGTTTGCCGATAGCTGTCAGCGTATAGGTCGCATCGTGCATCGCAGGTATTACGGGCGACAGCAGGGTAGGGTCCGGGAAGTCTGCCGGGGGATCCCAGTTGAAGCGCAGGTTAACCGAATCATTGGCAACTGGTTTGAAGCTGATGATGGTGCCCTGCGCAACTACAAAGGATGGTCCTGCATCGATGATGGGTTGCAGGTATACGATTACCTTGCTGCTATAAGCAGAAGAACCGCAACCCGACTGATTTGCTACTTGCAGCTGCACGCTGTATTCACCAGGGGCAGTATATTTTTTTACCGGATGCTGCTCTGTGGAAGTGGTACCATCACCAAAACTCCATTGCCATTTATTAATGGTGCTGGTAGGATCTGTACTCAGATCAGTAAACACATTATCGGCGCCCTGGCAAAGGGTATCCGGTGTTACTTTAAAGGAAGCTACCGGCTGACCAAAGAAGGCGCTTAATGTTTTGGTAGCAGAATCCTTACAACCACTGGCAGTGGTGGCGATCAGCTTCACGTTAAACGGACCAAAGGCTTTGTACTGCCAGGTGGGATCTTTCGCGGCTGAGCCGGTACCACCATCGCCGAAGTTCCATTGGTAGGTGAGTGTTGATTTATCTTTCACCGTGGTCAGGTTGGCAAAAACAGCAGTGCCATCGGGCATACATACTTTAGCCGGCAAACTGAAATCTGTTGCTGGTAAAGGATGTACAGCTACTATAGCTTTGGCRGTGTCACTGATACAGTTATGATCACTCACGGCCACCAGCTTCACGAGGTAGTTGCTGTCTTTCTGATAGGTGATGGTAAACGGATTGTTGTTGGTGTTGTTTTTCAATGTACCATCAGCCAGGTCCCATTTCCAGTTGGTGATGTTGCCCGCTGAAATAGTGGATTGGTCAGTGAAAACAGTATTCTGTCCGAGGCACAGATTGGCTGCTGCAGTAAAGGCAGCTGTAGGTTTAGGATATACCACCATCGTAGTGGAAATGGAATCGGTACAACCACTGTCTGTATTAAATACATACCAGATCGTATGTGTACCGGTGCCGGCGGTGGCAGGTGTAAAGTTACCAGCGGAATCCGTTGCCGGACCACGATAAAAACCTTTACCCGCCACGCCGTTTTGTACAGTGGCTTTGCCTACTGCGATGGTGCCAGGTACATTTACACAAACACCGGTTAATGCAGCGTAAGCCAGTTGTGGTTTCAGTTTAAAGGTGGCCGTAACTGTTGTATCTTTCGTACAGCCTTTATTGGTAGTCACACTATATTTAATGCTATACGTTCCAAACTTTGTATAGTTATGTGTGGGATCTTTCAGTACAGAAGTGTTGGGATTGGCGCCTGTTGCGTTGGCGTCTCCGAAATTCCAGGCATGGGTGCTGATGGTTTGTGCATCAGGTACCACGGCACCACTGGTAAACTGAACCAGGCCACCTACAGGCAAACAATCGCCCGGGTAAGCAAACAGCGGAGTAGGCTTTGCATATACGGTCACCACCTTTGTTACGGTATCACTTATACACAGGTCACTCACTTTTACCACATGTTTGATGGTATAGGAGTTGTGATCTTTGTAAGTAATCGTTTGTACGGCACCGGTAGTCGCATTTAACACGGAGTCGTTACCGAAATTCCAGTACCAGGATTTTAATGGCGCAGTGCCTCCATAGGTCGACTGATCCGTAATTTTTAATGTGCCTGTTTCGCATATGGCAGCCATATCAGTGGTAAAGGTGGCCACGGGTTTCGCTACTGCTGCTACGGTGAAGGAGGTATCTCCCACGCAGCCATCTCTTGAAATAACGGTGAGTTTTACCGCAGCATTGCCAACCGGAAATACTTTGCCAACTCTCACGCCACTATCTTTTATTGCGCCGGGAAATTCCCATTGCCAGCGATCAATCAAAGGATCTTTTAAACTGCTGTCTCCTTTAAAATAAACCGTATCCAGGGTGCAACCGGTGTAGGTATAGGTCATCACCGCACGGGGCTTACCTTTTACGCTGACGGTGAATCCCACCTTTTCTGTGTGCGTACAGTTCTCAATGCTGGGATGTGTGGTCAGCACCGGCACATCATATTCTCCTATGGCACTAAACTGGTAGGTGCCTGGCAAAGTATATTTATAGTAAGTAATACCGTTGATCGACACGGTGCCGGTACTTACGGGTGCGTTATCTGTTACATCGGCATTGGGCGTAACTGCCGTGCCGAGTGCGCTGAGCTTCCATACCATTTTAGTAGGCTGATAGGCCATTAAAATGGAGAGCTGCACAGGAGTATTGGTACAGGTAAAATCATTGGAACTTTTTGAAGTATCATAACTGTTATGAATGGACCCTACTGCATTCAGGTTGTTGATCAGCGTACCAGCATTGTAGCCATAGCTTTCTACGCTTCCGAGGCCATAAGTAACGGCGGTAAAGGCAGAATCACTTTTTACAATACATTGTGCAGGTGCCGCCGCCCATCTCTTAATGACTACCGTATAGCCGGGGAGGTTAGGATGCGGGTAAGAGAAGTCATACAAAGGGCTACCATCTATCAACAGGGAAGGAACACCTAACGTAGGTATGATCATCGTGAGATAGTTGGTTTCAATAAACTCCCGGTTGTTGCGGTAAAATCCAATCCGTTTGATGGCCTGTTCCACAGGGCTCAGGTATATCATTTCCGGATCACCGAGGCCGCCGGTATTGCCACAGGCGCCTGATGAAGACATAAACTGCGCCACCAGTACCGGTTTATCCGATTCAATATAATCGGCGGTATTACTCACAAATTCATAATAAGAGTTAGCAATCAGACTGCCGGCCGGTAGGATCACGCCGTTTCTTTTTACCACTGTGGTTGGATCTTTCACCGCCACTTTATAGATATTAAATTGCAGACTGGATGCCACGTCGTCTTCAGAAGTAGGCGCTGTGAGATAACGTTTACCCCATGCCTGGAAAGGGAAGATCTGTTGAATATTATTATCTCCGCTGCTGCTACTGTTGTTACAGGTGATAGCGGTTCGGCTGCTGCCGGAGAATACTGCTACGGGATAACATTGCCCCGCCGGATTACCTATGGATTTAATAGTAGTACCTGTGAGTTGCCGCCCAACGCCGCTGCCGAGTGAGGCGCCTACCAGCTGGTAAATATCGCCGCGGTTCAACGTAACAGTGAAAGGCACACCCGCCGGCCGGCCATTGCGCGTTAATACAGATGGCGTGATTTCTACCACGGTATTATTCTGATTTGCAATTACAAACATCCAGGAGAAACAGTCGTCTGCATAGTTCTGCATACTGTTGACGGAGATATAGGAATATCCCCAGGTTTCTTCCGGCATCAGCATGGTAGCACCCGAAGAGGCACTGCCATAAATATGTGCATAGGCTACAATGGGCACATTACTTTGTATGTGTATAGACTTACCTGTGAATACGCCTTCTCCGCCGGTACCACCAAAGGAGGGAGGCAGGGAATACAATCTTGCATCTATACCGCCTGATTTCGGAATCAGGTCAGAAGCAATAACCGTATTAGCGGGAATATTATAGGTACGTGTCCAGGTAGTGCCGGTAATGCTGACAGTTACGGTAGCCGGCTGTTCTGCACTGAGGTACAGGATCATTTCCTGGCTGTTGCTCTGTCCCATTTCCATAAACTGATGGTGTCCGTAGCCCACCCAGAAATCTTTCCCCTTGTTGGAAAGATTCTGGGCGTATGCAACATTGGCCACGGAGGAAATCAAGATAAGGGATATGGCAATGCAAAGTTGTTTTGCCGACATGCAAGCCTTATAATATGTTAATTTGGTTGACATCTTCTTCAATTTTTCATATTGAAATGATTATTGTTTGATGATCATCTTCGACGTCCTGGTTCCATCTTCAAAAATGGTGTTCAGCATATAAGCGCCGCGTTGTATATCCCGCACATACATCTGGTTATTTTTTCCGGTAGCTGTCATCTTTTTAATGGGTTTGCCATCCATGGTATAGAGTACCAGTTGTTGAATTGGTTGGCGGGACTTTATATTCAGTGCAGCAATTACCGGGTTAGGATATACGAGTACGGATCTTCTGTCCATCATAATACTGTCTATTCCCTGTCGTGTCGGTCGGATGGTTGCATTGGCCATAGGCCAATGCAACATTAAACATCCGATGACAAACAGTAACGACTTCACTATGCTGATTTTTTTCATAGAACTGCTTTTTAACGGATCAGGTTAATAACTCCTTTCTTTTCTGTTTTACTTCCATCCATGAGGGTAAGATGACATACATAGATGTATACGCCGGAAGGCAATGCTTTTCCTTTGTAGTTGCCATCCCAGCCTGTTGTCTGGGTATTGGATTCGAATACTTTTTCGCCCCACTGATCAAAAATGGTGAGGTGCAGTTGCTTGATGATATAACCATATACCAGCAACACATCATTCTTACCATCGCTGTTAGGAGTGAATGTATTCGGGATGTAAATGCCGTCCGGTAAGGTTTTGCCTTCAGCAGGCAGTGATGTTTTGTCTTCACAACCTTTGGCACGTACGATCAGTTTCACGGTTTGCACCGGTTGTAAGCCTGTGATGATATGTACCAGTCCTTCTCTGCCGGAAGATGGCAATGTCCAGGTAGTACCACCATCTATAGATACTTCATATCCCGTAGCATTGGCGATGGCCTTCCATTTGAAGCGGATCATATTCACGCCTACACTGTCTACCGTTACCACTGGTGTGGTCAGTACCGGCAGTACATATACAATCGCCTTGGCGCGTGACAGGCCGGGGCATCCATGTGTAAGTGTTTCGAGATAATAAGTACCATCAGCAGCGATGTTGTTAATCGTGTAGTCGTTGCCGGTATGCAGGAGGTTACCGCCTGCTGGTGCGTCATACCAGTTGTATAATACACCTGGTTCAGGATTTTTAGCAGAGAGCGTTACATCAGATCCGTTGCACACGGTGAAAGAGTCTTTCACGATCTGTGCCACAGCAGGTGCATATACTTCCACTTCTTTGGTCGTATCACCCACACAACCTTCTGCTGCCACGATGCTTAATTTCACCTGTTTGATACCCGGGTATTTGAAATACTTGGTGGTATCTTTTGCGGACGAACCTGTAGAGTCAGCGAAATTCCATTTCCAGCTGCTGATACCTACGCCATTGCTGGTAGTAGCGGTGCCTTTGAACAACGCAGCATCATTCACACAGCCAGTATAATCAACGGTGAAGTTCACCACCGGCGCCGGGATCACTTTTATTTCCAGGATGCTTTCAAAACTGTTGCTGCAACTTTCTATATCAGGATGTGTGAGCAGGATAGGTACATAATAGATACCTGGTTTGCTGAACACATAATCGTTTGGTAATACGAAGCGGTAATACTTCCGGTCGTTGCGGATTACAGAGTCCAGCGGTACCGGGTTGGTTTGCAGGATATCTGCTTTAGGCGCAAGGTTTGCAACCTGGCTGAATTTCCAGGTGATAGCCGTTGGCTTCACCGGTATCAGCATAGAGAACCGGAACGGTGTATTAGCGCAGGTATAGGTGTTGTTCTGTCCTGTATTATTCAACACGTTGTTGAATGCCGGAAGGATATTCAGATTTTTCACCAGGGTACCGGCATTGTAACCATAGCTTTCCACGCTGCCCAAACCATAGGTTACCGCAGTAAAGGCGGAGTCGCTGGTAACGGTACACTGTGCAGGCGCCGCTGCCCAACGTTTCACCACTACCGTGTAACCACTGGCGTTAGGATGGGGATAAGTATGGTCGAAGGTACCACTACCATCGATCAGCAGGGAGGACAAACCTCCTGTTGGTATAATGAGGGTCAGATAGTTGACGTTGATAGATTCCCGCGTATTACGGTACAGACCTACTCTTTTGATACCCTGTTCTACAGGACTGATGTAAATCATTTCCGGATCACCATCGCCGTTTGTATTGGCGCAGCTACCGCTGGATGCCATGTACTGGGCTACCATGATAGGTTGGTCTGCCTCAATTTTATCAGCCGTATTACTTTCAAACTGATAGAACCGGTTATTGACTAAACCTGTTAACTTGAAGCCATTAACTTTTACCACAGTGGCAGGATCTTTCACCAGCACGCGGTAGATGTTCGTCATCAGTGAGCTCGCAGCCGAACTGTTAGAAGTAGGCGCTGTGAGATATTTTTTACCCCATGCCTGTGACGGGAAGTTTTGCTGAATCAGGTTATCTCCTGAACTGCCGACATCTCCGCCGCAACCGATGCCTGTACGGCTACTGCCGGAGAACACCGCCATCGGATAACATTTTCCATCTTCGTTGATGATGGATCTCACATGGCTGCCGGATAAGTCGTATCCTTCGCTGCCACCACCCGGCATCATAGCGCCGAGTATCTGGTATACTTCTCCTTTATTCAGTGTAACCGTAAACGTTGTATTAGCCGGTTTACCGCCAAGGGTTGGTACAGAAGGCGTGATTTCTACTTTGGTATTATCATAGTCGGCTATTACATAGAACCAGGAATAAGTATCGGTGCTGTAATTCTGTCTGGATGATAGCGTAGCATATTCATAGCCGTAAGTACCTACCGGCAGTAGCATGGTAGCACCGGAAGAGGCACTGCCATAAATATGTGCGTAGGCAACAATAGGCACATCACTTTCTATGCTGATGCCTTTATCAGAGAATCCTTCTTCTATGAGGCGGGCGTCATTCAGTCCGCTTTTTGGTATTATTTCGGTAGTGATGGTTTTATTGGCAGGAATGTGATATACACGTTCCCAGCTGGTACCATTAATACGTACTGTTACGTTAGAAGAATCCTGCGCATTCAGGTACAATACCATGTTCTGCGAGTTGTTGCCCGGGAAGAACTGATGGTGACCATAACCCACCCAGAAACGGGTGCCCCTGTTGGAGCTGTCTGATGGCTGCAGTAATTGTGTATTAGTACCACCACCATTCAGACCGGTGAATTTATCCAGGAAGTGCAATGAGCTATCCCTGATCACATTCGGGATATCATACACGTGGCTGAGTGAATCCACAATCCAGGCGTTGGCAGCATCTGTACGCGCCAAACGGATGTCTTTCTGGCGTTTGATGAAGCCCTGCCATGGATCCAGGTAGAACTGATCGATATTAAAATTATAGGTGCCATTTGCAGGCGTAACATCTACATCTGTATAAAAATACATATAGGCGGCACCGGTAGCCAGGTTAGGTGGCTTAATACCAGAGTAGCGTCTTACGGCTATATTACTGGGTATAGCGGTACCTGGGTTCCAGGTAATTTTGGTAACCGTATCAGTACCAAACATAAATGTTTGGGTAACGCCTGGTGCTGCTACAGCAGGGAATGCAGGCAGTACCGGAGGTACAGAAGTAGGCAGGAATTCATAGGCACCCATATCCGGTACTCCTTCAGTGAGTCTAACCGGTCTGGCAGCGCCGTTGATATCCTTATCATTGCCTTCTATCTGCACACCACGACCATGGATCGCCCAAACTTCCGGATTAGCGATAGCCGGTTGCAGGGTGGTGTCATTAGTAAAGGCAGGTTTGTATACAATGGAATTTATATCCAGTGTGTCCGCGGCAATGTAATCATGCAGCGTAGCATAGGAACCTGCTGGTGTTGATTGTTTCACCAGTAGAGTACCTTTTGTATACAGGGTATTGTAATCGCTTTTCAGGTAAAGCGGATCTGCCACGTACATGGCCACGCCACTGGTATCTGATGCGAAGATGTTGTTTTTGATTTTAACATTTCCGTAGTAAGAAGCAGTATGCCGGAAGTAAGCGGCATAGTTATCACCGGTGGTGACAGAGCTGTTCAGTACGGAGTTGTTATAGTAGTTGAGATTAAGACTGCTTTCACTGTAAATACCATAAGCAGCACTGCCAGTTGCTTGTACGCTGATGACGTTATTGGAAATAGTGGCCGCATCGGTCTGATAAAGCTCGAGCGCACGTATTTCTCCGGTGAGATTTTTTCTGGCTACAATGGTGTTGCCGGATACGATCCCTTTTACACCGGCATTAGCCTCTGCATAATAGAGATATATGCCGTGTACATCATCGGTGGTATTGGTAGCATGAACATTGTTACGTGAAATCGAGTAGCCGTTGGTGTTATCGGTGTAAATACCATAAGCATCAGCGGCCAAATTGCCACTCAGGTTCACACGGTTGCGGAGTATCATCACGCTGTCTGTATAGGTAGCGTAGATACCTTTTGCATACGGTGTTTCCACCATATTGCTATCCAGCACCAGTCCTGGGGTAACTGCACTATAAGTGCCGTTCCAGTAAATACCATTTGATCCATTGGTGATGGTGTTACCAGTGATCACGTTGCCGGTACCTATACAGGCATCGCCGTAAATACCACTCACGGAAGAGCCGGTGCTGGTAGTAGYTGGTAATGGAATGGTACATGCAGCAATGCTGTCGTAAGAAGATCCTTTGGCATATACCACACCTCTTGCATTGGTGGTACCCGCTGGTTTAATAGTGATCGCTTTCCAGGTAACATAATCTACGCTGTCCAGCTTCAATACATAGTTTAAAGCGGAAGTGCCGGTGTAGGTCAGCGTAACCGCTGCAGCACTGTTTGTTTCGCTGCGGAAGGTAACCCTGTTTACATCAGATGCGCCAGGTATATGATGCATGGTGATCTGCTCAGTATAGCTACCTGCTTTGGCGAGGAAGATAACGGGACCGGCTATACCGCATTCCAGTTTGGAAACAGCGCTGCTGAATGACTGGAAGTTGGTAAGGCTGCTGGGCAGCGCCGGGTTAATGGTATAGGTACCTGCCAGCAGAGGCGGGTTCAGGTTAGCCATTACCGTAGTAGAATAAGCACTGTCTGTGCCGCCACACACCACTAAGCAACGATAGTAATTTTCGATGCTGATGGTAGTATTAAATGCACTCACAAACTGGGTATCGCTGGCATTTGCCCAAGGACCGGTGGCCGATTTGGAACGCTGCCACTGATAGGTTTGTGTACCACCGGTGCTGTTGCCGGTGAGGTCCAGTTTAATGTCGGTACCCATACAAACCGGTGTAAGCGGGAATACGTTGGAGGTACCTGGTACTACCGGTTTACTACAGTTGGGAACACTTACTTCATAAGCACCCATATCTGGTTTGGTGGTACTTCTGGTAACGCCCAGGATATCGTTGGTGATACCTACTGCTTTACCGGTATTATCCAGCGGAGAAATAACAGGGGCAAAGTTGCCGGCTACCGGATCTGCAAATACCGGTGAAATGAACAGGGAGTTGCTATCCAGTTTGGTAGCTGTTGTCCATGCCGCCAGGGTAGTGGAGTTACCACCCACGAAGGCGGTATTGAAACTGCTCTTTACATAGAGGTCATTGTAATTGGAAGTGAGTACGGTACCGTTACCAATTGTTATACCTGTTCTGCTTCCTCTGCCAGCTCTGCTGATATCAAGAATATTATCGAAGAACTGAATACCGCTGGCGCTACCTGACTGATAAAAGCCGGTACTACTGTTGTTAGAAGTATTCTTTGCATCGTTCAGTACGATGGTGTTGTGGTAATAATAAACATAATCAGCGCTATAGTTGGAGAATCCATATTGTGTGCTCTGATTACGGATATCGTATACTACGTTGTTGAATACCCTGGCTGGATTAGTGGCCGTAGCATCTGCATAGGACATTTCTATGCCATAAATAGAAGAGGTGGTAGTTAGCATGCCGCCTGCCAGGTTGTGGACACGGTTATTGCTGACTACTACGTCCGCTCCTTTGTTTTCCACACTGATGCCGTAGATAGACCAACTGCCATCTGTGCGGGCAGGTCTTGAAACATCATTATGATCTATTTTGGTATTGGTAACATAGCTTATATTAATACCGGTTTCATAATAATCTTTTACGGTATTGTTACTGATGATATTGCCGGTAGCAGATCCATTGGTCTGGCTGTAGATGATCACCCCGTAATAGCCACCGGTGATGGTGTTTTTGGAGATGATATTGCCGTCACAATTATTGGTGGTACCCGTAGTTGCACTGGATTCACTGCCGTTAATCACGATGCCGGCATAGTCGGAATAAGTGGCTTCGGTGTCAGCAATAATATTACAGCGGGTAATGGTATTACTATCTGCATTGTTGAGCATTTGCACGCCATAGCCATAGTCGTCGCTGGTGGCATCTATGGTAAGACTATCAAAAGTGATATGATCTGCACCGCGCAATTTGATCACTGCTCTTTCATTGTTGTCGGTAGGTGCAAACTTTATCTTGTTACCGTTACCGTTAAAAGTAATGGTATTGACAGCGGAGGTACCTGCAATGGAATCGAGTACCAGTTGCTCCAGGTAAGGACCGGATCCGGATACTACATTCAGTACAATAGGACCTTGTATACCACATTCCATCGCAGCTTTGGCAGCATTGAAGCTGATAAAGTTGGTGGCACTGGCCGGTGCGTTTTTATTAATGGTATAAGTACCTGCCGGGAAAGCCTGGGTTACCGTAAGCAGTATAGGTTGTGAGTAAGATGTATTCCCACTACATGTAACGGCTACACGATACCAGGAGGTGATTACCGAAGTAATGACTGTATCCGGGTTGGTCAGTACGCCACCTATGTTGGTATAAGTACCGTTAGCGGTAGCAGACTTTTGCCACTGGTAGGTTTGTCCCAGTCCAATGGAATTATCTGTTAATGTTAATGACACCTTCCTGTTTACGCAAATCACTGAAGGACTTACCTGTGCGTTACCTGCCAGTGGTGGCGAAGTACAGGGGCCGGGTGTAAATTCGTAAGCGCCTATATCAGGTGTGGTGGTACTTCTGACAGCGTTGTTAATATCCACCGTAATATTCACCGGAACTCCCCTGTTATCGATAGACGCGTTTGCCGGCTGATAGTTACCGCTGGCAACACCTACGAACAAAGGATTGGAGCTGACAGAACTACTGTCCTGATGGGATGCGGTTTGCCAGTCGAGCAGACTGCTGTTGTTAGCGCCATAGTAACCAATGTTATTGGTACCACCGGTAGCAGCGAGGTAGTAGTCATTCCTGTTGGCATGAATAGTACCACTGGTAGAAGAGAAGTAAATACAATATTTATTGCCGCCGCCACTGCGTGTTACGGAAATAATGTTATTGAGGAATTCAACCCCGTCTGCCTGGGAAGTCTGATAAAATCCACGGGTAGTATAAGTAGCGCTGGTAGTGGAAGCACCGTCCAGCGCAATAGTATTATGATAGTACCAAACGTTATCCGAGCTCGAATTGTAGAGGCCATAAACATCTCCCTTACCTGTAAAATTATAAAGGAGGTTATTGCTCACCACATTTTCCAGTTGTGACAATGCATCCGTGCTGCTGAAGTAAATACCGTAGGCAGCATTGGTATTATTCGGTGCACCGCCAAAAGGATTGCGGATAGTGTTGCGGGTGATGTTTGCTTTTGTACTGAGATTGGTAAAGTAAATACCATAGAAGGTACTGACGTTGCTACGTGTGGGCCTGCTGATGATATTGTTTTCTATCAGGGTATTGAAGGAACCGGTTACATAGATACCATAACTGTAGAAGTTACTGATCTTGTTATTGGTTACTTTATTATTACCATTGGCAAAAGTATTGCTGCCGGTTAATGCGATTCCATAATAACCACCGTTGATGGTATTATCAGAGAAGACATTAAAATCACATTTTGCTTCACCGGTAGAAGTAGCCGAAGTAGCACTGCTGCTGATCACTATACCTGCATTGCTGCTGGAAGTATTGGTAGTGTCCAGGATAAATGTACAATTACGGATCGCATTATAATCTGCATCATTTGTCAGGTGTACGCCCCAACCATTGTTGGTAACAGGGTTTTTAATGACCAGGTTATTAAACGTGAAATAGTCCGCATCAGACAGTTTGATCACTGCCGGAGAAGAAGAAGTTCCTGCATAGGTGAGCGTATCTCCGTTACCGTTAAACGTAATGGTATTGGTGGCAGAGGCGCCTGGTACAGGGGTGATCACCAGTTGCTCATTATAGGCGGTGCCACCGGGGGCCACATTGAATATAACAGGACCATTGATACCGCATTTGATCCAGTTGTATGCATCATTAAAAGAGGCAAAGTTGGTACCACCGGTAGGCAATGCCTTGTTGATGGTGAAGGTACCTGATATAGCAAGCGGTGAGGTAACGGTTACGCTGTTGGATGTAGCTGTGAGATTAGTTGTTACACAGGTTACTTTACAACGGTAGTACCTGGTGGCTGGTTGAGTAGTCACCAGTCTGTTGGTAGTATCATTAACGATATTGGACCAATTCGTATTGTCGGCAGATGACTGCCACTGGTATTTAAGACCAGATGCAATGGTAGCGCCGGTGAGGGTAACTGTTACCTGGCCATTCATACAAACGGTAGTCGGATTGGCAGTAGCTGTTCCTGCTGAAGGTGTTCCTGTACAGGCTATTGCAGGTGTCCAGGAAAATATAACGTCGGGGCGGGTTGTCATGGTACCAGTGTTACTGGTGGAGGTGGTACCACATAAATAGTTCATGCCATCCGTACGGTAAGTATGTGAACCATTAAAGGGAAGTCCTGTTGTCCAGGGAACTTCGGGGTTGTGGGTGTAGGTAAGGCGCGTATCTGAATCAGGTGCGCCATTACATATTTCTATCACAATGTTGTCTGTACCATTCCAGAAGAAACCTGAAATGAAGTTGAGCGTATTGGTACCTGCCACAGGCAGGTAGTTAACAGGACCAAACACCTGGTTACTGATCGTGATCCAGGTGGCATCGCTGAGGGTGGTATCTGTAGTAGTACCAATTTTAATGGTGTATTGCTCAATGGTATCTGTCGCATTGAGGTTGAGCACCTTGTATTTAAGACCGTTGATAACGCCGGCATTCATTCCTGCTGCATGGAGTTCTGAAGCGCGATACAGGTACTGAGTCCTGGTGCCTTCGTAGTAATCCTGCAGGGGACAAGGATAGCCCAGATCTGTATTACCGGAAGTACCGTGACCAACACTGATATCTGTTTGTGCCGATAGCCGGCAAGCCAGCATCAGCAGTACTCCTACAAGTAATGTTGTTTTATATAGATAATGAACAGTACAATTTCTCATATGAGGTATTTAAATTTGGTTGATGCGATTAAAAGCTTTGCCAGGTGATCCAGGATTTTCCATCCCTGGCGCTTACCATGGCATAGGTAAGTGGGCGGAGCTGCACGAGGTAATACCCCATTGGGTCCGCCATCAGTGATCTTGTTTTTTCTACCGGGGCTTTGTTGGCAGGCATGCTACCGGAAAAACCGATGTCGTTAAAGATGATCCTGCCATCGGAGGTGTAGGTAGGTGCACTGTAACCGGGGCCATAAGCGATCGTATTTCCGTCATCTCCTCTCAATACAAAACCCAGTAAATCCAGGTCTGTACCCGGACCATTTATCTGCGGATAGTAGGTGAGAAAAGCATAACCGGGTAATGAATTAAGATGGAACGCATTATCCTGACCGTTTACATGAAAGCCGCCGTCAGTGGCCCAATACTTTCCGTTTTCCGCGGCATACTGGTACCATCTTTTCGGGGCAGCATAATCAATCGCTACTGGTGTAGCCGTTTCCGTGATACTGGCGGTTTTGCCGCCGACGGTAAAGTTGATGGCGCCGTTTTCCCATTTTACCTGATCAAAACTGCTGATAGTAATGCCGTTGTCGTTAAAAGCCGGTGATAACGAAATGCCGGTGGACGTATAGGTGTAACCGGTAGTTTTCGTTTTTACCTTCCCATCGGCTATCCAGGTAAAAGTTATTTGATGCAGGAAGTTATCGATGCTGATGTCATAGCGGCTGGAGCCTACTGTCAGCCGGTGGAAGTAGGTGAGTATCGCTCCGATGCTATCGATAGAGCGGTTGATTTGCTGCTGGAAATAAGCTGTTTTTTCCTGCTGGGTAGCCTTTATCAAAACGGCTTTACTCTTGTTGAAACGACCGGTGAGCCAAACTGAGTCGCCAGCGGCGTCATTGATGRCAAATTCGAAATCAGATCCCAGTCCCTGACCATACTGTCCGCCATTATGACTGGCATCCGGATCGCATAGTACATGGAGATAGGAATAAGTGTCGAACAGGAGACAGGGTTGCTGCAATGCTTTCAGGCGCCAGCTGCTTTCTTTTACAGCATTGGTGCTGGCTGCCGTGAAATCAGAAAACATCTGTACCCGGTTGGCATCAGAGAAACTGAAATAGAAGCCGTATACGCTGCCGGGTACACCAGCCGGATATACCAGCGCTCTCCAGCCATACGGCGCGCTGGTGAGTACCTGCTGATAATGTGACAACGCTTCATTGATACGTTCATCGGGTGACTTATCAAAAACGGGATCCGTTTCCTTTTTACAGGCAAACATCCCGGTCATGATGAATAATAAACAGATCAGATTATTTTTCATACTATTATTTTTACGCCTTGCGAAACCTTGCATTTAATAGAGTAACTGATTAATTTCTTTCCTGGTGCGTGTCTGTAGACTATAGAAATTGATATTCCATACTGTTAAAAAATAGCTGACCACCATGGCTTCTTTCTGGCGTAAGCGGGATTGTGCTACTGCTTTTGTCACCCCATTGATACTGGTTCCTTCCGGAATGCTGTTGACGATCGCATCAAATCCAGTCTTACCTTCTACCAGCATGGTAGATACCATTTCCACAAAGTCTTCATCAAAAGCAGACATGGCATAGGGGGTTACAAAACCATCCTGGCGTGCTTCCATATCGGAAATGTTGTTCCAGTTGCCGGTGTAGAAACCTGCGCAGATCCGCTTGAATGCTACGGGGTACATCACTGTTTGATGCAGGATATGTCCGAACTCATGTTCTATTACATGAAACATCTGTTTCACATTAGCGGAGTCGGAGAGTTTGTAGCCATCCATAGATTTCGTTAAGAAATCATTTACCAGGTACAACACTACTTTGCGGCCACCTTCTGCGGTGCCAAGGGTAATGGTGCCGTTTTCATTCCAGCTGGCACTACCGGAAAGAATGAAGTACTTGGGACAGTATTTCTTAAAGAAGAGGTTGCCGGCTTCGGCGATATAAGTATTCATCCATACTTTCCGGATGGCCGACATCACTGGGATTATTTTTTCTTCTTTAGGCGGTACGAGTGTTTTATTCAATTCAAATTCGAATTGATCCCATTTGTATTTTACTGCAATGTTAAAAGGCACGGTAAGCGTGTCGTGCAGCCATTTGTCCAACGGAGAAGCTGCCCAGGTGTCTCCGCCCAGGCCGGGTATATCTTCTACATTGCCCAGGTCTTCTTTCTTGCTGCAAGCCATCAGCAAGCATAAGGGAATGATGAGTAAGAATGCTTTCATTTGAATAGGTATTTATGTTGATACGATCGCTGTATTGTTATCTTGGATTTAATGATAAGCCGGAAGTAGTAGCAGATGCCGGTATCTGAAACAGGCGGCGTTTATCATCTGCTTTCAGCTCCAGTGTTTTCCCTTCACGGGTGTTATGCACAACTGGTATTTTGTATCGTTGCAAATCAAACCAGCGTTGACCTTCCTGTAAATACTCTGCCCGTTTAAAATCAAGGATGGTGCGGATGCAGGCATTTTTGACATCGCCGATGCCGTAAAAGTTCTGCATGTCGGAGAGCGAAATATTATGCAGGGAAGGGTTGTAATTCCGGATACGTTTGCTGGCGAAAAGGTTGAGATCTTTAACTACTGCACTGGTGTTATTGAGGTAAGTATTGGCTTCTGCGCGGTTAAACAATACTTCTTCAGTGGTAAATAGTGGCACCATCACATAGGGTTGACCAATAGTGGCGTTGACAGAGTTCTTCACAAAATATTCTGTCAGCTTGGGAACAAAGTAATCCTGCGAACCATAGTAATAGATGGGATACACCCATGTGCCGCCGGTTACATTGCGGCCTATGATCTGGGCTTCATGTACGTAGTCCAGGTCATAGCGTAGCCTGCCTACATTGCGTCCCCAGAGAGAAGGCGCTTCTGCAATCAGGAGGTTGGCTCTTTCGTTGGCGTTGGCATAGAGGTCAAAGATTTGAGCGGGTGACATACTGCCGTACACGGTATTCCATTCGCGCATGTTGTTGGCCAAATCATTATTGGAAAAGGTATTGTCGGCATAGGCTACTACTTTGGCGTAATCTTTTTTGAACAGATAAAAACGGGTGGCAAATGCAAAGGCAGCACTGCGGTTAAAATGAAAACGGGGAACACTATACGCATCATCGCTGATCAGCGGCAGTCCAGCCAGTAGATCTTTCTCCACCATCTCATATACATAGGCCACGCTTTTACGGTCGTACTGTTTCATCACCACTGTTTCAGGTTCCGTTACATAAGGAATACCGGGATCATTGGCAGCAGTAGTGGCATCGTAACTTTTAGCGAAAATATTGACCAGCATAAAATGTGCATAGGCTCTGGCTACCAATGCCTCGCCGCGCTGGTGTGCATAGAGCGCCGGATCAGCTGCGTTGTTGCATGCCTGCAAGGCCTGGTTGGTAGCGGCGATGGCGGTATAGCAGGCCTTCCAGTAATCTTCCGGCGAGTCTTCATCTATTGATTGAATGTCATTGAACAAATAGGCGTCTTCGTTAGGGCGATAGTAGGCGCCCACTCCTTTGTCGCCAACATTATCCGACATGGCTTCGCACATAGTAATGTAGCTGGATTGCGGATAGGCAGTGCCCAGTAACTTACTCACTTTGGCCGGTGAACTCAGGTCTGTCCAGGTGCTGTCAGGTACCTGCTCCAGGTATTTTTTACAGCCGCCTGCCAGAAGGGTCATCAGTGCAAATGCCCCGATGAGCACTGGTTTCATTTTGCGTGTATGGGTAGATGTTATATAGTAGATTGACATAGTTCCTTTTTTAAATACCAACTTTTAATGAAAAAGTGAATTGCTTTTGAATAGGCTGCGCCACCCCACCTGCATTAAAAAATTCGGGATCTTGTCCCTGTAATTTTTTATCTGCATAAATCAGCCAGGGGTTAATAGCAGCGGCACTTACCGCAATGTTACTCAGCCCTGCACGTTTGCTTAACTCACCAGGTAACTGGTAGGTGAGAGAGATGGTTTTGAGGCGAATGAAATCACCTTTCGCCACTCTTTCTGTGGAGAAGTTGTAATTGTTGTAAGGGTGTGCACCTCTTATCAGCAATTGTTCAAAGGCATCCAGCATAGAAGGCACGGACGTTTTGCTTTCATCTCCCGGCATTACCCAGCGGTCGTAAAACTCTTTGGGCATGGCATCGAGATCAGAGTAGGTAGTTTTGAAAGCAGGATAGAGGCGGATCTTGTTGCCAAACTGATAAGTAAAAAATATGTTCAGTGATAAAGCTTTATAGCGGAATGTATTGGAGAAACCACCGGTAACAGGTGGATCTACCGGACCTTCATATACCAGGTGGCTGGTGTTCAATGACTGGAGATTTACATCACCACTGTTGGCGCCATCCTGATTGATGAATGAGGGTGCGCCTGATTTGCCATCCAGACCGGTGTATTGAAGTGAGAACAGGCTATGTACGGGATAGCCTTCTGTGTTGCCGCCTTCTGCTACTACCAGGTCAAAAATGCCGGGAATATTTTTTGCATTGGTGATTTTGTTAACGCTGTAACCAAAGGTGACATTAGATTTCCACCCCCAGGTTTTACTGCGGATTACATCTCCGCCTATCATTACTTCCAATCCTTTTGAGTCCATGTCGGCATAGTTGGCCGCTTTATACATTTCGCCACCGATGCCGGAAGTTTTGATGCGGCTGATGAGGTCAAAGCTTTTGCGGGTATATGCATCCAGGCTGAAGTTCAGGCGTCCGTTGAAGAAACCGCCGTCCAATCCTATGTTGGTAGTATATAATTTTTCCCAGGTGAGTTCATCGTTTTGTAGGTGCGATAACCTGATCACTGATTCTACTTCTGTCTGGTGTGGCCGGTTGGTATTTACAGTTTGATAAACGATGTTGGAATTTGTCGCAGGTCCCATGCTGGCAGTGAGTCCATAGCTGACGCGCAGCGTGAGATAATCCAGTTGTTTGATGCGGGCCGCAAAATCTTCCCGATCTATATTCCAGGATCCGGCCACGCTCCAGGTGGGCAGCCAGCGTGCTTTGCGCGACTGTCCTAAACGGTTGGAGCCATCATAACGTCCGGTAGCAGTAAAGTTATATTTGTTGTTATAGGCATAGGTACCGGTAGCATAAAAGGCTGCGAAGCGATCGTAGTCTCTGCCCATACCGAAGTAAGGGAAGTTGCTTTCAATTGTTTGTTTGAGTATATGGTAGTCGGTGAAAGTGGCGCCTCCATTGTCATATTGGTAGCCGTATCCGGTGTTGGACGCATTTTGGCGATCCGCATACTTTACCTGTTGACCTATCAGTATGTTGACGTTATGTTTTTGTGCAAAAGTGTCGGTATAGTTGAGGCCATTGCGGAAATCATAATTCAAGAGCTGATCTTCTGTACGATTATAGAAACCGCCGGCGGGTAACACGATCACTGGTGGCGCATCCGGATTTTCAGGATCGCGGTAAAGGAATTTGTTTCTTTCTGCGATGGTCGCATTTCCTGCGGAGCGGTAGGCATTGGCCATGTTGGCATTTTCTGTGATCTGGTGTTCACGGGAAGACTTTACATACCTGATAGCGCCGGTGAATTCGTAGCGGAGATGCTTTGTCAGCTTCCAGCCGAGATCTCCCTGTAAACGTAAATCCATCATATTCAGGTCCAGGTAATTATTTTCCAGTTCGTTAATGATGTTGAATGGTGCATAATTTCTTCGGAAGTATTCCAGCTTGCCGTCTTCATCGTAGGCGGTGAGTGTACGGCTGGTATTGAGGGAATAGCTGAACGGATTGATATCGAAATCGCGGTCGTATTGGCCTTCTACAGGGTTGCTGCTGCGGGTCAGTGCTCCGGGAGCTTTCTGCCGGCGTACGGAAGCCAGTGTAGAAAAACCTGCAGTAAGTCTGTCTGAAAATTTATAGGTGTTGCGATAGTTGAGTGTATATCGGGTTACTTTATCGGCCAGCGTCCAGCCGTTATCACTGTAAAAGCTGGTAGAGAAATAAGATTGTGATTTATCGGTACCGGATGAAATGCTGAGGGAATGTTCCTGTACAAAGTTGTTGCGGAACAGCAGGCCAAACCAATCGGTGTTGGCTTTGGCGTAGCGGAGTAAAAATGCTTTGCGGTGTTCCGGGTCGTTTTCTACGGGGAAGTTGCCGTTTTTATCTGCATCCAGTTTTTCGTACAACTTGCCGAAAACGCCGATATCACCCTGAGAAAGGATGTCGGAGTTGAGTACTCCTTTTCTTTCCAGTTCCGCCAGCACAGACATTTGCTGACCGGAGTTCATGATATTGAAATTGTTGTAGTTGGGTTTCAGCTGTGTGCTGAAGTTGCCGCTGTAGGCAATAACGGGCTTGCCTGCACGCCCTTTTTTAGTTGTGATGACCACTACGCCGTTCATGGCGCGGGCACCGTATAAGGCAGCAGCCGCGGCATCCTTGAGGATGTCGAAGCTTTCAATGTCATTGGAGTTCAGTCCTGCTACGGCAGATCCCAGCAGGGTGGTAGGGTCACCGCTGGAAAGCTGGTCATTGGAGATATTCACTACATCTTCCAGTACAACACCATCCACTACCCACAGCGGTTTGTTATCACCGTTGATAGAGGTAGCACCGCGGATACGTACTTTAGGGGCCGTACCAAATGTGCCGGATACATTTTGAATGGCAACGCCGGCTACTCTTCCTTCCAGCATACGGCTTACATCTGTAAGTCCGTCTATTTTTACATCTTCTCCTTTCAGCCTGGTAGCTGCGCCGGAGAATTTAGTTTTGTCGATGCTCTGAAAACCGGTTACCACCACTTCCTGCAGGCGGGTGGGTTTTTCTTTCATTACAATGGTGATGGCGCCGCTTCTGAATTGGGCTACGCTGACTTCTTCTGTTTTGTAGCCGGTGAAATTGAATACCAGGACGGCATCGTTGGCTATCTTTTTCAGTTCAAATACGCCTTTATCGTTGGTGGTGACGCCGCGGGAGGTGCCTTTAATGATGATGCTTACACCTGGCAACGGTTCTTTCTTTTCATTGGTAACAATTCCTTTTACATCGGTAACGGGAACGGTAATACGTAATAGTGTATTCGTTACAGTGAGTAGTGCCGGCTTTTTTCCGTTATCGTGTTTAATGACTACACGGTCATACATCACGCTGTAGGAAAGGGAGTAGGGGGTAAGTAATTTGTTCAGCAGATCGCCGACTTTCTCATTATGTGCATTCACACTTACTTTGTTGGCATCCAGTACTTCATTGCCTACATATACAAAGGATACTTCGGCAAGGTTGCTGATCTTTTCCAATGCGTCTTTCAGGATGACATTCTTTAATTCGATGGATATTTTTTTGTCGAGCGCATCCTGCAAACTGTTACCGGCGTGAGCCTGCGTAACTGCCAGCAGGAGCAGTAAACAATAAATAAATGATAGTTTTCTTTTGAACATAGTTATAGTTTATTTGTTTCGTTCTGGGCATAGAATCTCCGTTCCGGTTTCTGGATAAAACCGGGCAATAGAAGGCCTTCTGCATATGCAGGGTGTTTTTTAATCAGTCATATAATGGCAATACATTAGCCGGACAATAACGATGTATGCTGTTTCATGGACGATTCAGTTTGGTTGAGTGATTGCTACGGATTATTGATTCGGTAAGTATGGGCAATAGGTGGCCGTATGATCAAATGGGTTGCATTTGATCAATTAGTTAACCAGCATGAATGTCATTCAGGCTAAAGGTCACCAGGATAGTATACCAGACTTAAATGGTTTCGTTCTTTTATTTAAATTTTGGTTCAGCTTTGTTGATAGCAGTTTATCTTCATCATCATCTTGAATATAGTTTGGTTAACGATATCGCGGTCATCTGTTTTTATTTACAATTCCCACCAACAATGATATACCCGCTGCTGGTATTGTCTTTTTTCACGCGGGCATCTAACGAAAAGGCAATTAATGAAAGTGCTTTTTCTAAATCGTCCACGGTGTTAAATGATCCGTAAAACCTGCACTGAGCGGACCGTTGATCGGTTACTACCGGCACATTATAATATCTCTGCAGGTCGGCTGCTACTTTGGCTAAAGGATCTCCCTTATAGATAAATTTACCACTCATTTTTTGTGCGAAAAACCTGGCGTCATCAGTGGCATCCTGTAACTGCAGGTCGTCCGAAGCCGGATTATACACGGCGCTTTTGTTGGCGGTCAGTACCAGTGCTTCATTTTTATGTGGTTGACTTTCCCTGGTATTTACCTGTACCATTCCTGATACCACTACTACTCTGGCAATGTTTCCTTCATGTACTTCCATATTAAAAGAGGTTCCTAATACGGTTGTATTTATTAACGAAGAAGAAATAATGAAAGGATGTCGGGCATCATGGTTGATTTTAAAAAAAGCTTCTCCTTTCAATGTTACTTCGCGGTTCTTTTTATCAAATACCTCCGGAAAGGTAATACTGGAATTCTTTTCAAGATATACCACTGAGCCATCCGGCAATTTCACTGTTTGTCTTTCTGAAGTAGTGGCAAACAGTTTTTGTTTTACCCGGTGCTGTAACAGCATGTACCCTGCGGCTCCCGCCAGCAGCAGTACCACGGCGGCAGCAGCGATCTTCTGTTTGTAGAGTCTGAAAATACCTTTGAAAGAACTATCCTTTATGCCTATACGTTGATGAATGTTTTTCAGCATTCTGTCAGACAGGCGTTTATCTAATATATACTTTACCGTTATGATATCAGCTTCAAAATATTCTGCGGCTACCATTTCCAGCTCAGCAAAGTCATTGGCATCGAGGTATTCCATCATCCACTCCTGCTCTGCGGCAGTCCAGTTGTCTTTATTTAACAGTTGTTTGAGATATTCCTTTCTGTTGGGCACTAGCGTGATGGTTTAATCTAAATACGCGCAGTTGATAAAAACGGGTGGGTCCTTTTTGATTTTTTTTTGGAAAATAAAAATATTAATTTAAATATAATATGAAAATGATTGGTGATTATGAATCGTGATAATTTAAGAAGAGCAACAGTAACACAATATATTTGTGATCTCCGTTGCGTTGTATATAGTCATTGAGTTTGATCATGGCGGCTGATAAATGTTCTTTTACAGTATTCCGGGAAATATTCAGTTCGTGTGCCACTTCCTCATAGGTTTTCCCTTCGAGTTTACAGCGGGTAACAATGGTTCTTTTTTTGGGAGATAATTTTGAAATCGCCTGTTCCAGCAAATGATATTGCTCTTCGTCTATGTTCTTACGTTCAATAGCTACAGGATCATCCTCGTCCGACTGGAAGATGTTTTTGTGAAAAGCCTGTTCCCGGAGCTTCTTCCTGACGAAGGATACGCACATATTAAAGCTGATAACAAACAACCATCCACTGACCGATTGATCTGGCTGGATATCCTGTCGTTTTTCCCATAGGCGCGCAAACACGTCCTGCAGGATATCTTCTGTTACCACTTCATCTTTCACAAACTTGAAAATATTCCGGTACACCGCCTCGTGATATTTCCAGTATAAGGTATCAAAGGCGCTTACTTCGTGGTTTTGCAACCGTACTACCAATTCAGCATCTAGTATATTCATATTTCTTCTTTTATATAAATCATATCGTGGAATACAATTTATATGGCTAGAAAAAAGCCAGGTTTCCCAAAGGCAATGGCCATCTATTCTGCTGCATAAATTAGTAACAAATATTATTATTTAATAAATAAATTCGTATTAACTATAATTATYAATTGTTATAAGCATATACAGAAGGATCAGCGTAAGAGGGAAAAGCAGCGTAGCCGCGCAATGGTATTTGTATTATTAATTATGTATATGTGTATAAGGCAGAAGAAACAGCATGAAATTTATACTTAAGCAGGAAGAGAGCGGTATCCGTTATTGAAAGAGCACAGTTTTTAAGAAGAATAATGACATATATCCATTGACGCCGCATAACAACACCAATGGATATACGTTGAAAATTTCCGCCCTTACCGTTTTAACGGTGTTTCCCTGGACTCCGCTATTTTTTCCGCAGCTGGTACCTGCTTCACTACCTCATAACTATCTGCACCATTCAGTCCCGTTCCCCGTGTTATCCGCAGCGTGTACTGCTGTATCGGAGTATTCCGGGCCAGCGTTACCGTCAGATAAACGGTTTGAATGTTGGGTCCCCAGGTGACATAGCAGGTGTTGATGCCATAACCTTCCAGACCGGTA
Source organism: Chitinophaga sp. 01L420 (assembly GCF_056399985.1). Classification (NCBI taxonomy): domain Bacteria; kingdom Pseudomonadati; phylum Bacteroidota; class Chitinophagia; order Chitinophagales; family Chitinophagaceae; genus Chitinophaga; species Chitinophaga sp. 01L420. The sequence continues at coordinate 112,587 of NZ_JBFTSK010000015.1, forward strand.
TTGGGTGGTGCAGAAATAATCTGTCCATCCCCGGTAACGTTCCAGGCTACGTACGTGCTGCCGCTAACAGTGGGTACCAGTGAATAGATGCCAACGCTGCCGGGAGTCACAGTAGTGGGTCCAGAAATACTAACGGGTCCTACCTGGGCAACAACTTTGCTACCGCCTAAACATAATAGCAATAGCAGGGCACAAAAAAACGTGGATACCTGAGTGAGTTTAACGCTCATTTAACAATGGTTTAAGAGTGAAATACGTGGAAAAAATATCGTATTAAAGTAACCAGAAAATCTTGAATATCCTAGTGAAGTATCGGGATAAAAAATACCCCGCCTGCCATTGGCAAACGGGGTATCTTTTTATTTTAGGGCTCTTTATTCGTGAAACACTGGCATAGCCGGGAAATACCATCCGTTGTAGGTCAGCGTTTTTTTCAGGGTAGTAGTGGTGGCATCATAAATCAGCACCCGGTTGATACTACCGGTGAATGATCCGTTCAGCGTAGTCACTACCAGTTCATTCTTTTCCTTATTATATGCTGCTCCTGCACCATAGAAATACTGACCCGTTGGCAGCGTGATAAATGGCGTAGTTAATGAAGCGGCGTTGCCAATTACGTAACGGTATAATTGTGTACCACCGGCAAAACCGTTGTTGCGCACAATGAAAATAGCACTGTCCTGTGTAGAGGCAGTAATACCCGCATGGCGCCATGCTCCCCACGGAGAAGGCACGGTAAACGGCAGTTTGATCGCAGTACGCGCCAGGGTAGACGGAACAATGCGAATCAGTGAATCTGAATTGGTCGCATATACCGCTCCATCTTTACCTGCGGCAAAAGCAAGGTTAGCAGCGCCGAACTTTTTCACTACAGCATAAGTGCTGCTATTCAGGGCTACGATACCATCTGTTTGAGATAATACAAAAACATAACTGCCAATTTTAAGCATGTCACCGGTATAACCAGCAACCCCACTGATTTTAGTGCCTACTGCCAGAGATGGCAGTGTAATAGGGTATACACCATCGCTGGCACTCAGCAATCCGTGTGTGGCATCAACACCCAGGAAGGCATGCCCATCGTTACCCGGCAAGGTAGTGATACGACCGGTTTCTACCATGCTGCCACCATCTGTTACCACCAGCGGTCCACCGGCTTTTACTACGATGTACAGCTTATTGTTGAAGAAGGTAGCAAACTGCAATGTGTTGGAAGGTCCACCTAATGCACCGGTTGGGTTTTCCAGGTGATATACGTCCTGCACCAAACTGTCACCACTATACGAATAGAAGTGCAGGTCGCCGGTGCCATGACCGAACCATCCTTCATTGGCAATAAAGAAACCATTTGCATATTTACCGGTAATCAATGATGTTGTAACGCCGGTTTTGTTATTGGCGTCCAACTTTTGTAACTGTGATGACTGCAGTGCATCTTCTTTTTTACAGGAAGCCACCAACAAGGCAAACGCTACCAACAAGGAGGATAATAACTGTTTTTTCATATAATAGATATTTGGAATGATGACATACTTTTCCCTGTCCGGATATTGGATCCGGAAAAAAACAAAACTCAAAAGCCGGTGATATCACACCTGCATAATGCGCCCAGGGGTAAATAATATTTACACAATAGAATATATGCCGTTAGGCTTACATTCCTGGCCTTTCACCCGAAAGCGCTGAATGATTGATGACATCTGGCAGGTCTTCTGGCTCTCCTGCTTTTCCGGGAACCTTCCCATCTGCGGACATGCAGACAGTGGTATGGAGTATCCGGAAAATCAATTCATTCAAAAATGAATGCAGGATCACAGCTACGGGGATAGCTCCGGTATTGCACCGGATTCCCTTTTAATCCGCCCGCAGGCGGAACCAATTGTGGATGCAAACGTACGTGAAGTATTAGTAAAATCCAAAATGAAAGAAGGAGGTAGTGCGTAGCATCACTATCGAAAAATATCAAGGCATCTTTTCCAGTGTTGTCGCCGACAACATTTTATTAATCTTTTAAGCACTACTTAATTTTTTCTACCACCCAGCAACTACCTTTCCAGCTGCTGACAGTCGGATTCGATACCTCCGACAAACATGCGCTGGATGGTTGTTACGTGGTGGTGAAAAAATAATCAGCCCTTCATCTGCCACGATTTTGTTTTTGTAAAAGCACGTAAGCCCTGATGTGATAGGGTAGCGCCGATGCCGGAATGTTTTCTGCCGGCCCAGGGTAATCCTGCTGTAACCCTGTCGCAACAGTTCCAGTAGCCGGTGCCACTGTTTACCTGCGAGAGAATGGTTTCGGCTCTCTCCTGGCTGCTGGAATATACGGAAGCGGTGAGTCCGTAGTCCGTATCATTCATGAATTGTATGGCTTCTTTGTCGGTCTTTACTTTCATGATGCCGATGATTGGGCCAAAGCTTTCTTCCTGCATCACCTTCATCTTGTTATTGACATCTACGATAATGGTGGGTTCAAAGAAATTCCCATCATGCACAATACGTTTGCCACCAAGTAATACCGTAGCGCCGTTTGCTTTGGCATCTTTCACTTGTTCTTCCAGTACTTCCAGTTGTTCATACCTTGTTAAGGCGCCGAAGTATACACCATCGTCTGTAGGTAAACCCAGCTTCCAGGAGCGCACTGCTTTTACAAAGGCCGCCACGTATTCATCGTATACATTTTCGTGTACGTATATACGTTCTACTGCACAACAGCTTTGTCCGTTGTTATAAAAGGCACCATCAGCGGTGGCTTCAGCTACCGCGGCAATGTCGGTGATGTCGTCTGCCACGTAGAGTGGATCTTTGCCGCCCAGTTCCAGCTGGCAAGGCACCATTTTCTTCGCTACTTTTTCATAGATGTATTTGCCGGTTTTATAGGAGCCGGTAAAAAAGAAGCCATCAAATCTTAAACCCAACAGATGTTCACCTGCATATTTGCCGCCGATACCAACTTTGAAGGCATTTTCCTCCACGCCCGCTTTCTTCAGTAAGTTATCTATTTCAATGGCTGTCAGCGTGGCGTATTCAGAAGGTTTGTATAATACGGCATTGCCGGCTAACAACGCGGGGATAAACACATTTACGCCTACGAGATAAGGATAATTCCAGGCAGAAATATTACAGATAACGCCCAGTGGCTCGTAGGATATTTTTTCCTTGAGTGTATCGGTATTGGTGACCCATTCATCTGCCAGGTATTTTTCTGCATTCTCCAGCATCCATTGTATGCGTGTTCTGGCGCCATTAATTTCATTGCGGGCCTGTTGCAATGGCTTCCCCGTTTCAGACGTAAGTATGGCAGCCAGTTTTTCAATGTTTTTTTCCAGCAACAAACTAAACTTTTCAATGATTTTTATGCGGTCAGCCAGGCTCACCTTTACCCAGTATTCCTGTCCCAACCGGAGGAACATATACTTGTCTATCAGCYTCGTATCCATGTCATCCCGGATAGTTTTAATAGTTGCGCCTGTAGCCGGATTTATGATCTTCATTTTTGATGGTTTCTTACTGCTTGAATAAATTGTGTTTTGATTTTTTGAGAGAGGGGATTCACCTCCTTTTCAGGCATTCTTTCCGGATGCCATTGTACGCAAAGCATAAACGCTTTACCTGTTTTATCTTCGAATTCAATGCCTTCAATGATGTTGTCGCCGGAAGTAGCACTCACCATCAGGTTATGGCCCAGATGCTCCGGATGAATGGCCTGGTGATGTGCACTGTTTACCTGGCCCGCTTCCACTTCTGTGATCGTATGAAGCAGCGTGTCTTTCCGGATATGGACCTCGTGTATTTTATCCACCTCACCTTTTTTATGTATTCTATTGGCCGCTTCTCCTATGTCTTCATACACTTTCCCACCTTCCAGGATATTGATGTATTGTAACCCTCTGCAAATGCCCAGTACGGGAATGCGCTGTTGTTGTGAATATTCGTAGATCACTTTTTCAAACGCATCTCTTTCCGGCAGAAAATGAGCTGGCTGGTGCGGATAATTTTCTGCACCACCATAATAAGATGGTAATACATCCACCCCACCTGTTAATACAAATCCATCACAGGTGGAAATGTCTTCTACGTTGTTGCGGAGGTAGGAGAGTATCACCAGTTCCAGGTCATCACCCAGGTCAGCAGGCGTAAACCAGTTTTCATAATTGGGAGCACTGGCTTCTGTAAGACTGATCCCTATCTTTTTCTTCATGTCTATAGCGCATTTAGGTACAACTGTTTGAAGTCTTCCCTGGACACCGGTTTAGGATTATTAGGATGGGCAAAGTCGGCCAGGGCCAGGTCTGCCAGTGTTTCGATATGTGCTTCTTTCACGCCGATTTCCCGGAGATGATGGGGAATGTTGACTTCTGAATTCAGCTCAAACAGGTACTGCACCACGGCTTCGCCGGTTTCTTCTTTCAGCTCCAGTGTTCTGGCGATGCGGCGGAATTTGTCTTCGAATCCGGCAATATTAAACTGCATCCCGTATGGAATATTAACAGCATTGGCCAGTCCGTGATGGGTATCCAGCAGGGACGACAGGGGATGGGCCAGGGAATGTACCACACCCAGTCCTTTCTGAAATGCGATGGCGCCCATCATAGAGGCCATCAGCATATTACTCCTGCTTTCGATATCCGGGCGATTGGTGGCTTTTATCAGTGATTTATTGATGAGATAGATACCTTCCAGCGCAATGCCATCACATAGCGGATGGGGATTTTTTGCGAGGAATGCTTCCATATTATGTGTGAGTGCATCCATGCCGGTAGCTGCTGTGATAAAGGGCGGTAATTCCATCGTCAGCTCCGGATCGGCGAACACTATTTTCGCCATGAGTTTGGGCGAGAAGAGTATTTTTTTCTGGTGGGTTTCATCATCCGCAATGATGGCGCTTCTGCCTACTTCGCTACCGGTGCCGGCGGTAGTGGGAACGGTGATGAAATGCGGAACATCATTGGTTACATAGATGTCGCCACCAATGAGGTCATCGTATTTAAAGAGGTCTTCGCGGTGATTTACCCGTAGCACAATGGCCCTGGCTACATCTATCGCGGCGCCGCCACCTATGCCGATGATGCTGTCGCGATTAGTTTCATCCCATAGTTCCGTGCCTTTATATACATCGCTCTTGACCGGATTTTTATGAATGTCACTGAATACTTCTACCGAAAACTGGTGTGCATGCAGGTCTGCCACAATGCCTTTGAAAAAGGAGAGACTTGCTACTGTAGGATCTGTGACGATCATGGGTCGTTTGAGTCCGTTCTCTTGTAAATAGGCAGGCAGTTCTTTGATCGCGCCTGCGCCAAAACGGATGGTCGTTGGAAAATTGTACTGAAATGCCATATGCTGATGCTTAGATGATTTCGAAATATCTTTTCAATTCCCAGTCGGTGACTGCTTTCGCGTATTGTTTCCATTCCCACTCCCGCGTTAACGTAAAATGTTCTACGAAGGAGGCCCCGAATAATTCTTTCGCCAGCGCCGACTCCTTCATTTGCTGTGTAGCAATATGAAGGTTCTGAGGTAATACACCATTTGAGGTGTCTTTGTACCCATTGCCGATGGTGGCTTCTTTTTTCAGGGTCAGGTTGTTTCTGATGCCATACAGGCCAGCAGCGAGACAAGCGGCCAATGCCAGGTACGGATTGGTATCTGAGCCTACCACCCTTGTTTCCAGGCGGGTGGCTTTTATATTGCCTGGTAATGCTCTTAAGGCCACCGTTCTGTTGTCGATGCCCCAGGTGAGCGTAGTAGGTGCCCAGGCCCCTTCTACGAGGCGTTTATAGCTGTTGATAGTAGGTGCGATCATGGGGAGTATCTGCGGTAAGCAGTGCAACTGCCCGGCTATATAGCTTTTCATCAGTGCACTCATTTTATGGGCATCTTTCTCCTCATAAAATAAATTGTGTTTACTATCCTTATCCCATAAGCTCTGGTGTACATGTCCGCTGCAGCCGGGCAGGTTTTCATTGATCTTGGCCATGAAAGTAGCCATTACTCCATGCTTATAGGCAATCTCTTTTACGGCCGTTTTAAACAGCACGGCCTGATCGGCTGCCTGTAATATGGTAGCGTATTTAATGGCCGCTTCATATACGCCTGGTCCGGTTTCGGTATGTAAACCTTCTATCGGTATGTCAAATTTTACCAGTTGTTCAAACAGGCTGCTCATGTACTCGTTCTTCAATGCACTCCGTAAAATGGAGTATCCAAACATACCTGGTGTTAACGGGGTAAGGTCCCGGAATTGCTTCTGATGCGCGGTATCCGGTGTTTCTGTAAAGTTGAACCACTCAAATTCCTGCGAAAAATAAGGCACAAAGCCGCTTTCTGTGGCGTCTGCCATCACCTTGCGCAACAGCTGTCTCGGACAGGTATAGGTGGCGGTATTATCTTCCTGCACAAAATCTCCCAGGAAAAAAGGAACATCATTTTCCCAGGGAATTTTACGGAAGGTGCTGAGATCTATTTTCACATGTGCATCGGGGTAGCCGGTATGCCAGCCGGTGAACTTCACATTATCATACACCACGTCGCTCATGTCCCAGCCAAAGGTCACGTCGCAGAACGCGAGTCTGTTTTCTACTACGGAGGCAAACTTCTCTGCCGCAATGTATTTACCTCTCAATACGCCATCGATATCTGTCACCGCTACTTTTACTTTACCGGAGGGGTGTTGTTTTACGTACGCTAATATTTCTGATGTAGTCATGTATTGGCGGGTTTAAATATTTTGTACAACAAAAAGGCAATGGCCAATATGGAAAAATAGATGGCCCCCAGCAAAGGATTGTAGAGGAACATGGCAATGATAGATACGGTGGCAATGACCAGCGAGATCACCGGGAATACCGGGTAGAAAGCCACTTTGAATGGCCTTGGTAATTCTGGTTCCCGTTTTCTCAATATGATAATTGACACCATAGAAATGATATAAAGCGTGAGTGCACCAAAAACCGATACGATAATAATCTCGGATGTTTTACCGGAAAGTAACGCTAAAATACCAATTACCATGTTACCAATCAACGCATTGGCGGGGGTATGAAAACGGGGAGATATTTTGCCCAGCAACGACGGCAAATTATGCACCCTGCCCATTTCGTAGGTAGATCGCCCTGCTGCGAGGATAAGTCCGTGAAAGGAGGCCACCAGCCCAAATAAGCCTACTGTAATCAGCAGGTGATACATGAGGTGGTTGGCGCCGGTTATTTTGGCCAGCGCCAATGGCAGGGGAGAGTCGGAGGTTTCTCCGCTGATACCGTTTTTATATACAATGGCTTCCCAGCCGGCAATACCGGTGGCCGCCACAAATATGAGTATACATAATATGGCAAGGGTGAGGATGGCCCATCCAAAACCTTTGCTGATATCCCGCTGCGGATTTTTTGTTTCTTCGGCTACGTTGGCAATGCCTTCGATGCCCAGGAAAAACCAGATGGCAAAAGGGATAGCGGCAAAGGCGCCGCCCCATCCGTTCGGGAAGGCGTTGTTGGTAAGATTCACTACCTGGAATTTCGGCAGCGACAGTCCCGAAAATAGCAGTAACTCTCCTACGGCAAAAATGGTGACAATCACTTCGAACGAAGCCGCCGCTTTTACACCATATACGTTCAATGCCGTAAACACAAAATAGATGGCAATGGCACTGACTAATACGGGGACCTGTGGAAAAAATGCATTGAAATAAGCGCCGATGGCGAAGGCAATGGCGGGAGGCGCCAATATAAATTCAACTACCTGGGCAATGCCCGCAATAAAGCCGACATTTTTGCCCATGGCCCTGTTGGCATAATCAAATACGCCGCCTGCTTTGGGGATCGCGCAGGCCAGTTCGGCATAACTGAATGTAAAGGTTACATACATCACCATGATCACAAGGGTGGCAATGGCCATACCTCCGGTGCCACCTTTTTCAAGTCCAAGATTCCAACCAAAGTACATACCTGAAATAACGTATCCTACTCCAAGCCCCCACAGCATAAAGGGAGTCAGTGTTTTCTTTAAGCCCTTGTTTTGTGTCATTAGAAAGATCTCGATTGTGTGTACCGTAATATAACATAAAATAAAATATTATTTCAGTAAGTATTTTGATGGAGAATTTTAAGACAGGGTCGTCTATCTTTAGGCGCATACCCACACAATACAACATGAAACTGATTGCAAACGGGCGGATATGGATTGAAACGGAACAGGGCCCTTTTCTGGGTTATGGTAGAATTGAGTTGCTGGAAAAAATCAGCGAGCTGGGTTCATTGAGGAAGGCGGCAACGGCCATGAAGATTTCCTATCGGCAGGCCTGGGATTTTGTAGATCAGATGAATAAGCGGACCAGCCAGCCGCTGGTGATATTTGAAAGAGGAGGGAAAAATGGAGGTGGCGCTTTGCTGACAAGGGAAGGGGAGCAAGCCATCCGGTTATTTCATGAACTGAACCACGCTTTCCAGGAGTTCCTGACCACCGCCGTGGCCAGGATGAATAAATAATTTCCACATAGCGATCGTCTTATTTTGCAAATCGTACAGTCATGGTCGTTACCTCCCAGATCCAGCGGGCAGGTTTCTTTTCACCGGGCACCACTATACGAAAAGGCCCTTTCCCTGCAGGGAGCGGATTCCCATCCATTTTATCAGCTAATATAATCACCCGGTTAGTAAAAGTGCTGTCCAGTTCTGGCAGGGAAAATAATACTTCATACCCATCGCCGGATTTTACCAGCAGGTACTTGGACATATTTTCACCGCGTAATTGCGGTCCTAATGTAACACCCGCCTGTTGCAGGATTTCATATACCGGCACACCGGAGTAATGATGGGTTTGCCCATCCCGGTCTGCTGCCACCACTTCCACTTTTTTCATCGCGGTGATATCTGCTGCACTCAGCTTTAAAGGATGTGCTACTTCCCCTTCTACGGAAATAGACTGTGCCCGTACCACAGCAGAAAGAAGAATGGTAGTTACAAAAAAAGCAACGTGTTTATAGGTCATGCTGATTAATTAAAAGGATTTGAAAATTGTGGATTGTTGATAAATGTTGAATCTGTCAGCAGGTGTAAAAAGGCAATGATATCTTTCTTTTCACTATTACTAAGCTGAAGCGAATTGCCGCCCATGGCGTTGGAGGTATTACGTAGCACCGGACTCAGGGAAGGGCTGCTGATAATATGCTCACTATAATGATCCAGTACCTGTTCCAGCGTTTGAAAACGCCCATCATGCATATAAGGTGCGGTTAAGGCGATGTTGCGAAGAGTTGGTACCCGAAACCGGCCCCTGTCTGCAGCCTGGCCGGTCAGCTTTTCTCTGCCGGCATCCGGCGGGAGACTATCCAGCCCGTTGTTATGAAACAGCTCCATATATAGCTTAGGGCTACCATGACAATGCCCGCAGTTGGCGCCCCGGATATTTCTTTCCGGCGCTGGAGCAGACATAAATAGTTGCATCCCTCTCAGGGCAGCAGCAGCTGGTTGATATTTCCCTTCCAGGTACCGGTCGTATGGAGCATTAGCTGATATCAGCGTTCTTTCGAATTGCGACAGGGCTTTTACGATCTGATCGCCGGTGAGGCTGTCCACACCAAAGGCGGCACGAAAAAGGGCCGGATATCCCTTCGTATGGCGTAATTTTTCGGCCGATTGTTCCAGCGACTGTCCCATTTCATGTGGAGCCGTCAGCGGCGTCAGGGCCTGTTGCTCCAGGCTGCCCGCCCTGCCATCCCAGAAAAAGTTCCTCACCCATAACAGGTTGGCCAGCGACATGGCACTGCGGTCTGTCCGGATACTATCCACGCCGGTGCTGAAAGCCTTACCATCTGTAAAGGCCAGCTTTTGCTGGTGACAACTGCCACAGGAAATTTTATTGCCGGCAGAAAGCTGTGTTTCATAAAACAACCGCCGCCCTAAATAAACGCCTTCGCGGGTAAGGAGATTATCTGCCGGGATATTTGTTCTGTTACCAAAATAGGCCGGGTATACGGGAGTATATGGCTCGGTCACAAAAGCCATCCTGCTGCCCAGGAAAGGAAGTGCAGCAAGTCCCAGCAAAATAAGTAGCCAGCGTGTATTCATCTCCCTAAAAATAGGAATAATTGAAAAGCACCCTGGCAAAATAATTCCTTCCCTGCTCAGGATAACCTTCTGTGAGCATATAATTTTTATCAAAAATGTTGTTCACCCCACCCTGCACTTTTAACCAGTTGGTTACTTTTATCAACGCACTACCATGCAACAGGAAAAATCCCGGTGCAGTAGTGCCATAACTGCTGCTGTAACGGTCGGAATCATACTCCCCGTTCAATAAAAAGCCGAAGCGTGAAATATTGTACTGCAACCAGCCTATCGCTTTGTGCTCCGGTACATCTGTAAAATGAATGTTTGGATTATCGATGTTTTTCCGTTTGATATAAGTATAATTCAATCCCGCTGTAAAATCAGTTGATACATTCCAGGTGATAGCCGCTTCTGCGCCATAGTACACCGCTTTACCCTTGTTCTGCGACTGTGATAGCCATTGACGCTTTGTCGTATCATACACCACATTATTCACATTCTGAATCACGTTCTGAATGCGGTTGCAAAATATGGAACCATCCAGGCTCACATTTTTAATCCGCGTATCGGTATACTGCAAAGCAAAATTTAAGGTGTTTTCCGGTTGCAGATCAGGATTGGGTATTGCGGTGCCCAGCTTATAAGAATAGCGGTCTTTGATGGTGGCAAAACGTGTCATCCGATCCACCGAAAAGGTGAGCATACGCCCGGTGATAAAGGCATACATTAACTTCGCCTGTGCGTTTACGGCGTGGCTGTTATTGGAAGGGAAGTCAGTAATCGTTTTCGTCTGACTGTTATAATTCTGTGCTTCCAGGCTTTGACGATAATTAAAAGCTGTGCCGCCCTGCAACGTCCAGTGTTGATCAAAGGCATGCTGGTCGGTGATGCCGGCAGAAAAATTATTATCAGCTACTTTTCTTTCCGGTTCACCTTCGTTGTGTTCCCGGTGTACATCCTGCTTAAAATGCACCGCTGCTTTTAAGTTATTGGCAGCAGATAACACTTGTCCGTATTCAATATTGCCACCAAGCGTATAGTCGTTGTAGTAACTGCTGAAAGCATAAGGTTTTTTTTGTGTGCTGTAAGTTGCATCATCAAAACTTTTTAGCAGGTTCACAAAGCGATCATAGAACAATCTTGTTTTCAGGTTGCTCTTTGCACTCAGACTGCTATTGGAAAGGAAGTAAATACTTTCTTTATTCCACTTGGGCCATTGCCAGTAACGCGGACTTTTATACTGTGAATTCAGTGTATCCGTTCCCGTATATACCGGCGATCCCTTGGACCCTTCCTGGTGAGAGTAGCCGATGGCCAGTTCGTTTTTTTCATTAGGGGTATAGCCCAGTTTGAATCCATAACGCCAGTCGTTATTATAGGAGTTGTCTCTTTTATTACCATCTTCTGTTTTGGAAGATTTGAAGTCATTGGAGAGATGATAGTAATCACGCTGATAGCGGGACAGATCGCCCTGCAGGTAGAATTTTTTCATGCGGCTACCGATGTTGATGGCTTCTTCGTGCCCACCAGTCAGCCATCCGGCGGAGGCATTTATTTCCAGTGCATGTACGGGTTTTGAGGAGATGAGATTAATAACACCGCCCATGGTGTTAGGACCATATAATACGGAGGCGCCTCCTTTTTCCACTACTATCTTAGAGAGATTAAAAGTAGTAAACCTGGCCAGGTCTACATAACCGTCATAAGGTACGTATACCGGCACCCCATCAATAAAAACGGGTGTTTGACGGAGATCAAATCCCCGTAGGTAGATCATGGATTCATTGCGGGGGCCTACGTTGGACTGGCTGATGCCGGGCAGGAGATTCAAAGCGGTGGCTACATTCAGGCGATGAAACTGTCGGATTTGCTCCATGCTGATAGTGCCGACAGAATCGTGCCGGCTGCCGTAGGCCACCACTTCCCCCAGGGAAAATACTTTGCTGCTGCTGTCTTGTTTAGACTGTGCGCCGACTTGTGCAATACCACCCATCAGGAGAATGGCGGTCATCAATACTTTTTGCATGTACCTGCTTTAGCGTTATTCATTTTTTTGAATAACGATGAACAAATGCTTTCCGCTGCTGCTATTACATGAACACGGGGACCGAAAAGGGAAGCTTGAAAAAAATGAAGCGTCAGGGTGTATGATAGGAATTGGGTACAATGATAGGGAGAAAATGGGGAAAAGTCAATGATGTGGAATTATTAAACGGCAACTACCCGGAATTGCCGGATAGTTGCATCGCTATTTATTGCTCATGCGCTCACCGGCTTACCAAAGCGGGCGGCCTGTAAGCGGTCAAATTCTTTTACATAATCAGGATGCTCTGTACCCATGGTCCGGTCCCATACCCGGAAGTAAAGACCATAGTTGCCCCTGAACTTTTTATGATGCAGGTTATGGTGTACGGAAGTATTGAATACCTCAAATGCCCAGGAATGGCGGAACCAGCGGGGCATAATTTCATAGCCCAGGTGTCCATATACATTAATGATAAATCCGCTGATCGTAAATAGCAATATAGACAGCGGATGCAATGGCATCAGGCAGGCAATCACCACCAGCACACCACCTTCGACAATAGCTTCGGCAAAATGAAAACTATAAGAAGTCCATGGAGAGGGGTTGGTACTTTCATGATGCACTACATGCGTGAGCTTAAACAATTTTTTATGATGCATGATCCGATGCATCCAGTAGAAATAGGTATCGTGTACAATAAGACTCAACACCACACTCACACCTATATACCACATCGGAAAATCTGACAGCCGACTATAAATCATCGTATACTGCCGCAGCGGTGTGAATAACAATACAATAGTAATGATGGTAAATACCAGGGTGCTTTGCATGGAGTACCATATTTCCCGGAGGAAATCCTTTTTGGAAGCCAGTTTCTGCTGTATCTTAAAACGGTTAAGTTTGTTGGGCATCAACAGGTAAAATAATGCGAAAGGAATACCTGCCAGTGCAAAATACCTGAGCGCGGAAAGAACGAAAATTTTACCTGCAGCCGTCACTATCGTGTCCATAAACCATGAGTTTTATGTCCCAAAATTAGCGCAGGAGTGGGGCAGATGTGGTTAACAAAGGATAACTTCCGGTCTTAACAAAGGTTAATTTCCACCCTTCCCTTTGGTATGCATACGCTTTCTGATGCGGCTGAGTGATACAGGCGTAATGCCCAGCATGGAAGCAATATATTTATCAGGTACCCGGTTTACCAGGTCGAAACGTTCTGTCAGCAAGGCACGGTAACGCTCCTCCGGAGATAACGTTACAAAGGATTCCATCATCTTCAGGGATTCAGATAACATGCGCATCAGGAAAAAGTTTCGCAAAGGCTCATATTCAGGATGTGTTTTTAATACTTCTTCCAGAACATCATAATCCATTTCCAACAGGGTGGTAGGCTCCAGCGCGCGGTAAATGAAGCGGGAGGGCTGCCGGTTTATAATGGTGTCGTGCGAAGCAATGAACTGATGTTCCCAGCGTAGAAACAACGTAGCCTCGTCACCGTTATCCTTGATGATATATGCCCGCATGATGCCTTGTTCAATGTATGCCAGGCGTCTTTCTGTATCTCCTTCGCGGATGTATATCTCATTGGCCTCCAGCTTTATCATCCGGGTCATGGCAAACAATGCGGTAGTGTCAGCAGGCAATACCCCTGATAACTCAAATAATAGCTGTTGTAAGGTTGTTTTTGATGTACTCATATAAATTGACTGCCGGAATAACCAGTTGCTAATGTAAGTTTAATTCCCCGAAACTGCTGCCTGGTATGTTTTTACGGGTATGTTTCGGGGAGATGGAAATTGCCCGGAATAATGCTGGAAAATCGATTATATTAACAGTCTGTTTTAAAATAAAATTCCATGTTAAAAAATAAAGCGGCACTCCCTTTTCTGCTATTATTGGCGGCACTCTCCGGGCATGCGCAACAAATCGTTACTACCATCCAGTTAAATCAGTCAGGGTTTTATCCCTATGCACAGAAAGTGGCGGTGGTGACGGCGCCTGTTTCAGACCCGCATTTTTATATTATTAAGGAACGGGATACTGTTTTCCGGGGTATGTTAAGTGAAGAGAAAACATCTGCCTGGTCTGCCACCAAAACAAGGATCGCCGACTTTTCAGCGTTGACCACACCCGGAAGCTATCGCATATATGTATCCGGTGTACGACCGATGAATTCCACCTCTTTGGGAGATTCCCGGAATTTTATTATTGGCAACGAGATACACCATGCTGTTGGTATAGCCAGTCTGAAAGGATATTATTATCAACGTTCCGACATGCCACTGGAAGAGCGTTTCGCCGGCAAATGGCATCGGCCGGCCGGGCATCCGGATACGCAGGTGTTGGTGCATGTTGGCGCCGCCAGTCCGTCACGCCCTGCGGGAACTGTAATCGGCACACCAGGTGGCTGGTATGATGCAGGTGATTATAACAAATACATCGTTAATTCCGGAATCACCATGGGGACCTTGCTCTCCGCCTATGAGGACTATCCTGATTACTTTAAACAACTGAAAACGACTATCCCGGAAAGCAGTGATGCCATACCGGACATCCTGAATGAGGTGATGTACAATCTCCGCTGGATGCTGACCATGCAGGACCCTGCCGATGGCGGGGTGTATAACAAATGCACCAATGCGGTCTTTGATGGCATGGTGATGCCGGGTGTTACCAAAGCACCGCGCTATGTAGTGGCAAAAGGTACCGCTGCCACGCTGGACTTTGCGGCCGTGGCAGCACAGGCCGCACGGGTATTGAAACCGTTTACCCCGCAGTTGGCAGATAGTTGCAGCAAGGCCGCGGCCAAAGCATGGGCCTGGGCCAAACAGTTTCCTGCGCTGGCATATGACCAGGATAAGCTCAATAAAATATATGCACCGGCCGTCACCACAGGTCCTTATGGGGATAGATATTTTAGCGATGAATGGTTATGGGCGRCAGCGGAACTATATCTCACCACCCGCGATCCCCAATACTTTGAAATGGTGCAGCAGCATATGAGCGATAAAGTAAAATTGCCCGACTGGGCAGAAGTAGGCATGTTGGGGTATTATTCATTTTTACGCAGTAAAGATTTACCGGCCAATACCAGTGCCACAGTAACGCTCATGCGTACACGCGTATTGGAACTGGCCAACGCTTATATAGAAAAGGCCGGCAGCAGTGCCTTCCGGACGGTTATGGGACAAACTGCCCGCGATTTTATATGGGGTAGTAATTCCGTGGCTGCCAACGAAGGCGTTCTGTTGCTGAATGCGTATAGGCTTACCCGTGACAGGAAGTATATAGATGGTGCACTGACTAACCTGGATTATTTACTGGGCCGCAATGCTACCCACTATTCTTTTTTAACCGGAACAGGTACACAGTCGCCTATGCATCCGCACCATCGCCCTTCCGTAGCAGATGGAATAACGGACCCGGTACCTGGCTTGCTCGTAGCAGGACCTAATCCGGGTATGCAGGATAAAGTCCGGTACGAATTTACAGCGCCGGAAACCGCTTATATTGACCACGACCAGGCCTATGCTTCCAACGAAATTGCGATCAACTGGAATGCTCCCATGGTGTACCTGGTCAATGCCATAGAAGCATTAAAGGTTCCCGCCGGATATGTCCGTAAACGTTGATGATTGGTTCATATTGTAAAAAAAAATAGTTATAGCGCGGGATGCTATCTTCCCAGTCAGTGCCGGTTGAGGTGGTGATACCCGTCGCCGGCAAAATTGTATTGCCATATTCCGGGAATTGATGCTTAAATTACAGCACTATAAACCGATGCTTAGATGAAACCTGGAAAAATAATCCCCGCCGCTATCACCATCTTCGGCGCCAAAGGGGATCTGACAAAAAGAAAACTGATTCCGGCTCTTTATAATTTGTATACAGACAAGCACCTTCCGCCTGTATTTACCATCTATTGTGTGGACTTCCTGGCAGAAGATGAAGCCGCCTTTAAACTTGACCTGCTGGCAGGTATCAACGAGTTTAGCAGGAACGGAAAGGCCGATGAAAAAGAATGGGAAGGATTTGCTGAAAACATTCACTATCTGCAGGGCGATTTCCTGAAAACAGAAACCTACACCGGCCTGAAAGGAAAGCTGGATGCTTTTGACAAAAAGCAGAAAAAGAACAGTACCCGGATCTTTTATTTCGCCGTGGCACCCCGCTTTATCGAAATCATTGCAGATGGCCTATATAAACATACCCTCTGCAACCGCGATGCCCTCGACCGCATCGTAGTAGAAAAGCCTTTCGGTACCGACCTGGATACCGCCAAAAAACTCAATCGCTTTTTAACGAAACGGTTTGCTGAAAAACAGATCTATCGCATAGATCATTACCTGGGTAAAGAAGCGGTACAGAATATCATGGCGTTCCGCTTTGCCAACTATGTATTTGAACCACTATGGAATAAAAAATATATTGATCATATACAAATCAGTGTGGCGGAAGAGGTGGGCGTAGGCAAACGCGGCGGTTATTATGACGGCGCTGGCGCTTTACGTGATATGATACAGAATCACTTGCTGCAGTTAATGTGTATCGTAGCTATGGACTCCCCGGAGTTTTATAAATCAGAACTGATCCGCGATGCCAAAGTAAAAGTATTGAAAGCCATCCGTCAATATACACCGGCGCAGGTGCTTAAAAACGTGATCCGCGGACAGTATACCGCCGGTAACGTACATGGAACCCCACGCCTGCCTTATCGTAAAGAAGAGCATGTGCAATCTGCCTCCAATACAGAAACCTTTGTGGCCGCACGTTTATTTATTGACAACGACAGATGGAAAGGAGTACCTTTCTTTTTACGTACGGGTAAATCCATGCCGGTACAGTCATCCGTCATCGTAGTACAGTTTAAAGATTCTCCCCATAAAATTTTTAAAGATGACCTTACACCAAACAGGCTTATCATCAGTATCCAACCAGAACTGGAAATAAGTTTGTTGTTTGAAAGTAAAGTCCCCGGTTTAAAAATGAAACTGAAACCGGTAGAAATGGATTTCACTTACCAGGAATCTTACACCGAAACAATTCCCGAAGCATACGAAGCATTGTTGCTGGATGTGCTGGATGGTAACCCTACTTTGTTTATGCGTGCCGATCAGGTAGAAGCTGCCTGGAAAGTAGTAATGCCCATTGTAGATACCTGGAAGAAGTATCCCGCAAAAGAGCTGCATTTGTATAAAGCAGGTACCTGGGGACCCACCGCTGCCACGGCTTTACTGAAGCCTTATGCAAAGGATTGGTTCCGGTTGTCTGCAAGGGAAGAAAGCATAAAGTAAACGCATGAATCAGGTTGATTGACAGTGTGTTACGAGGGAATTGGAATGATTATAAAGCTCATAGTGCGGTGAAAGAGTAGTAAGAGTGTAGTAACAGTGTAGTAAAAGAGTAATGTAACAGTAGTAAGAGTGCCGTGGAACAGTAATAGAAGTATAGGGGGAATGTAATAGATAGACGAATCCTAAGTACCGGAGAAGTATACGAGAAGTAGTAATGAAGTAGGAAAAGCCGTTTCCATATCGGAAACGGCTTTTTTCGTTTATGCACTTCCGTATTTACGGAGTATACGTTACACTGCTGCCATACAGTATATTGGATACGCCGGAGAAATAGGTATGCTTGTCTGTACTGGTGAGGTTATACCATAAGTACACACCATAGCCGTTGTTTTTTGTCTGCGTAGCCAGGGAGTTGGCAGTACTCTGACTGGTGCTTTGTATATCTACTGCGGCAGGGCCTAATTGACTCTTCGTCAGTCCTGCTACGTTGGGTACAGCATAAGAGCCATAAATAGCATTCCAGCTATAATTGGCAAAATCACCTACTTTTTTACCGCCCCAGGATAAGCGGGAAGCAGCCGGACCATAGTAGTAGAAAGAGATGATTTTGGAAGGCATTATTTTCCGCAGTTCATCTACCAGCATCACGAAAGAACTGTCGTTGGGCTGTGTGGTGCCATTGTTGCCGTAATCGGCATACTCATCATCAAAATCAATTCCATCGAGACCATAATACGTCACCGTGTCACTGAGCTGTTGTGCAAAAGCATGGGCAGAAGTTCTGCTGGTAAAATTGCAGAAGCCGGCGCCCTGGTGATTGCCAAGAATAGACAGCAATACTTTCATGCCTTTGTTTTGTAACGGCACTATTTGCGTCGCCTTATTAGCCAGCACATTAGAAACATTGGGATTGTTGTATAACACCGCCTTATGGGTAGTGGTATTGTAATTAATGTTGGCGGCAAAGATGATCGCAATATCAAACAGTTGTTGCCCACCGGTCGTTAAGGTATATTTGCCGGTGTTCAGTAAACTGTTACTGTTTACTTCTACGTAGCAAACAGACTTGCCACCGGCTTTGGTGACAGATTCTGTGCTGACTTTTCTGCCGTCATTTTTTGCATCAGCAGGGGCAACACTTTTTTGATTTTCTTTCTTACAGGCAACTGCGAAGAGTAGGGTTACAGCAGTGGCGGTACCTGCGGCTATCAGCCGCCAGGAGTGGAATTTTGTTTTCATAACAACATTTTAGATGTTTAAATAATCCGGGTTCAGTTTTGGTTATGGGTTTCCAGGCTAACGGGTCTAACGACAGGTATGTTGGAGGCTCTGCTCAGGCTAACGTTGAATGATATACAACCGGTGGCTGACGAAGTAGCCAGCCACCGGAGAATTTGATATTATTTTATTTACTGGTATCCCACCAGAGACGGGTACCGCCATTATCTCCGCTACCTCCCAGCAGTTGCACACCTTTTGCTACGGTGCCGGGATTGGTGTTGTATTCATTTTGTGGATAAGGCAATCTTCTGATTTGTACATCCGAAGAAATGGTACCACCACTATTGTTATGAATCACCTTGAATAATTTAGGATAACCGGTCCGGCGGAATTCAGTCCAGGCTTCCTGTCCTTCAGGGAACATGGCCAGCCATTTCTGCGTGGCAATGCGTTCACGTTGTATGTTCTCGTTTACACCATTATTCCATTTGATAGTGATGACAGATGGGTTGACAATGGTATCTCCTACCTTTTTGGGATCTACAGAAGGGGCAGGACGGCTGCTATCATTGTTAAGATAACCTGCCGGGTCCACTTTCCACTGCGCCATAGACATATTCACACCTTGTTCATACAATTGTTGGGCTGTTCCGCCGGCATTGGCCCAGCTGTTAAGCGCGGCTTCTGCCCGCAGGAAATATACTTCCGCGGCAGTCATTAACTGTACTGGTGTTTTTAAATTAAAAGATGGTGTGGTGCCATCATTGGTATTAATAGAAGAATAGCCAACATAATCTTTTTTATCGTTAGCACCGGTAATGCTGCCCATACGGATACCAATGTACCGTGGTGGAAAAGCAGGATCGGTTGATTTATCCATATACTTACCTACACGCGGATCATTGAAGCCGGTCAGGAAGCACTGGAGGGTGGCGCTGACACGGGTATCTGCCCAGTTCTGGGCAACAAATACCAGTGGATTGGTGAAATCACCGGTCACCTTTACGGTCATGTTATCGGCATTATCCGCCAGCACGCCGCCATTCGCAGGATCCAGTGCTTTTTCACCTTCTGTTTTTGCCGTTGTTTTATCAACATTGGAGATGTGCATGGCCAGACGCAAACGAAGTGAATTGGCAAACCGCAGCCATTGTGTAAAGTTGCCGCCATATACCAGGTCGAAGCTCCCAAAATTAAATGGCAGTGTAGTACCACTGCTGATCTGGGTGCGCAATGCTTTGCTGGCACTATCCAGCTCCAGGAAGAAACGTTTGTAAATATCCTGTTGGCTGTCGTAAGCAGCAGTACCGGACTCACCGGCATGGCTATACGGAATAGGACCATAGATATCTGTTACCCGGCTCATACCTGTCACCTGTACAATTTGCGCTACTGCCCATACGGCCGGGTAAGTTTTTTCAATACCTGTTTTCCGGAGGCGGGCAATAGGTGACATGATATTCAGATAACCTACTTTATAAGCTTCTTCATTCCAGCCACTCACCAGCCCGTAGTTCATATTGGTATTGCCACCAAAAGGATTGGGTGACATTAAATAACCGGAAAAACAGTCAGCATTCAGGTTTTGCTGCACCTGGTAAGAGTTCGGATCTCCACCACCGGAGAAATTGTAAATAGACATCTGGGCAGACTTCAGATATAAGCCCAGGTTGTTAAAATCCGCGGCCAGTTGATCTTCCGTTATACCGGTATTGTTGGTATTGTATCTTTCAAAGTTTTTTGTACATGCACTCAGGCCAGCCACCAGCAATGCTACTGCTACCCATAAACGGGATTTGTAGCCATGCATTTTATTTGGAAATTTCATCTTTTGTCAGTTTTTGCGTGAATGATTTTAGAAAGAAGCATTTAATGTAAGACCATAACTACGGGTAGCTGGCAACATAAACACATCTACACCTCCCAGTCCATTTGCAGTAGACATGGTTTGCTCAGGATCAAATGGCGCTTTCTTGGAGAAATAAAACAGGTTACGACCAGTCAGCGAAAACTTCAGTGTTTTCAGGAATGAGTTGGCTACCGGTACGGTATAACCCAATGATGCTTCTCTTAATCTTACGGTAGTAGCACTGTATAAATATTCTGCTGAAACACCTTCTCTGCCACCAACAACAGAATACCAGTCCTGTGCTTTCACGGTGGTCACTGCTTTACCCGTCGGATCTACTCCATTCACCTGAACGCCGCCGTTATCACGTGCGTCACCACTGATTTTTGAAACACCATAGTAGTCCATCATCGCCTGGGTAACGGACATCACTTTACCACCAAATTTACCATCGATCAGGAATGACAAAGTGAAATTGTTAAACACAAAATTGTTATTCCATCCTAACTGCCATTTGGTATTGGCATTGCCCAGATACACCATATCTCCGCCCTGCTTAATAGGCTTGCCGCTTGCATCAATCATCACACGACCTTGGTCATCATGCTTTAACACAGTTCCGTAAATATCACCAAAGGAACCACCTACTTTAAATTGGGAAGCATAGTTGGCACCGGAAGCACCGCTTAAAGTGAAACGGTCTGACAATGGCGACAATTCTATGATTTTATTGTCATTGGTAGCAAAGTTGATTCCTGTGTTCCATTGCAATTTGGTATGACGTAATACATCATAACGTAATACTGCTTCCACGCCCTGGTTTTGTATGTTACCTGCATTAATAAAATAGGTATCAAAGAAGGTAGCAGTCGGTGATTTAATTTGTAGGGTTTGATTGGTTGTATTCGTTTTATAGTAGGTGAGATCTATACTCAGCCTGCTGTCAAAAAAGCGCCATTCAGTACCTAATTCCAGTGATTTTGTTTTTTCCGGTTTCAGTGAACGGAAAGGTTCTGCTATACTGACAATGGGAGTACCACCAGTACCCAATGTATTAGGTGCGGGGTTACTCTGGTAAACCAAAGGGGAGTTACCTACTATCGCGTAGGAGCCACGTATTTTAGCATAGGTAATCTGCTCCGGTAATTTTACCAGTTGACTCAGCAATACATTCAAACCTGCAGAAGGATAGAAGTAAGACATCTGTGGTGTAAACGCCAGGTTGGAGGCCCAGTCGTTACGCGCGGTCAGATCCAGGAATAACCACTCTTTATAGGAGATGTTGGCGCTGGCAAAAACAGATTGCCATTGTCCGTGATTTTCCAGTTGCGTGCCGGAATTACGGCCATTGAGTGTTTTAATATTCTGAACAGTGAAAACATTTGGTATATACAAACCATCCTGTCCTGAGTTCAGGAAAACGCCAGTAGTCTTTACATCGCGGATGCTACCACCTACAACACCTGTAATTTTGAAATCGTTTACAGGAATGTTGAAGTTGGCGATCAGATCACCATATTGCTGCGTAGTAGTGCTGTTGTTGTAATTATACAAACCATTCGCAGGCGCTACCGCTTTTTGTGAACTGGCATATATCTTCTGCTCGTATACATCGGCGATCCGGTCAATGCTTCCTCTTGCCTGTACATTCAACCAGGAATTGATATCGTATTTCAGATTAGCATTCGCCAGTATCCTGTTGCGGGTAAGACTGTTGGTATTGCGGTTAAGGATCCACCACGGATTCTGCTGCACATCTTCGTCAAAAGGCCAGTTTTGCACATTCAGAAAGTTCCTGGAAGGATCTGGTTTTTCAAACTGGTCTTTGTATGGTCTGATATCCTGGCCGCGTGGGAAAAGATATAAACCGGTGAGAGGATTGTAGTACAAGCCGGAAAGCGGTGTATTATCAATCTTCTGCGTCATATAGTTTATATCTGCCGAAGCAGTTAGTTTATCATTCAGGAAATGCCCTGTTTCTTTGAAATCCAGGTTATGACGTCCCAGTTTATTGCCCGCTTCAATACCTTTGGCAGACGTGTTGGCGTAAGAGAAATAAGTTTGCATTTTCTCGGAACCGGAAGACAAGCTGATGGCGTTGGTAAAGTTGGTGCCATTTTGGAAAAAGGGAGAGAGGTTATTGGGAGCGCTGGTGATCTTGTTTCCCCAGCTTTGTGCAGCTCCCTGACTGGTGGAACCGTAATGGTCCTGGAATTCAGGTTTGTACGCTGCCTGCGTAATATTGAAGCCGGAAGAGAAATTAATCAGGGTGCGACCCGCTTTACCACTTTTAGTAGTAACAATGATCACACCATTGGCGCCCTGGCTGCCATACAGGGCTGCGGCGGAAGCACCTTTCAACACAGAAATATTTTCAATGTCTTCCGGGTTCAGATTAGAGATCGGATCACCGCCATCGTAGGCCAGGTTACCACCATATACGCTGGTAGGCTGATTGGTAAGGGTATTGTTCATGGGCACCCCATCAATCACATACAACGCCTGGTTGCTTCCAAGGCCTGATTTATTACCACGGAGGATTACTTTGGCAGAACCACCTACGCCGGAACCGCTGGAAGAGATAGTTAAACCTGCTACTTTACCGTTCAGGGTATTTACCAGGTTAGGGTCTTTCGCTTTGGTCAGTTCCAGTCCATCCAGTTGCTGGGTGGAATAAGTAATAGATTTATCCGATCTTTTAATACCCAGGGCCGTTACTACTACAGCACCCAGCTGACTATCCTGGATAGCCAGTGCTACCTGGATATTGGTATCATTACCCACTGTTATCTGCTTGCTTTCATATCCAATGAAGCTGATGATCAACACATCGCCCGGATTGGCGGCTATGGAGAAACCTCCTTCTGCATTGGTCATTGTGCCCTTCGTGGTGCCTTTTATCTGGATAGACACGCCGATGAGTGGCGCTCCTTTGGCATCTGTTACCTTACCTTGTATAGGCTGTACTGCAACAAGCTCCACGGCTTTTACTTTGGGGCTGATGACAATCGTTTTATCTACAATGTTGTAGTTAAACAATTTGGTATTCAGACAGGCATTCAGGACTTCTGTAAGGGAGGCCTGGTTCATATTCAGATTTACGGGAGCTGCCTTCTCCAGTAACTTTTCATCATAGATAAATTCATAACCCGTCTGGCGGCTAATGCTGTTAAACACATCGTAAAGCGGGAGGTGCTTTCCTTTGATGGTAACAGACTGAGAGTATGTTTTAGCGCTCAGTTGAAGGGTGAATACTAGTGTCAGTATTGCAGTTAATCGCATAATTAACAGTAATTTTCTTTGCATACGCCCTCCTTTACAGGG
Source organism: Chitinophaga sp. 01L420 (assembly GCF_056399985.1). Taxonomy (NCBI): domain Bacteria; kingdom Pseudomonadati; phylum Bacteroidota; class Chitinophagia; order Chitinophagales; family Chitinophagaceae; genus Chitinophaga; species Chitinophaga sp. 01L420. The sequence continues at coordinate 136,350 of NZ_JBFTSK010000015.1, forward strand.
GACTTTGAAGGTACCAAGTAGTTCCATACTTTTGTGTTGTTGGCTTAATAATTCAATTTTCTAAATGATTCAGGGAGTTGGGTTGCCATCTATCGCCGGGAGCATTGCAGTGCTTCCGGTTTTTTTACAACCGGTAGTGGAATTATTCACGTCTTCATAACTTACAATAATTTTAAAATGATGAATTCATAAGTGGACAAATAGCTAGCTGTTACTGTGGATCGTATGGCCTTACCAGGATCCGGTTGTCGTTAATATCAAAGTGAACGCGTTTCGTTGTTGATAAAATTTTGAATAAGGAGGAGGCATTCTCTCTCCGGGAAATGATCCCTGTTAAACGTACATCAGAGAGGTCACCCTGGTAGGTAACTTCTATATTGTACCATCTGGCCATCTGGCGCATGATGGTTTGTATGCTGGTATTGCGGAAACGGAATTTGCCTTCTTTCCAGGCCAGTGTTTGTTCCAGGTCCGCTTTTTCAATGACAAAATCTTTATCGCCGGTAGACAGGCTGCCCCCGAATCCGGGTTTCAGCAAACTTTTACTGCTGCCATGTACCAGTTGTACGGCGCCATCTTCCAGGGTAGTGGTAATGGTTTGTTCATCCGGATAGGCCATGATATTGAAGCTGGTGCCTAATACATTCACTTCCATGTCCGGAGTGCCTTTCACTTTCACCCGGAAAGGCTGTTGCGCATTGGCGGCAATCTGGAAATAACCTTCTCCAGTTATCTCTACCAGTCTTTCTTTTCCGGTAAAAGCAGTGGGGAAACGGATGCTGCTGGCGGCATTCAGCCATACTTTACTGCCATCGGAGAGGGTCAGCTGGTATTGTCCTCCTCGGGGAGTGACTACCGTATTGTATACCACCTCGGCGGGGATGCCTTCTGCTTTATAGGCGAGGCCTTGCTGGGTATTCATAATGCTGGTGTTGCCCTGCTTTGCCAGCGCACCAATGTTGGCGCTGTCCAGCGGGATTGTTTTGCCATCTGCGAGTACCAGCATGGCTTTATTGCTGCCTGGTGCAAGTGGAGCGGCGGTGGTAGCGGCGATAGGGGCCACCGGTGCGGACCGTTTTAAATAATGGTTGCCTGCAAAAAACATGGCGCCCAGCAGTGCCGCTGCGGCAGCATATTGCAGGATCCTGATCCTGCCGGTTGTTTTTACTGGTGTGGATTGTAAAATATGTTGGAGAATAGCGGCTTCATCTTCCTTTTGCCAGCCACTATCAGGTACCTGCCCATATAAGGCAGACAGGATATCTGCTTTGATTTCCGGCTCATAATCGTTGGTCGCCACCAGCGTTTTTAAACGCTGCAGCTCCTCCTGGCTGATCCGGCCATGCTTATATTTTTCAAGCAGTAACTGCACTTCCATCGTGGACATATACAAAGTTTAGGAAGGTTGATGTGAGTAAAGACGAGCGACAAATAAAAAAGGAGTATCCTGAGGAAAAATATTTTTTTCGATAGGTAAATTACTTGCGTAAAGTGAGGATAATCAGCAGCAGCGGGAGAATATCATTCTGAATCCGGGCTTTAACAAAAGCGCGTACTGCGTGCATCGCCAGGCTCATTTGCTTTTTAACGGTATGTACGGAAATATTCAGTTGCAGGGAGATCTCTTCATTGCTCCAGCCCTGTTTTCTGGCTAAATATACTTTTTTGCGTTCCGGCGGGAGTCCGGATACGGCTTTGTCGAGAATAGCATCGTATTCCCGTTGCAGTAAGAGGTGATCCGTATCGTTTTGGGTGGCAGGCTGGTTTTTTCCAAGCAGATCATAGACTTTCAGTCGTACCAGCTGTTTTTTAAAGCCATCATAGATATGATTGCGGGTAAGGATAAAGAGATAGTCTTTGAAATTCTTTACCTGGTGCATGTCTGCTCTTTTCAGCCAGATCTTCATAAATACCTCCTGCACAATTTCCCTGGCCAGACTATTATCCTTCAGGTAAAGCATGGCTACATCAAACACCTGCTGACTGTAATGCCGGAACAAAATGGTATAGGCGTCCCCGTCGCCGGTGGCAACCTGTTCCAGTAGCTCATGTTCATCTGGTAAGGAGAAATTTGACAAAGTTGGTGGTTTATGTGCCCTTACTAAATCTATAAACAAAGTAAATTTAGGGGACCCGAAATTAATAATAAAATAATTTATATAGGCAGATATGGCAGGCGGCGGTTTTTAAATTAAGAAAATAATTATGTAATTTCAGCACATGTCAAGCCTCTATCCGGGAATACAATGGGTTGTTCAGAGAAACCTGACCAGTAAAACAGACCTGGAAAGTTTACAACTATCCTGTGAAGCAGTGGGGGTAAGTTTCCAGGGAATTGATATCATTCCTTTTTCGTCCTCGTTGCCGGTTTTCGATAGCGGCCATCGAAGCATTTTTTACGGATCTACCACACTTTGTAGTCTGGTAGCTGCGGATAAGCAATTACAACCCGGATTGTTTTTTGACGAAGCACGTTTTTCTATCGAAAATTATTTCAACAGGTGGGGGAAACATATGCTGAACTATGGTGCAGAAGTCACCACTTTTGCGGCACTGATGAGCAGGGAAGAGGCGCCGGATCAGTTATTTTTCATCCGCCCTGATGATGACAGCAAATCCTTTTCCGGAGAAACAAAATCGTTTGCAGCAATTAAAACCTGGTATGATCAGCTGAAGATGGTGGAAAACACCAACTTAACTCCGGACACACCTATTGTTGTGTCTGTCCCTTATAATATACAGTACGAATGGAGCCGGATGTCCGACAGAGGTCATTGCTTTTGCAGAAAGTCGTTGCCTGGAATATACACCACATGCTGTTTTTGTGATGGATATATGTTTGTGTGGGGATGACTTTTACATTGTAGAATGCGGGTGTATGAATGCGGCCGGTTTTTACAAAGCAGATGTGGGTGCTATTGTAGCCGCAGTATCGGCCTGGTTTGTAAATATTTCCCAATAGTACGCGTTTAATCACTACGCATTTACACTGCGTTTTGTATGCATATCTTACACTCATAATACTAACTGCTACCTTATGAATGAATTCAAATTCTGGCATATTATCGAAGATGCCTGGGCAGCCTCGCCTGCTTTACTTGAAATGCGGAACACTGCGTTGAAAACCAACGATGCTGCATTGATAGAGGATCTGACTGGTGAGGTATATGGTCCTGTTACCAATAATATCAGGGATTTGTTGCTGGGACTGAATAAGGAAGAACTGACTGCCTTTAATCATATCATGGAAGAAATGTTATTCCGGATAGACCGGGAAGATATTCATAGATATACTGATGGCTCTGATGATGGGTTTCTTTATTGCAGATGTTTTATTGTAGGGATGGGCAGGGCATATTATGAAATGATAGAGGAAAATCCATCCAAGGCCACCTGCGATGCGGAAGCAGAGATTGTAGGTTTTATTGGGTATATGGTATATAAGGAATTATTTGGCGAAGAATTTGAAAGATTTACTGTGCATTGTACCGAAACCTGTTCAAACGCGAGGGGGTGGGAAAATGAATAAAATAAAATATATGGACGAAGAGGAAATATATGGTATTGATAAAGATCATGCACATCCACGGGCTATCGAATTGATTCCGGAAGATTTTTTCTGGGATGACTTAGATGGACTGGCCCCTTTTGGCTCCGATGAAGGGGAACAGGCATTAGTGAAATTTCGGCTTTGGCGTAAAACCAACCCGGATGCCCCGATAATAGACTGCTTGAAATGGGTGATGGAAACGGTTGGGAAAATGGACATCAACGCATACAATGAGGACCTGCTCGACAGGGATTTGATGAAGCATTTAATAGAAGATCCGGCATATGATTACCGGCATTCTATTTTTGCACTGGACGCAGCTGTCATCGCCACGGGATTTGGTCAACTGGTAGATGAAGGTGTAATGGATGCGGAAACGAAACCCATTATCAGCATTGCTTTAGAACGACAAATTGCCTGGGCTTTGTTATCGGAAAGCTTGTCCTATGCAGAACAGCATATAGGTTATCTGAATATTATGAAACGTGCGCTGGAAGACGCATAAGGGCAATAGGATTTCCCTGCATCATGCCCCCGTAATATTTATGACCGCTGCCATTGATTGCTGGTTACCTCGTAGTGTTTCATTTCTTCAATACTATTGTAAAACGGTTTTACCAGCTCAAAGAAAGGAGGGAATTCCGCCTCCTTACGAAACCCATTCATATGATCCTCTTTGGATGTCCAATGAATAGTAACAATGTAATGTTGAGGTTCTTCTATTCCATGTATTACCTCGTAAGCAAGACAATAAGGTGAAGCCTGCAACAGCTTACCTGCAGCCAGGTAGGCCGTTTCAAAATTTTGTCGCTCGTTTTCCTGGATGTTGTACCTGATAATTTCTACTGTGTAATTTTTGTTCGCACTCATCGTTGTTAAGTTTTTGCATTTTTTTGTGAGATGGGAATAATACATCTTCCCTGTGAATACAAATGTAGGGTCCTGCTTTTGGCCCGGAAATACCTTACCAAAAAGTAGGGTGGGAACACTAAAACTTGTTAACTTGTAGTGTCATTTCACGACCTGCTCATGATCACACTCAACAATAAAGTATATACCTGCCCGGTGGATGTTACCCTGGGTTTTATTGGAGGCAAATGGAAACTGCTCATCCTTTCCCAGCTTCATCACTTCGACAAAAAAAGTTATGCGGAAATCAGGGATAACCTCCCGGGTGTTTCCGAAAAAATGCTCAGCCAGCAATTGAAAGAACTGGAAAGAGACCTGCTCATCGAAAAAAAGGTGCTGTCAAAAAAGCCCTATAGAGTAGAATACGCTTTAGCCGCTGCCGGAAAAAGCCTGGCGCCATTGTATGAGTTTACAAGTGAATGGGGAATTGCCTATTTAAAAACAAATGGCATCGATTATGTACAGGATCAGCATTTATATAAGTAGGCGGGGATAGTACAGCGTGTTGGTAATTGCAGGTCATCGCGTGACATATGATCATCCTCTTATTGAGGGAAAAGGTATCTTTAACTTACTTATGACAAGATACATTTGTTGTCTCCTATTCATCTTCGGTTGCCAGGCGTGGGTATCTCAGCGGCCGGTGCCCTGGGAATCTTTAGTAGCCATTGCACCTGTGATCTATGAACCGGATGCAAACGACACCATATTTGTAACTGCCGGATACCTGGATACCCTGCGTAAAGAACAACCGGCATTCGGGTTATCCGTTTATCCTCCTCCCGATAGCAGTACTTTTGCTTCATCACGATTTTCCTCAGAGGCCGGACAGGACGAATTTTACCGTTTTTACGCTTATTTCCTTCGTCAGCAAAATGGAATAGCATCATTGCAGGAAGCAAGAATCAGGCTTATTAAGATCATGCGTGCAGTGAATAGTCTTGAAGCCTTTAAGGCACTTGGAGGAACCTATTTCGGACATATGTACTGGCGGATTGAGGCCTATGCGGAATATGAGTTGCAGCAGTCACAGAAGAACACACCATTCCTTCCTTCACAGAAAAAAGCGTTCATTAGTTCATTGAAAAAGATTTCCTGGAAAGAGCCTCCTTCTGATTTTCAGTTGAATGGCGTGAGCACAGCAATTCATGACTTGGATAGTTTAATCACTGATTCCTTTTCTCTGGAACAGGCACGAAAATTTCATGATAACTATTATCGGTAGATGACCTACGATACAGCAGCGCTATATATGGGTATAACGCCGGTAATTAAGCATGATTCGCCATCAAAATTTCCCGTTCTACACCCGGTATTTCCATCACAAACTCCGCACCATAGGCGGTGCCGGGTGTTTGATATCCCGCCTTCCACTCACCGTTACAGATTTTTTGTGCCATCAGCAAACAGCTGTACATCGTAAGCGTGTATCCATCCGGACTCTTTAATCTCACAGTGGCTTTTCGGCCGGCAGTATTGTATACCTCGCCCCATACCAGGCTGTAAGCGTGGCTGCGCATTTCATCTGTAGGACCAGAAGGCCGTTGACCGATTTTCTTTTTAATAAAATTCCTGACAATAGTTGTGCGTAACAACCAGTTAAATAAACCCTGCAATTTCAGTAAACGATATACATTTAACGGGATCCCGGTGTAAGCGGTAATATTGGGAATACCGGTACTGAAATATGCGGTGGCCACATCTCCCCAGGGAATACTCATGGTGAAAAGTTTTTTAGGCCCAAGGTCTATCCACCGTCCATGATGACCAAGCGCTGTGCGCACTATCCGCCCCGCTCTTCTCACTGCACCACCTTCGCCTAATTTATACGCCATGGACATCGCTGTGCCGTGCGACACACCGCCGCCGGTGGTAGCAAAGGCAAGTTTCAGATCACTGGCATCAGGCAATAATGTTTTTAATAACACCGCTATACAGTCTGTAGGCACCACATCAAAGCCGGCACCAGGTAAAACCATAATACCCGCGTTTTTAGCTGCCTGATCGTATTGTTGCAGCATTTCAAAAACAGTAATGTCTCCGTTGATATCCAGGTAATGTGCACCTGCCTGTATACAGGCTTCTACCATGGGTTGTGCCGTTAAGTGGAATGGTCCGGCGGCATGGATCACAAATTTTACTTCTTTCAATGCCTGCACTAATGCAGCAGTATCTTCCAGCGAAATTACCTTGTAGGGTAACTGCAGCCGGGATGCCAGTGCACGCAACGCCGCTTCATTTCTGCCTGCAAGAACAGGCTGAAGTTGATACTGAGCAGCATATCTGGCAATCAGTTCACCAGTATATCCATTGGCGCCATAGAGCAGGAAAGAATTTTGTTGCATGCTGGAAAGTACGAAGAAACGCGATGTAAACGCACTGATCCTAAAGAAATAACTGCTAATTTTCATGCGCAGGCGGCAGGAAAAAGCTTTCCTTTCTCCTGTTGATACATTATCTTATAGAGCAAAAAACTATGTTATGAAAAGACACCTGATATTTTTCACGTTATTCCTTTCTTTTGTTGGCATAGTGAAAGCACAAAACCCGTCAGTAGGGGCCTGGAAATCGGTATCCGGCGAAGTAACCAGTGTATTACTGATTACACCTACCTGGTTTACCGTGACTGATTATGACGCGAAAAACTTTGTTGCCAGTTATGGAGGCACCTGGAAAGATGCCGGCACGGCGGACGGAAACCTGGTGACGGTGACTGTTTATTATAATACAGCCAATCCTTCACAGGCAGGAAAAAGTGCAGATATACCAGTGGGAATGGAAAATGAGCACCTGGTAACCGGCACTGCCGGCGGTGGTAAACAAGAGTGGACCCGATTGGATGATGGCACTGGCGCGCTGGCCGGCAACTGGCAGATCACCGCACGGGAAAATGAGGGGAAAATGAATCCCATTCCCAACGGACCCAGACAAACATTTAAAATTCTGACAGGCACCCGCTTCCAATGGATAGCCATCAATCTCGACTCAGGCGAGTTTTTTGGCTCGGGTGGCGGTACCTATACTTTTGAAAATGGTACTTACACAGAAAAAATAGAATTCTTCTCCCGCGACAGTTCACGGGTAGGCGCCGTGCTTTCCTTTAAAGGGAAAGTAATCGGCAAAGACTGGGATCATAGCGGCCTCAGTTCCAAAGGAGCACCTATTCATGAAGTATGGAGCAGAGATTAACTATAAGAAAAGAGAATTACGAATTACGAATTACGGATTTGTGAGGAGATCAATCGCTATGATCTACCCACAAATCCGTAATTCGTAATTCATAATTCGTAATTCTTTCACTACTACCACCCTATCCCGTAATCTTCTCCGTGATTACTGCTGCCGCCCCATAAGCTGCCATGTACCCGATCGATATAAATTGCATTTACCGGCCCGCTGGTACGCTCTCCAAAGCTAAGATGATAACCCATCTGCTCCAGGGCGTTACGCGTTTTCTCCGTTGTATTATTGTTGAGAAGGATACTTCCCGGACGGGGCTCTCTGTCTTTTATTGTAGTACCACCCAGCGATAACCACAACTGGTTGGTATTAATGTTGGCGGCTTCTGTGGCCTGTTGTACCGTCATCCCAAACTCTACCACGTTCAGGAAAAACTGTAACAGGTTTTGATCCTGCGTATCACCACCCTGCACACCAAAGCAAAGAAAAGGTTTTCCTTCTTTTAATGCCATAGACGGCGTGAGCGTCACCCTTGGCCGTTTACCCGGTGCAATCACATTGAAAGGGCAGAGAGCAGAATCCAGAACAAAGCTTTGTGCCCGCTGACTCATCCCTATACCGGTTTTACCGGCAATGCAGGCGGGCAGCCAGCCACCGCTGGGTGTAATAGATACTACCCATCCATCTTTGTCGGCAGCTTCCACACTGGTAGTGCCTCTCCAGAGCCGGTCCATATAAGCGCTGTCGGTGGTGTTATCAGCATATAAATGATTCAGATCAGCAGCTGGTAAAAACATAGTGGCGTCATGTTTAGGTACAAAACCACCTGGCTTACGTCCGCTGGTTGTGTCTGTGAGCTGCTGGCGTTCCTGCAGGAAATGCAGGTAGGGATTGGTTTTGCCCATATAAGGATAAGGGTCACCAGGACCCGCAGCAGCATCGTTTTGCGTAAGATTAATTTGTTTGGCTCTCGCCTTTGCATAGTCTTTACTCAACAATCCTTTAATAGCAGGATGGGTGTTAAAAGCCGGATCACCGTAATAAAAATCACGATCGGCAAAGGTGAGGTTCATCGTTTGATAAAGCGTATGGATATAGCTGGTAGAATTATATCCCATGGCTTTCAGGTCAAAGTTTTCCAGGATATTGAGGCTTTGCAGCAACATCGGACCCTGTGTCCATTCCTGGAGTTTATATACTTCTATGCCTTTGTAATTTACGTGCAGTGGTTCTTCTTCTACCGGCTTCCATTTTGCCAGGTCTTCCATGGTAATTAATCCACCCTGTTCCTGGCAGCCGCGTACAAATTCTTTGGCAATATCACCTTTGTAAAAACGGTCATAGGCTGCCATGATAGCTTCTTTGCGGCTTTTGTGATTATGTAGTGCCGCCTGTTCTACTTCCACCATTTTGGTGAGCGTGGCGAGCAGGTCTTTTTGCACAAAAATTTCACCGGCTTCAGGTGCCTCTCTTTTTTCACCGGGATGGGTGAGGAAAACGGCTTTACTGTAAGGCCATTCTTTAATATATTTTTTACCGCGTTCTATACTGTTAGCGGTTTGTGCTTCTATCGGATAGCCGGCAGCCATTTCTATGGCGGGTGCCAGTACTTCCTTTAAACTGAGGGTACCATATTCCGCCAGCATGTAACAAAGTCCTCCGGCGGTTCCGGGTGTTACGGCGGCGAGTGGACCGTATTCAGGTGGAAAATCATAGCCTTTGCCTTTATAAAAAGCAGGGGTAGCGCCAGTAGGTGCTACGCCCAGAGCGTTGATGGCAATAACTTTCCCGGTTTTAGGATTATAGATGAGGGCTTGTGTTTCACCGCCCCAGCTTAATACATCCCACATGGTGCAGGTAGCAGCCAGCATTGCGCAGGCGGCATCAACGGCGTTACCGTTTTTCTGGAAGATCATGGCGCCGGCGGTGGCAGCCAATGGTTTGCCGGTAACGGCCATCCAGTTTTTACCATGCAAAGGAGGTTTCTGTGTTTGCTGGGCTTGTATCCCGGAGAAAATACCGGAAATCAGTGAGAGAAAAAGTAAGCGTTTCATAGGGCTAATTTAAAGTATTATTTTCACCGTCACCAGCAGTTGTCCGGTATGTCGCATCGTATGCTCTGCTGCATGAAATAATAGTCCGAGTACGGTACTCGGTAGTTGTTTTCTGCCTACACCCCGGAAATCAGTGAGGGTATCTTCCGGTGTAACAGATAATTGCATCAGCGCTTTGTGCGTTTGCGTATTGAAAAGATCCAGTAATTCCTGTAAGCGTTTACCTGGCTTCCCTTCCTCGCTGAGGTAGGTCAGTTGCTCCTGTGTGAGCGATTCCGCGCGGGCGTAAGTCAGCAACCGGTCGAGTACACCGCTGATATGCTGGAGGTGAAAGCCCGGAGATGCTACGCCTGCGGGTCTTTCCCACAATCGCGCTTCCGGGAAATCCTGCATTAAATCATTTACTTCCAGGTTAGCCTGCAATAATGCGTGGGCTACGGGTTGGAGTAATGCCGGTATATTATCTACCGGCCCGCTCATCCAGTATTCAGTGGCCATAGTGATTGTTTATACTGCTACTGCATCATATACCACTACTTTCTCCCACAGGTGACTGCAGTTTTTGATAAACTCCAGGTGGATAGGATGGTCCTGGTAGGTAGCCTGCCCGGCGAGGTCACTGAAAAAGATAAGCTCAGATACTGCCCAGCTGGTGTCCACTACTTCACGTTTTTCTGTACTCGCTACCACGCCTACACGCAGGTCACGCACGGTTTCGATCTTAACCAGGGTTTTTACACCGGCTATCAGCTTATCACGGTCTTCAATAGAATCCGGGTTCTTCAGCCAGAAGAACACATGATGTACGATCGGGTATTTTTTTTCCATATTTGAAGCGGGGATTGCTGCTGCAGCGGCAGTACCTGCGGCCAGCGCTGCGGCGGTTCCTAAAAATGTACGTCTGTTTGAAGTGCTCATAATTGGCCTGTTGAGGCGTTGAAAATAATAAAGATCTGCGATTTATTATAGCTTTCATACCGTATTCAGGTACTTTCATCCCATTTTGCGCAGGTGCAAAGCTGCAATTCCTAATATTGCTGTAAATATTGCTCCCTTATGAATCAATTTCGGAAAATTGAATTCGGCATCGTCACCGGTATTTTTTTGTTGCTCTTGTTTTCAGTGTTGTATCCCAGCCTGATATACAACGTTTTTGAGCTGCAGGATACCTATGGAACGAAGTTCGTCAGGTATCACCAGGTGTTCGACTACTACATCCATTTTTTGTTGCCTGTTATGGGACAGATGGCCATGACCTATGTGTCTTTTCTGTTGGTGAATTTTGTCATCGTCCCGGAATTCCTGGAGAAGGAGCGCTGGATAGGAGGGGTGCTGCTGCTGTTGCCTTTGGTGGTATTGTATTTCTTAATCGCCATCGTGTGTAACTCTTATTACAATGGTTACCTGTTTGGGGTATATGATACGGTAAGGGGGGCGCATATGCATTTTGTGAAGTCAGCCTTTATTACCACGGTTTTTTCTTCCCTTACGTATGTGGTATACTATTTTCTCAAAAAAGCATTTTATGAGATGCTGTATACCCGGTTCAATACAGACATGGCTTTCCGGCAGATGATGACGGAAATCTTCTGGGCCAGCAGCTTATTTGTGGTGCTGTTCTGCCTGTCTTTCGGCGATTCCAGGGATATGGCACTGATGATACTCTTCTTTGGTCCCTCCCAGATTGCGGTCTTCTTCATTTTGCGTTACCGCGTGTTTCCCGCTTTTATGGAAACGCACCATAACAAAACGCTGCTGATAAGGGATATCGCTATTGCCATTATCAGTTGTAACGTGCTGATGGCTTTAATAACAAGGGCGCTGGGTCACCGGGATGGACAATGGTTTGCAGCAATAGGGTTAATCGGTGCGTGGATATCGGTGATGTTGGTAACGCCGCTTTGCTGGTTTTTGTCCAGGTCCGGCAAAAAGCACCAGCAAACAGTGGTCACCCTCAAAAAGGCCTTGGGCCGTTCTGCTGCTGACCTGGACTTTTTACGCTCCCAGATCAATCCGCACTTTTTATTCAATGCCCTCAATACCCTGTATGGTACTGCATTGCAGGAACAAGCTGCCCGTACCAGCGAAGGTATTCAGAAACTGGGTGATATGATGCGCTTTATGCTGCACGACAATCACCAGGAAAAGATACCACTGGATAAGGAAGTCGCCTATTTACAGAACTATATTGCTTTGCAACGGCTGCGCGTATTATCATCTCCTGATATTTTAATAGAAGTAAATATAGATGAAAGCCAGTGCCAGCATGAAATAGCGCCTATGTTGCTGATCCCCTTTGTGGAAAATGCGTTTAAACACGGGATTAGTTTAAGGCACCGCTCCCGTATCGTGATTTCCCTGAGCTGCACGGCAGAACAAATTTTCTTTGATGTGTATAACAGTGTGCACCCCCGTCCGGAAAATGATCCGGAACGTGAAGGAATGGGAATAGGTTTGAACAATGTAAAAGAAAGATTAGCGTTATTATATCCACAACTACATGAATTAAGTATCCGTCAAACCGCTACGGAATTTTTTATCCACCTTACCATCGATGTTAATAAATAAGAAGATGAAGAAAGAAGAAGAAATCACCGCACCCGCGCCGGATGGCATGACCCGCTTTTTATGGTGGCTGGCCGCTGCGGATGCGGATATATTAAAGGATTGCAGAACGGAAAAAGAAAGATACCGCATCATTGGAATATCAGTACTCGTTACCTGGATGTTTGCCACCCTGGCCTGGGGGTATTTCTTTTCTACTATCGTGAATGATGACATGGTAGTAGCCGGGCTGGCCCTGTTTTTTGGCTTCGCTATTTTATCCATTGACCGTACGCTTATTGCTGCCATGTCACGCACCAATGGGAACATTAAAGTAATGCCGGTTATTTTTCGTTTAGTCCTTGCCGTTACTATAGGTTTGTTTATATCGCAACCCGTTGTATTAATGTTATTTAAGAAAGACATTGATGCACAGTTGGAACTGAGTAAACAAACCAAGCTCGATGCTTACCGGGAACAACTGGTGAAGCTCAACGCCGGACAGCTGGCTACTCTGCAGCAATCCATAGACCAGGGTAAGGCACAACTGGCGCAGAAAGCGGCAGAGCTGAAAGTATACAAAGACGGCTATATCAAAGAAACAGATGGTACCGGTGGCTCCGGCAGAATAGGGGAGTCGGATATTGCCCGGGTGAAGAAGTCGGCCTACCTCAAATCAGAAGAGGAACTACAAACATTACAGCGGACCTGGGAGCCGCAACAGCAACAACTGCAGGCACAGATAGCGAAAATGCACAGTGTGGATAGCCTCAAAGAAACGGTTTATCTGAGCACGCTGACCAACGGATTCCTGGCGCAGATTGAAGCACTGCATGAACTGACAGAAACACATCCACCGGTAAAACAACGTTACCGGTTGATTGTATTTATTATCACCCTCATTGAAGTAATGCCCCTGCTCAGCAAAATCCTGATGCCCAAAGGAGAATATGATGAGAAGCTGGCTGCCGCTACTGCACAGGGAGTAGCGTCCGCGCAACTGGAAACAGAAGCCGGGAAGGAACTACAGGAACACTATCAGGCTGCCGCACTGCAGGCTGATAAGGAAACAGTAGATCACCTGTTTGAAGCGACCCGGGATATCCGGAAAGAACAGGCCGAAGCCCTGGTAAAAGAGTGGCGTAACCGGGAACATAGCCAGTACCAGCATCTCTGGCAACAGGCTAAAAAATTGTTACTCGGGAAAATTATGTAAATCCCTATCTTGCTAATACGTAAAATAGCCATATGAAGCTGACTGCTATTGCTATAGATGATGAACCGGTGGCGCTGGCTGTTATTAAAAACCATGCCGCCATGGTACCCTTTCTGGAAATGAAAGGATTTTTTACCAATGCTTTTGATGCCATCGATTTTTTGAGCAAAGAAAAAGTAGACCTGCTTTTTCTCGATATCAAAATGCCGGATATTTCAGGACTGGACTTTTTGTCCAGTCTGCCCTATCCACCAATGACTGTCTTTACTACTGCCTATTCAGAACATGCGGTGAAAAGTTTTGAACTGGATGCGATCGACTACCTGCTGAAACCCTTTTCCCTCATACGTTTTATGAAGGCCTGCAATAAAGCCAATAACCTGTTGCAGCTGAAACAACAAAATGGTACGCCGGTAAATAAGGACCAGCCGGATTACATTTTTGTGAAAAGCGGGTATGAACAATTCCGTATTGTACTAGATGATATCCTTTACCTGGAAAGCGCCGGTAATTATGTCAATTTTATTCTCACTGACCGCAAACTGATTTCCCGTTTATCTATGCAGGAAGCTGTTGACCTGTTACCCATTGCTTCTTTTACACGGGTGCACCGCTCCTATATTGTAGCCAATAATAAAATAGAGCGGGCCGACCGGAGTTCTCTTTACATCAAAAACATCCCTATTCCCATTGGTGCTGCTTATGCGCCGGCAATCGAACGTATCCTGAACCTGTAAACCCAACTTTTTTTTGCTGAATTGGACCAATTGGTCTAATTTGGTGATGCCATGGGAAAAGCAGAAAGAACGAGACAATTTATCATTGAACAAGCGGCGCCTATTTTCAATAGAAAAGGGGTGGCGGGCACTTCTATCAGTGATATTCTGAAAGCAACCAGGTTGGCTAAAGGCGGCGTGTATGGCAATTTTACCTCTAAAGAGGAAATTGTGATGGAAGTGTTTGACTACATCGCAGAAGCCGAACGGCAGCAACTGATGAAAATTACCGCCACCGCCAGCACTTCGGTTGGAAAATTTGAAGCCCTCTTCGACTACTATGCCACGTTTCCGAAAAACCAGCGGGTGGCAGGCGGCTGTCCTATGCTCAATTTCGGCGTGGAAGCAGATGATACCAATCCCGGCCTGAAAAAGAAAGTAAGTGAACTCATTTTATATTATGAGTCGCGCATTGCAAAAATGGTGCAGTACGGGAAGGATAACGGAGAATTTAAACCTGACTGGGACGAAAAACAGTTCGCCGTCCGCATGTTTACGATGCTGGAAGGAGCTATCCTGGTGAGTAGTGTGCTGGGGCATAACAAACAAATGCTGGTAATACTGGACGCTTTAAGGGAAGAAATGAAACAACATATGCTTTGATTTTTTTATTGTTAAAAATAAACCAATCGGTCTAAAATATGCAACACCAGGTTTTACCATTATCACTGCGGATGGCAGGTACTATGCTCTCCATGATGAGTCGTCCTTTTCCAGGCGTAACTGCCAGGTTATTTTACCGTTTATACTGCACGCCACCGGCGGGAAAGCTGCGTGCCACACATGAACAGCTCCGGGACGAAGCCATACGTCAGCCGCTGCAGGTCAGCAGTTATCCTTTTGACGACACCCCTTTGCAAATCACCACCTATCGCTGGGGAAATACCGGTCCCAAAGTGCTATTACTGCATGGCTGGGGAGGCAGCCCTTTCCACTTTAAACAACTCATTACGGCGTTGCTGGCCAACGGCTACCAGGTAGTCACCTACGATGCACCGGCACATGGCCATTCTGGTGGCAAACGTACCAACCTGGTACAGTGGATGCACGTACTGGAACAGGTGATGAAACAGGAAGGGGAGCTGCATGCCATTGTAGGCCATTCCTTTGGTGCATTAAACGCCGCACTCACGCTTTCCCGCAAAGACGTGAGCGTACCCAAACTGGTACTCTTAGGCGCTGCACTGAGTGCCCCCGTATTTTTCGATGAAGCGTTGCGCCTGTTCCGGATTCACCCCGTGGTGATGCCTAAACTGATGACGCTGATCCGTCAACGCCTGCGGGAAGATCTCTCCGAAATGGACCTGCACCGCTATATCAACGGCATCAAAGCCGGTAGTATATGGATTGCGTATGATACCACCGATACCCTGGCTAAATCCACAGAGATAGATGATTATCTGCAACTGTATCCGGCCATACAGTCGCTCCGGATCACTGGCGATGGTCACTTCCGGATTATGCGCCATGAGGCAGTGCTGGCAGGGATACTCACCTTCCTGGCGGCCTAGTACTAGATAAATAAAATTAAAAATCCGGCCGGTTTATCATATCTTGCACGCTTCCCGTTAATTCGCTGGTGATATGCATGGTATGACAGACAAAGAACTGGTTGTTCTGGTGCATTCGCAACCTTTAGAGGCGTTCCGGCTCATATACCAGAGGTATTGGGATCCGCTCTTTAATATCGCCTTTAAAAGACTGCAGGATGCTGAGGAAGCCCGTGATATAGTACAGGAGGTGTTTGTAACCGTGTGGGATCAGCGTACGCAGTTACAGCCACGGGAATCCTTGTTGCCCTACCTGCAGGTAATACTCCGCAACCGCATCTTTAACTTATATGCCCGCAATGAAGTAAAACTGCGATACATTGTAGAAACACAATGGCAGGCCACTTTCGCCCACAATAATGCGGCACAGCAACTAACGCTCAAGGAACTGCAATATATAGTCAATGACGCCATCGCACAGTTGCCACCACGCATGCAGGAAATATTTCTGCTAAACAGAGAAGAACAATTATCACCGGCCGAAATAGCCGAACACCTTTCCCTGTCGGTACAAACCGTGAAAAATCAACTACACCGCGCTACCGAAAAAATGCGCGAACACCTGCGCCGTAAAGTAGATCCTACACTGCTGGTGATCATCATTTCCATTCTCACTGGTAAGTAAATTTTTTGTCATAAATAAAGGAAAGTATGGGCTGCGAATTAAAATTGCCATACAGTGTATGCGTTGCCGTTATACCTGGTTCAAAAAATATTATTGCCTGAAATATCGGTCAGTGGCCTCCTGGGATGTTACCGCTTATCACTTTTATTTAAAAAAGCCCTATTACATATTTTTCTGTAAATAGTTTTCAATAGCTTTGCATCCCGTGGTTAAAAAAATGTTAAACACGCGGAAACAAAATTGCTTGTGAAGATTTTGCCTGTGTCTGTATTTATTTAAACCTGCACGATCTCTTAGATAGCACACATTGTCCTTTGTAGCCCGGCCCTTGCTGGGCTTAACTGTTGGGGTCATTCCCCTGTAGGATTCCTATGCGGCTGCTTCCCGCAAACGGACGCCCTCTTTTATACCAGCAACGTGTCCGGATAATTGTTGCCCCGTATGTAGTATTTAGTATACATCACAATAACGCTCCAACTATGCACGCAAGTTACAGGAAACTGTTATGGTTACTCCCATGTGTAGCCCTTTCGGCACAATGTCTTCTTTCTCTGGAAGCTTCGGCCCAGTCAAAGAAAAAAGGCAGCTGGCTGTTTGGTAAAAAAGCACCCGTGGCAGCAGCAGATACTGCCACTAAAAAGAAACCCGATACCAAAGGCCTGAAACCTTACAAAGAGGTGATTACCGCCGATGCCGTTTCTAAAGATGGACTGTTTAAAGTACACCGCGTAAAAAACGAGTACTTCTTCGAAATTCCCCTGAAACTGTTAGGCAGACAAATCCTCGTTGTAAATAAACTCTCCAAAGTACCGGAGCAACTCAATGATGCCGGCGTTAACAAAGGAATGAACTATGCCAACATGGTCATCTCCTTTGAGAGAGATACCATGCTCAATAAAATCTTCCTGCGTAAACAAAACCCTTTCCTGGAAGTTCCTGCCAATAACGCTATCGCACAATCCGTGGCGGATAACTTTATCCCTTCTGTCATAGAATACTTTAAAATAGAAACCTATAATGCAGATACCACCGCCTTTGTGGTAAATGTGTCGAAAATATTTGATGGCTCTAATAATAGCATCAACAATGTATTTGATGCCATCGGAATGGGTAGTTCTCCTATCAAAGACCTTTCCCGCATCCGTGCCATCAAAACATTTGAAGATAACATCGTTGCCAAATCAGAACTCACGGCAAAAATTACCGGTGTAGAAGTATCTATAGAAACCACTACCAACCTGGTACTGCTAAGCGAGCATCCTATGACGCCCCGCTTCGCAGACAGGAGAGTAGGGCTCTTTACTACGCCCCGCTGGTATTTCAGCGATGAACAACATAAACTGGAAGAACGGGAACTGATTACCCGCTGGCGCCTGGAACCTAAACCGGAAGACTTACAACGCTACCGGAACGGCGAACTGGTAGAACCACTGAAGCCCATTATCTATTACATAGATGCCAGCACACCGGCAAAATGGCGCCCCTACATCAAAGCAGGGATTGAAGACTGGCAGAAAGCTTTTGAAGCCGCCGGTTTCAAAAATGCCATCATCGCCAAAGATGCACCTCTAAATGATCCGGACTTTGATGCAGACGATGCCCGCTATTCTGTGGTAACATACGCCGCTTCTGCTAAAGCCAATGCCATGGGCCCCTCAGTGATAGATCCCCGCTCCGGTGAAATCCTGGAAGCAGACATCATCTGGTGGCACAACGTCATGAGCACCCTGCATTCCTGGGTACGCATCCAAACCGGCGCCATCGATCCGCGCGCCCGCAGCAACCACTTCAGCGATTCGCTGATGGGACACGCCATCCGCTTTGTTTCCAGCCATGAGGTAGGACATACCCTCGGCCTGCAACATAACATGGGCAGCTCCTACGCTTTTGAGGTAGACTCCCTGCGCTCTCCTGCCTTTACCGCACGCATGGGCGGTACCGCGCCATCTATCATGGATTATGCCCGCTTTAACTACGTGGCACAGCCCGGCGATAACGTTACTCAAATCACACCAGCCATCGGCGTATACGATAAATTCGCTATCGGCTGGGCCTATCAGTATACCGGCAGCAAAACGCCGCACGAAGAATTACCTGCACTCAACAAACAGTTACGGGCACACGAAAATGACCGCATGTACGCTTTCGGCGAACAACAGGACATCCGCGATGCCATCGATCCACGCTCCCAGATAGAAGACCTTGGCAACGATGCAGTGAAAGCCAGCCAATATGGCCTGCAGAACCTGAAACGCATTGTACCACAGATTTTAAGCTGGACCCGTGAAGAAGGAGACAACTACGATGAAGCCGGCAAAATGCTGAACAGCGCTATCGGCCAGTGGAATCAATACGCCTATCACGTACTGGCTAATGTAGGTGGTATCTACATTACACCTACCGTATATGGTCAGAAACAAAATACCTACGAACATGTGGAAAAGAAAAAGCAACAGGCTGCCGTGCATTACCTGGTAGCAGAAGTCTTTAACACACCGGCATGGTTATTCAGAAATGATATCTATACCAAAAGCTATCCTATCAAGGAAAGCCCTATTGGTAACATAGAATATGGCGCACTGGTATATGCCAAAAGCCTGCAATCATATGTGTACTATGATCTGCTCCGCGATGAACGCTTATCCCGCATGCTCGAAAATGAAGCAGCCAACGGCAAAACAGCGTATACCGTGTCAGACCTGATGAGCGATATGCACCAGGGTATTTTCGCCAAAACTTTACGCGGACAGGCACTCGACATCTACGAACGTAACAGCCAGAAAGGCTTTGTGGATGCGCTGATTATAAGCATCGACAAATCTGTGGTTCGCACCGACGTGAAGAAATTACAAACGGAAGATCTGCCGGCAGCAATGGAAAATTTCTGCACCTTCTCCTCTCAGCCATCGCTGAAGGAAGAACGCGCCTCCCGTAATATGATGTACTTCGCCGTTAATCGTGTATCCGATGCGGTAAGTGCAAAACGTGGAGAACTGAGCCGCCTGCTGCAATTGCTCAATAGCAAAAAGAACAACGCAGACAGGGCCACCGCAGATCATTACAACGATCTTATTATTCGTATCAACCAGGCTTTAAATAATAAATAATCACCTATCGCTACATGAAAAAAGGTTCATTTTTACTAAAGACACTATGCCTGTTTCTGGCAGTCTGTCTTTCCCCATGGTGGGCGCAGGCACAAAACAGCCCGCGTATTATTAAGGGGAAAGTAGTGGATGCTGTTTCCGGAGAAGCCCTCATCGGCGTTTCCATTTATGCCAGCAACAAAACAATTGGTACTACTACCGGTACCGATAACATCATAGAAAATATCAGCATCGGTGCTATTACCAACGAGAAAGGGGAGTTTTCCCTGAACCTCCCGGATTCCCTGAAAGTGAAACAACTGACGGTGAATTATATGGGGTATGAAACACGACTGGTATCTATTACCGGCAGCAACAACTACCACATTACGTTAGCTACCTCCGGTAAAAATCTGAATGAATTTGTATTCACCGGTTATCAGAATATCCGGAAAAACAGGTCTACCGGCGCAGTGGATAAAATCAACATGGATAAAATAGAGATCGGTGGCGTGATGAGCGTAGAGCAAATGCTGCAGGGACAATTGTCCGGTGTGGCTATCACCAGCCTTTCCGGTGCTCCAGGGCAGGCTGCCAAGATTCGTATCCGTGGTACATCTTCATTACAAGGCACCCAGGACCCATTGTGGGTGATTGACGGGTTACCGGTAGAAGGAACTAATTTGCCTAAACTGGAAGATGCTAAAGCCATCGATCAGCTGTATACCTCTTCTATTGCCGGTTATAGCCCGGGGGACATTGAGAGCATCACGGTGTTGAAAGATGCAGCAGCTACCGCTATTTACGGGGCGCGCGCAGCAAATGGTGTGATTGTGATTACTACTAAATCAGGTAAGAGAAATGAACGCATATCTGTAAACTATCGCAACAATTTTACCTTCACGCAAAAGCCGGATCTGGATCGTCTTAACCTGATGAACAGTGACCAGAAAGTAAACCTGGAACTGGATCTTTTTACCTCCGATTTTACCTACCGGCCAGACAATGGTGAGGTATCCCGCATTTTGAGCAAATATGGTGTAACACCGGAAGAATTGTCTACTAAAGGATTTGATGGTATCAACGCCAATGCCCGCAATGAAATAAATGCTTTGAGAGGAATTAACACTAACTGGAAAGACCAGATATTCCGCAGTGCTTTCACACAGGAACACAGTGTAAATGCCTCTGGTGGCGGTGAAAGAGTTTCCTACTATTTCAGCGGCGGTTATTACGATGAAAAAGGCGTGACCATTGGTACTGGTGCACAACGTTATAACATCACCCTGAAAACAGATTACGACCTGACAGATAAATTAAAATTCTCTGCAGGCATCTTCGCGAATCAACGGTCACAAAATTCTTTTCTGACCAACCGTTCCGGTAACACCAACCCGGTGAATTATTCCAGGCTGGCCAATCCGTATACACAGGTGACCGATAAAGACGGAAATTATGTGTACGATAAGAATATTGTGGGAGATGATAATGTCCTTGATTTTAATGTGCTGGAAGAACGCGCCAATACCAGCAATAACGTGAAGACCCAGGCTGTTAATACCAATTTTAAGCTGGATTACGAAGTGATTCCCCGCCTGCATATCAGCTCCCAGCTGGGTATACAGACAGAGAATGCTACTACGGAACAGATAGCCCTGGAGAATACTTATTTTGTAAGACAACAGGCGGATCAGGCCGTACGCTTTGATCCGGCAACTGGTAAAAAATCAACCTTCTTACCCAAAGGAGGTATCATCAATAACGGGCAGCAAAGCATGCAGCAGTACACGCTGAAAACACTCGCTGAGTACAGTTTTACAGTGAATAAAAAGCATGAATTCAATGTGATGGGTGGTAATGAGGTGAGAAGGATAAAAGATAAAATGGTGACCAAAGTGGGGTATGGTTATGATCCGCAAACATTGACTACGTTACCGCCAAAATACATGAATGATAATGAAGTTAGCGTCCTGTACAGAGACAAGAATCTGTACGTGGAAAATGCCTTCGTATCGTTCTTTGGTACCGGTAGTTATACGTACAACAACCGCTACACGCTGGGAGGAAGTATCCGATTTGATGGTTCCGACCTGTTTGGGGTAGATCCGAAATACAAATACCTGCCGTTATGGTCCGTAAGTGGATTATGGCGTGTGATGGAAGAACCATTTATGAAGAATGTACGTTTCCTCGATATGTTGAATGTACGCGCTTCCTATGGTTTACAGGGAAATATCGACAAAAACACTTCTCCGTTTGTAGTGGGTAAATATATCAATGTGCCTATTCTCCCCGGTGATCCATTGCAGATCATCCAGGTGCTGAATCCGCCCAATGCCAAGCTGAGATGGGAGAAAACTATTAACAAAAATATTGGGATTGATTTTGCAGTGCTGAAGAACAGAATAAATGTGACGGTAGATTATTATGATCGTCATGGTAAAGACCTGATCAATGCGCGGGCATTACCGCAGGAAACGGGCTTCATGACCATGAATGTAAACTGGGCAGAAATGCGCAACAGTGGCATAGAAGCAAGTATCAGCACCCGTAATATTACCCGTAAGGACTTCCGTTGGTCTACCGACTTCAATTTCTCCTATAACAAGAATACTATTCTGCGTGAATCACTGCCGGACAATTCCGATTACCCTTCCAGGGAAGGTAGTGCTGTCGGCACTATCTGGGGGCTCCCATATGCAGGATTGAATGAGCATGGAATGATCATGGTGAATTATAAGGGTAAAACAGAATCACTGTCGGAACTGATGCAATTGCAGGACGATTTTGCCGGTGATCCTGAGCTGGGAGGCTTATTCCCTTACAGCAATCTTACCAACGATCAGATCCGTAATTTATTCACCAATATGGGTACCAGCGAACCACTGTACACAGGTGGTTTGAATAATAACTTTACGTATAAAAGATTTGACCTGTCCATCGGGTTAATGTTTAACCTCGGACAAAAAGTAAAGGTGCAGGCTCCTTATAGTCCAAGTACCTATAACCGCGGAACCAATAGCAGTACCGCTATCCTGGATCGCTGGACCGTAGCAAATCCAAATGGTAAATACCCGGCGTTATTTGGCAACACGGCCGCCACTGATCCTGAGCTGAAGTTGTTGGGACATTGGCTGGAAGACAAGATGTACCAATACAATGCCCTCGGTTTATGGATTAGAGATGGTGGTTATGTAAGGGTGCGTAATATCACGCTGGGCTATCGCCTGCCGGAAGCAGTAGGCAACAAAATCCGGATGAAAGGACTGAAGATTACTGCGGAAGCCCGGAACCCATTCGTGTTTGCTAAAAACTACGATGGCTACCTGGATCCGGAAACCATGGGGAATATCTATGCACAACCTATTCCTAAAACATTCACTATCGGCCTTAATGCCTCATTCTAAAATACGGAAGCAAGATGCGTAAAATAATATATGCCACCGGGCTGGTATTAACGATGGCTGCAATGTCATCCTGTAAAAAGTACCTGGATATTGTACCGGTAGGTTCGGTGATCCCCACAACAGTGGCGGACTTTAAAAAAGAGCTGGATGCAGCCTACCTGTTAGCTGAGCTGGATAAAGGATTATCTTCCTACCGCGGTGATGAAATCACCGTCAATGAAACCCGCAGCCGGGATGTGGATGTTATCAGTAACAACTTTTTGTGGGATGAAAATGGTCCCACCAAGGGGCAGACTTATAATTGGCAAAGTAAGTACCAGAAGATTTTCTACGCCAACCATATCATTGAAGCAGCACCTGCTGCCACAGGTGGTAGCCAGGCACAGAAAGATCAGCTGATCGGAGAAGCTCATCTCATGCGTGCCTATACCTATTTTAACCTGGTAAATCTGTTTGGCAATGCGTATAATGAAACTACCGCCGCTACCGATAAAGCGGTTCCATTGATTACGGAAGTAGACATGGAAAAAGTGGCCCGTCGTAATACGGTAAAGGAAGTATATACACAGATATTGGCAGATCTGGAACAAGGATTGGCGCTGGTAAATGTGGATGATTTTGAGATGTCACAATCTTACAGGTTCAGCAAAACAGCTGCATGGGCCATGGCAGCGCGGATCTATTTATATACGCATCAGTGGGATAAAGCTTTCAATGCAGCCAAAGCCGCGCTGGAAAAAAAGAATGCACTGGTAGACTTCAACAACAGCAATGCATTGCCAACGTTGTACAATTCCATTGAAACGATACAGGCGTACGAGCAAAATTTTAATGTGATAACAATACAAACCGCCTACGTATCCGATAAACTCTTTGCTCTGTACAATACTACCGGCGACTTACGCCCGAAAATATTTTATGGAAAAGATAGCAAAGGCAAAAATACCATTGCTAAAGTTGTTAACAGTAACAGCTACCGGCAGTCTTTCCGCACAGCGGAAATGTACCTCATCGCCGCTGAAGCAGCAGCACAGCTGAATCAGCCGGATGTGGCCCGTAACTACATTAATCAGTTAACACAGCGCCGTCATACACCGGCATTCCATGCTACAGAGCAGATCCGCCTGGCCACCCTGTCCGGCAATGCACTGCTGCAGGAAATTTACGACGAAAGATTCCGTGAGCTGTCCTTTGAAGGACACCGCTGGTTTGATCTCCGCAGAACTACACAACCGGAAATCGTTCATACGCTGAAAGGGAAAACATATACCCTGAAAGCTGGCGATCCCCGCTATACGATACGTATTCCTATGGATGCCGTCGCGAACAACCCGTTATTAAACGAATAAGGTTGTTTTTGCATCCTGTTTTAAAATGCCGTGGGGGAAACCCCGCGGCATTTTACTTTCTACCGAAAAATATTTTTTTACCAGCACTGGTACGATGGAAATAACTCCCTGTACTTAATTCATCAACCACCCACTATGCTCAACTACCGGTATATCCGTTTTTTATTGCAAAAGCAACTGCAGGAGGGCCTCAGCGAGGAAGAGGAATTGTTTTTACAGCAATGGTACCAGAGCCTGGAAACCATGCCGGCAGAAATGCCGTCAACGGCAGAACAGGCCGTTTTGAAACAGCATTCCTGGCAGCAACTGTCAGCTATATACGGACAATCAGCTACTCCACCACCGGCAGCTATCATAAAACGTATCCCGCGCTGGCAGCGCTTCGCATGGCCGGCTGCCGCAGCAGTGCTATTATTAATAGGATTAAAATTCCTTTCTCCTGAACCGCCTGCACCCAAACCGGTTGCCTGGGTATCACTCCAATGCCCGCCCGGAAAACGACTCAAAATGGTGCTGCCGGATAGTTCGGTAGTATGGCTCAACAGTGGCTCCAGTCTGCAGTACAACCCCGACTTCGTACAACAACGCCAATTCAATGTCCGCAACGGAGAAGTGTTTTTTGAAGTAGCCAAAGATGCTGCACACCCTTTTATTGTTAAGACAAAAAGCCTGGCTGTAAAAGTATTGGGCACCTCTTTTAATGTAGCCGCCTATACGAAACTGACACAGGAAAAAGTAACCGTGACTTCCGGTAATGTACAGGTGCTGGATGAGCATCAATGTAATGTAATCCTGGGCGCCGGTCAGGAAATAGTATATAACAGCAACAAAGCTTCTTTCTCCACACAGCTGGTAAATGCCGCCCGCTCCAACAGCTGGCGCAACGGCGATATCTACCTCACCAACGTAAGCCTGGAAGAACTGGCGGTAAAACTGGAAAATATCTACGGCTATGAAGTGGTATTCACGAATAATAAAATGAAGCAATGTATCAACAGCCTGCATTTTAACGATAAAGAACCTGTCACTAAAGTACTGGACCTTCTAAAAATAATAGATAAGATCACCTATACCATTAATAACGGGAAAATAATTATCAGCGGCAAGCCGTGCTGATAATAGCGCCTTACCATTCATACTAAATACCAACTATTTATGAACAATGGATTTTTACCAACCAACATCTACCAACAAAAATGGGTGAAAGTAATGCTGCTCTGCGGGCTGTTATGCTCAGCTACACAGCTGCGCGCCTACGCACAGTCGTACCTGCAAAAGCAAACAACCATTGCTTTCAGCTACGAAACTATTGCTTCCTGCCTGAAGAAATTGCAGACGAAAAGCGCTATCAACATCTCTTACAATGAAAGTGATGTAAAAAAGTATTCTGTTAATACACTCGACTTCAGAGACGCGGGTATTACCCAAATCCTGGATCAACTGTTGAAAAATACCGATCTGCAATACCGTAGCATGAACGATGGTATCGTTATTTTCGTGAAAGCGGAAAATACAGCACATGCCGCCATGCGCACCATTTCTGGTACGGTCAACAGCGTGAAGGAAAAAGGCCCTGTACCCGGCGCTTCTGTGCTGGTAAAAGGTACTTCCCGTGGTACCGCCACCAATGAAAAAGGAGAGTTCACTATTAAGGTACCCGCCGACAAAAATATACTGGTGTTCTCCGCCATCGGTATGCTGTCGCGCGAATTGGTAATCACCGGCGAAACTATGGACGTGCAACTGGCAGAAGATGCCAGAACACTGGGCAGCGTAGTAGTGGTAGGTTACGGACAGGTTAATAAAAAAGACCTCACCGGTTCTGTATCATCCATCAAGACAGATGATATGAAAAAAATGAATACCACTTCTTTCGATGCAGCACTGGCCGGACGGACCGCTGGTGTGAATGCGGTGAAGTCTACCGGCGCACCAGGTGCGGTAGCCAATATCCGCATCCGCGGAGGTACTTCTGCCTATGGTAACAATGAACCCCTGTACGTGATTGATGGTGTGCCTGTGGAAGTAGGTAATGGCCAGGGCAATAAGCAATATGCCGATGATGTATACAGACAAATATCACCACTGGCTAGTATCAACCCGGAAGATATTGAAAGCATGGACATCCTGAAAGATGCATCTGCTGCGGCCATCTATGGCTCCCGCGCGGCAAACGGTGTAGTGATTATCACCACCAAACGCGGACGTTCCGGTCCCAAAGCAGATATCTCCGTTGGGTACACCGCTTCTGCCGATAATTTTGCTAAAAGGTATCATATGCTGAATGGCGCGGACTACCTGAAAACAGTACAAACTGCCTATAAAAATGGAGGTAAACCTACCCCCAAAGATTCTATATTGTATCCCGGCACCAGCACAGACTGGCAGCGACTGGTCACCCGTACAGCAATGACTAACAATGTATACCTGAACATCAACGGAGGTTCCAATAATGGTAATACGCTGTACTCTGTTTCCGGTAGCGTGACAGACCAGGCTGGTGTTATCAAAAACAGTGGCTTTAAACGCTATAACCTGAGAAGCCGCCTGGAAACGACCCTGTTTGATCGTTTACGCCTAGGTACCAACATGAACTACTCCATGATGGAAAGCACTACTGGTACCGGGTATTATACTATTATCCGTTACCGCCCTGATATTCCCGCTTATGATAGTCTGGGCAGATATGGTGCAACACCAGATAGCTCCCAGTCCAATCCGGTGGCACAATTAGCCCGTAGAAACCGTAACAGAAGCCAGAATATGATGATGTCATTTTTTGGTGAAATTGAAATCGTGAAAGGATTAAGATGGCGTTCCGATCTCTCTTATAATATTATAAAGGGAGATATGCTGAACTATACCCCTTCTTCTGATGTGTTTGAAATCAGGAACAACCGGACTGGCTCCAGGGAAGATTATTCCAACAACAGCTCTTCCCGCATTTTTGATAATACCCTCTCTTACCTGAAGAGCTTTGGCCAACACAATCTGAATACGGTAGCAGGGATGTCATTTCAGCAGAGCAAAAGTGATTTTGCCACTATCAAATCCAATAACTTTTCCGATGATGAATCACTGAACCACTTAGGTGGCGCCAGCATCCTCAATACCTGGAGCAGTGGCGGTACGATCAGCGGATTACAATCTTATTTCCTGCGTGCCAATTATAATTTCGCAGGTAAATATTATTTCACCTTCACCGGTCGTGCAGATGAATCCACTAAATTTTCTCCGGGCAACCGCTGGGCATTCTTCCCATCTGCAGCACTGGCCTATCGTTTAACGGAAGCTGGTTTTATGAAATCAGCTTCCTGGCTGGAAGACATGAAACTGCGGGTATCCATAGGCAAAACCGGTAGTGCTAATTTCTCCGATTTCCAGTATACTACCTTGTTTACGTCCGGTAGTTTCTACAACAGGAAAAACGGGATGATCGTTAACGACGTTCCCAATCCGGATATCCGCTGGGAGTCTACCAATCAACTGGATGCTGCCGTTGACTTCTCCATGTTTAAAGCAAAATTAAGAGGTACTATCGGGTACTTTAAAAAGTATACCCGTGATATGATTCTCTATCGCAGCATTACCATGGAAACAGGTGCGGCGCAACAATATTACAACGTGGGAGACTTCTCCAACCGTGGCGTGGAAGTACAGATCGGAAGCGATGTAATCCGCCATAAAAATTTCAGCTACATCACTGATGTAAACATCACGCGTATACGTAGCCGCGTAGAAAAACTGAATGGTGGCTTCGACCTCAACGGCGTACTGGTTGAAGGGCGAAGCATGGGGTATATGGAAGGATTTAAAACAGCCGGTATCTTCCAGTCACAGGCAGAAATTGATGCTCTCAACAAAACCGCCCCGGATGGTTTTTACCAGGCATCCAAAACCGCTCCCGGCGATCTTAAATTTGTGGATGTAAACGGTGATGGCCGCATCACAGATGAGGATCGTGGCATCATCGGAAAATCAGAGCCTGATTTTTACGGTGGATGGAATAACATTGTGCGGATCGGCAAATGGGAAATCACTGCTTTCTTCAATTTCAGCATTGGTAACTCCCTGTATAATAAAGGTCGTAAAGACATGCTATTATTTGCCAGCAATACCAGTAACTATGCAAAGGAAATTTTAACGAACTCCTGGTCGGAATCCAATAAGGGCGCAAATTTACCCCGCCTGGTCTCGGGTGATCCCAATCAGAACGGACGTGACTCCGATTTCTTCATTGAGAAAGCCGGCTTCTTTAAACTGAAAAATTTACAGATCGCTTACCTCTTTAATACACCAGCACTGAACCGCGTTCGGATCAATAATATTCGTGTATTCCTGACCGGTAGCAACCTGCTTACTTTGACGCCATATAAAGGGCTGGATCCGGAAGTGAATCCTGCCGGCGCCGGCAATTTTGCGCAGGGCTATGATTCCAATATCTATCCGCTGACCCGTTCATTTACCGCAGGTATTAACGTTAATCTGTAAACGAAAAGATCATGAAACAATATATTATTGCTACGATAGTCACCTCTTTTTTATTCGCTTCCTGCAAGCTGGTAAATGTAACCGATGTATCACCGGTTAACCAGCTGGAAGATGCTAACGCGATTACTTCCGTAGAAAAAGCACAAAGCGCTTTATACGGTACTTATGGTATTCTGAACGGCACCGGTTTAGCCTTTAACTACTACATGCCGGCGGCTGCCAGTCTGATGGGACTCACCATGGACCCGGCGCAGGATGGTTTCGATTTTGCAGACAATAATGTTCCTACCAGTAACTATTGGCTGGAAAGTATGTATACCGGCGGTTACAAAATGATTAATATGAGCAATCATATTATTACCAAAACCACAGCGCTTAGCGGCAGTGACCCACGTAAAACGAGGATCATCGGAGAAGCGAAGTTCCTGCGTGCTATGAGTAACTTCTACCTGTTGCGTTTGTTCGGAGAATTTTACGATACTACCTCTGCTTATGGATTGGTGTTGCGTGTGGATCCGGTAAAGGATGCAGAAGCCATTCCCCGCTCCGGTGTGCGTGCCACCTACGACCAGATCAATAAAGACCTGGATGAAGCAATACTCGAAACGAATGAGTTTTCCAGTACCTTTTATGCTTCTAAAATAGCCGCACGGGCACTGAAATCAAAAGTATTGCTCTATCAGCAACGATACGCGGAAGCCGCTGCTATGGCCAAACTGGTAACCACGAGCAGCCAGCGTAACCTGGAAGATACTTTTAAGACCATCTTCTCCAAAAAAATAAGAGATACAAAAGAGGTGATTTTCCAGACCCCGTATGATGCCGGCACCAACATCAATAACAAGTGCTATGCATTTAATACCTGGTTTGTTCCTTCTGCTTATTACATCGCATTTATGAAAGGCGATCTGCGGGATTCCATGGCTATCAGGGTTACAGGTACCCGCGTGAGGAACGGTAAGTTTATGGCCGGCCAGGTAGATGGTGCTCCTTCCAACTCCGATACAGAATATTTTATCCGGTTGGCAGAACTATACCTGGTACAGGCAGAAGCAATTGTGAGAAGCGGTGGTTCGCTGGATGAAGCCAGGGCTGCGCTGAACAAAGTACGTAAACGTGCACAGATGCCGGATGTAACGATCAACGATAAAGCCGGTTTGCTGAATGCCATCCGTGAAGAGAAGATCCATGAACTCGGCGCGGAGAGCGGAGAAGAATGGTATGATCTGGTGAGATATGCCAATAGAGGCGAACTGGATATTAAAACATTTAAACCGGCCTTTATGGGTAAGCAACGATATATCCTGCCTATTCCATTGAAATCTATTCAGGCATCCGGTAAAGTAGTGGTACAGAATCAGGGATATTAATAAATGAATGTATGAAGAAGATATTTTTGTTAAGCGTGCTATCGGTGAGTTTATCGCTCAGCTGGTGCATTACCACACAGGCCCAGCAAAATGAGTCGGGCATTGTATTTCGTAAAGATGCTTTTGCGGATGTATTAAAAGAAAGCGCCCGCACTGGTAAGCTCGTGTTCATTGACTGTTATACCAGCTGGTGCGCTCCCTGCAAGTGGATGGAGAAGAATGTATTCGTAAATGATACGGCTGCCACCTATTACAATGATACATTTATCAACTACAAAATTGATATGGAAAAAGGAGAGGGACCTGCACTACGGGAACGTTACAACGTACAGGTGTTTCCTACCTATCTGTTTATCAACAGCAAAGGTGAACTGGTGCATAAAGCTACCTCCCGGATGGAGTTACCCGAGTTTATAGAGGAAGGAAAGAAAGCCCTGGACCCTGCTCGTTCCCTGGCTTCCATGGAAAAGGCTTTTAATAGCGGTCGCCGCAGCAAAGAGAATTTGCTGGCATATGCGTTGGCGTTACAAAAAACAGATCGCAACAAAGCAGATACGGTGAGTAAAATGCTGATCGCACAGCTAACGGATGCTGATCTGCAAACTCCCCTGGGATGGCAAACCATTCAGGCTTTTTCCTGGGATGAAAATGAAAAACTTGGTAAGTATTTCACCGCTCACGTAAAGGAATATACGAAGAAGTATGATGCAGCAGCAGTGAACAAAATGCAGGAGCGTTTACTGAGCACTACACTATATGGCCTGATCCGTAAAAAGGATAGCACCGCTTTTTATGCCCGTTTGTCTCCCTGGTTAAACACCACAGATGCCGGCTTACAAAAGAAGGCCCTGATGATGGAAGCAGAATTTTACCTTACTACTGCCAACGTGAAAAACTTTGTAAAAGTAACAGACAAAGGATTAGCTGGCGTGATGCAAACGGACGATGCAGGCCTGAGTTTCCTCGCCCGTCGTTGTCAGTACCAGGCTGCCGGTGACAAACAATTCCTGCAGCAAGCTTACAAACTGGCAAAACGCGCTGCGGTGATAGCTCCACGGGAGTATAGCAACCAGGGCACCCTCGCGAAAATATGCCAGGAGCTGGGCAATAAGCCGGAAGCGCTTGAAGCAGCAGAAGCAGCCTACCAGCTATCATTACTTGAAACCTCTAAAATCCAGAAGATCGCACAAAAAGAACTGGATGAGATAAAAGAGATGAAATAAAATACGGACCTTCGGTGACATTGCTTTAAGTATGCCCAGGTATATTACAGTGACGTCACTGCTGAATAAAACAAAGAAAAGAGATCCGTGGTTTCTGGACGATTATACTATTAATCCGTACAGTGGTTGTACATTCAACTGCTTGTACTGTTATATACGCGGTAGCAAATACGGTATTAACATGGCCGAGAAGTTGTCGGTGAAGGAAAATGCTTTAGCCATCCTTCGCCGGCAACTGGCTGCCAGGGCCCGCAAACAGCAACAGGGTTTTGTTGTATTATCTTCTGTTACGGATGCGTATCTACCCATAGAAGAGAAAGAACAACTAACCAGAGGCATCCTGGAGCTACTGCTGGAATACCGGTTTCCGGTGCATATCATCACCAAATCTCCCCTCGTACTGCGTGATCTGGACTTACTCCGGCGCATCAACGAAAATGCC
Organism: Chitinophaga sp. 01L420; assembly: GCF_056399985.1. Taxonomy (NCBI): domain Bacteria; kingdom Pseudomonadati; phylum Bacteroidota; class Chitinophagia; order Chitinophagales; family Chitinophagaceae; genus Chitinophaga; species Chitinophaga sp. 01L420. The sequence goes on from NZ_JBFTSK010000015.1 coordinate 168,122, forward strand.
ATTTTACCCCCTGATATGGCCCAATATCAGCATAAGGTTTTTATTACTTTTTCTTTCAGCACCATTGATCCGGTAATCGGTAAACAGTTTGAACCAGGAGCACCTGATCCTGCAAAACGATTGCTGGCTATGCAGGCATGCGCCGATGCGGGATTTATGACGGGCGTGAGCTTAATGCCGCTGCTGCCTTTTATCACAGATGTGCCGGAACAACTGGCACGCATGTACGCTGCTTTTCAGCAACACAGTGCCCATTATGTTTTCCCCGCTTCCATCACACTATGGGGCGAAGGCGAGGCCGATAGCAAGCAACTCGTATTACAGGCTGTAGCACAATATTATCCGCAGCACCTCACCAATTATCAGCGACTGTTTGCACATAACAACAGCGTGCCGGCGGCCTACAACAGCGCATTACAGGCAGCTGCAGYGGCAGAAGCCACCCGTTATGCATTACCCGCTCAGATCCCTTTTATATAAGGCTTTCAAAATTTCACCTGTTGAAACTTGCTTTCCCCCTTGTAAAGCAATATTTTAGGAGAGCAAATTTTAAAACCCACGGATATGAGTAATGTAAACAACCGCAGACAATTCCTGCGTCAAATGGGATTATACACGATGGGAATCGGTATGTTACCCGCTGTACTGGCTGCCTGTAATAATGGAAAATCCACCCGGGAAGGGACGAAAGACAGCTCCGCAGCTCCCGGAGCAGGCGAGGCCGCTGCCAAAGAACTTTTCTTCAAAATATCGTTGGCGGAATGGTCTTTCCACAAAGCATTGTTTGCTGGTAAAATGAACCACCTCGACTTCGCTTCCCGCGCTAAAAATGAATTCGGTATCCAGGGCATTGAATATGTAAACCAGTTTTTCAAAGACAAGGCAAAGGATCAGTCATACCTCGCCGAAATGAAAAAACGCGCGGATGACCTGGGTGTACGCAGTGTGCTGATCATGTGCGATGGGGAAGGAGAAATGGGAGATCTTGAGGTGAAGAAAAGATTGCAGGCAGTAGAAAATCATTACAAATGGGTAGAAGCAGCAGCCTTCCTGGGCTGTCATTCCATCCGTGTAAATGCTGCCGGAGAAGGTGCGCCGGAAGAAGTAGCCAAAGCAGCAGCCGAATCATTAACCAAACTGGCCACATTTGGCAAGGAACATAACATCGGTGTTATCGTGGAAAACCATGGCGGGATGTCTTCCAACGGCAAATGGCTGAGTGGCATCATGAAAACGGTGAACATGCCTAACTGTGGCACATTGCCGGATCTTGGTAACTTCTGCATCAAAAGAACCAAGCCGGAAAGTAACACACCGGAAGCCTGGGCTAAAACTACCTGCCTGGAAGAATACGATCGTTACGAAGGCGTAACAGAGCTGATGCCTTTTGCCAAAGGCGTGAGCGCTAAAACCTACGACTTCGATGATGCCGGTAATGAAAAGACTATCGACTATACACGCATTTTGAAGATTGTAAAGGATGCCGGTTTCAATGGCTTTATGGGCATTGAATACGAAGGTGAAAGATTATCTGAAGAAGAAGGGATTAAGAAAACAAAAGAGCTGTTGCTGAGAGTAGGCGGAGCGATGTAAAGGGTTTTAGCTTTTAACCATTAGCTTTTAGCAAAATGCAGCGAAGAACATAGTATATATGTTTCCCTTCGCTGCATTTTGCTAAAAGCTAAAAGCTAATGGCTAAAAGCTAAAACCCCCTAAACGCTTTCTTAAGGAATGCCAACGCATGTATGTAAGCATCCTCCGTAGCAGCACTGTTAAAAATAGGATTACTTGGGTTGGCAAAACCATGATCTGCATCATAACGTTTAACCGTTAACGTTTTTCCCGCAGCCTGCATATTTTTTTCAAATTCGTCTACTACCTGGGGCGTAATACCTTTGTCTTTATTACCGAAGATACCCAGCACCGGAGCTTGTAAAGTGCGCAATTGATTCACGTCTTTTTCCGGCATGCCATAATACATCACCACACCAATATTTTGAGTGCCTGCCAGTAATCCCGACTGCAGTGCAATACCTCCACCAAAACACCAGCCAATAGCCGCTATTTTCGCTGATTTGCCGGCATAGGCGATAGCGCCCCGCATAATGGCGCCTAACCGCTCCCTGGTGGCTCCTTGCATTAATTTGGCCGCATCCTCGCGGTTAGTAGCTACCTTCTGATCATACATGTCTACCGCCAACACATTTACTTTCCCTCCCAGGTCATTATATAATTTTTCAGATTGCTTTTTGATGTAGTCGTTCAATCCGTACCACTCCTGGTATACCAGCAGGTATTGATCGGTAGCTGTTTTGGCTTTAAACAGGAAGCCATGTGCAGGTGTGCCGTCGGTAGTGTTGAACGTGATATTGGTACCGGTAGTGCCCTGGTACGTATAGGGTAACGGATCTTTATGTGCCATGCGGAAATCTTCCCGGTTGGCGAGGGTGGYAAATTCCGTTACCGCGTCTGTATGACAACAGGGAGCTGTTTGTGCAAAAGCACTCGCGGCCATAAATAGTAATGCGGTTACGAAGGACAGTTTTTTCATAACAGTTATTTTTGGTGAGTAGAAGTTACGAATTTCTTTGGTGTAGGTTTTGTAAAATCAGTGATATGGATCTTCAGTCAGGTTACCCTTATTCACTCATCCGTAATGGCCTTCCATTCAATTACCCATGGCTGGAAGCCGATATTCGTACAGACGTGGCAGTAATAGGCGGTGGTATTTCCGGCGCTTTGGCCGCCTATGCTTTAACACGCGCAGGTATATCTACCGTAGTGGTGGATGCCCGCACAATCGGGTTGGGTAGCACCGCCGCGAGCACTTCCCTGTTGCAGTATGAAATTGATACGCCTTTATATAGGCTGCAGGAAAAGGTCGGCATGGCCGCCGCCAGCAGGGCATATGAACTATGTGCGGCATCTATCGGGGAACTGGAAAGTATTTGTAAAACCCTGCGGTTTCCTCATTTTGAGAAGAAGCATAGTCTTTACCTGGCCTCTTATCGCAAAGACGTGGCGGGGCTAACGAAAGAATACCAGGCCCGTAAAGCCCTGGGGCTGAAAATGGACTGGTGGGACGAAGGCATGGTAGCAGATAAGATGGGCTTTACTGCACCGGCGGCCATCTACTCACATACGGCTGCACAAACCGATGCCTACCTGTTGTCACATGCGCTGCATCAGCATAATATCCACCACGGTGGGGCGGTATATGACCGCACTGCGGTGGTGGATATGGAATTCCGTCCACGGAGTGTGGTACTGAAAACCGCATATGGGAAACAGATTACTGCCCGTTACCTGGTGATTGCCACCGGCTACGAAGTATTGCAATATATAAAGCTCCCCCTGCTGACGCTGAATGCTACCTATGCCGTGGTTAGTGAACCTAATCATGCCGTGGAGCAATGGTACCAGGACTGCCTGATCTGGGAAACAAAATCTCCATATCTGTACATGCGCGTTACCAGCGACCACCGGGTGCTGATAGGAGGGAGAGACGAACCTTTCTATAACCCTACCAGGCGGGATAAACTGATTCACCGCAAAGCGGTGGCCCTGGAAAAAGACCTGCATAAAAAATTTCCGGAACTCCGTTTTCGGCCGGAGTTCAAGTGGTCCGGTACTTTCGGGTCTACGGAAGATGGGTTGCCATTTATCGGTACTTTTGCACCAATGCCGCATACCTACTTTGCACTGGGCTTTGGTGGCAACGGCATCACTTTCAGCCAGATCGCCGCCAACATTATTACAGATCTTATACAGGGAAAGAAAAATCCCGATGCGGATATTTTTTCTTTCAACAGAAAAATAAGAAACTAACGGTAACGTATATACTAATAATAATTAAATCCGTGCAGGTTTATAAAATCAGCTGTATATTACAATCTGCATATTGACCGTCTGTAAATTTAAAATAGAATGGCAAATTCTTTTTATTCCTATCTGGCATTTATACTGCCAGACTCTAACGCAAATATCGACACGCTGAAAAACGCTTTAACCGACTTCTATTCAGAGCCGGTGATCGAGAATCAGCCAACAGTCAGCATGAATGAGAACGAAATCACGGTACGTTTTGAGGACGACTACACTTTTCATATCGTGTTTTCAAACGATGCGCATGTAAATGTAGAAGCCAGGGAACTGGCAGAAGAGCAGGCATTGGACTGGAATGAGGCCGCCTTTGATAAAGTGGGGTTGGCGCAAAGTACCAGTCGTTTTGAGATCTGGGGGGAGGAGGATTATGACATGGACTATTTTAACGATAGCCTTTTTATTATACGGAAGATAGAAGAATTTAACAGGGTTATCATCTTTCAGAACAACTAGACAAAAACTGAAAAGACAAGCGGACTCCCAATGCTTCTGAGAGTTCCGCTTGTCTTTTCAGTGAAAATGTATAACTAACGTTAACGGATATACTAAAATGTAATCACTGCTTTATTGTTGGTGATTTTATATTTGAAATGTTGTTGTTCGCCCAGGTTACGCAATACATCTTCCAGGGTGGCATTAAAAAAGCGGGCGTCTGTGATCACAGGCGATTTGGAGGCATCTCCCTTCATTTCTATTTCTACACCAAACCATTCTTCCAATACCCGGCTCAGTGTCATTGGATTGGCATTTTGAACGTGAAGCGTATCTGACAACCAGGTTTCCAGTTCTTCCGGATGATAGGTTTCTTTTTCCATCAGGTCTATTTCATTATTGGCCAGGATCATTTGTCCGCGTTCCAGTATTTCCGGTTGGTTATCGGTAGTGGAATGATAGGATTTTCCTACCCGGATTTTCCCGGTAAGCAGGTATACGGTGGCGCCATGTTGACTGGCAAAAGAACGCATTTTGAAAGAAGTACCTAAGACGGTTGCTCTCAACTTATCACTGGTTACCGTAAAAGTATCGGTAGCAGGGGTGACATTGAAAAAAGCATCGCCATCCAGTATGACGGCACGGTTGCCCTGCAGATAGTTCTCCGGTACTTCCAGCACAGAGGCAGAATTGAGGATCACCCGGGAGCTGTCCGGGAGAGTTACCGGTGTCCTTTGGCCGGTGGTGCCCTTATAGGAAATATACTTAACGCCCGGTGTTTTCAGGTTCACAGTAGCGGCTTCCGGCGCTTTTGGCTGGCAGCCGGTGAATACTATTCCCCCCAGTAGAAACAGGATAAAAGTCTTTTGCCAGGTGRCAGTTTGGGAGATAGTATCAGTTTTAAATAGCATATTCCGGGAATTTTGTATGTAATAGAAAAGACCTAAAAGTAATAAAATAAACAGCGGTAAACAGGTATGCTTAAACAATTTATGAGAAGCAATAGACAATATCTGATAACGCTGTTAAAAAGATATGCTGATATTATAATGATTTTTGTTTAAAAGGTGGACGCACCCTAACTTTGCGGCCCATGGAAAAGCAGCTACCTTTATCATTTGATAATACGGCTATTGCATTTGAGGCAAAGACCGACAAAGCACTGAAAAAAGCCAACTTTCTCTTTAGTAATATAGGGAAACCCTGGTTGGTAAAATTCGGTTCAGTGATGACACCCATCGCATTTAAACTGAGATTACCCATTAAAGGGATTATCAAAAAAACTATTTTCTCACAGTTCTGTGGTGGCGAAAGCCTGGAAGAAGCGGCTACGACTGCATTGCAGTTAGGCAACTATCATGTCGGCGTTGCGTTGGATTATGGGGTGGAAGCCATGGAAGGTGAACATAGCTATGATGCTGCTGTACCAGAGTTTATCCGGGCTATCCAATACGCAGGTAGCAGACCCGACATTCCTTTTATAGCCATTAAAATAACCGGTTTTGCCAGGTTCGACCTGCTGGAAAAGGTGCATCGTAAAGAAGCCTTATCCGCCGCAGAACAGGAAGAATATATCCGTGTGCGTAATCGCATCTATGCGATTGCGGAAGCTGCCTCCAGGCATAACGTAGCAGTGCTGGTGGATGCAGAAGAATCTTGGATTCAGGATCCGGTTGACGATCTCACAGATGAGATGATGTCTTTATTCAACAGAGGAAAAGTAGTAGTATATAATACTTTCCAGATGTACTGTCACGACCGTTACAACTTCCTGCAGGTATCGCTGCAGAAAGCAGAAAGAGAAGGGTATCTGCTGGGAGCAAAGTTGGTACGTGGTGCATACATGGAAAAAGAAAATAAGCGCGCCGCAGAAAATAATTATCCTACACCAATACAACCGAGTAAAGAAGCCACAGACAGGGATTATGATGCTGCAGTGAAATACTGTCTGGATCACCTGGATAAGCTCGCAGTTTTCATTGGTACACATAATGAAAACAGCTGCATGCTGGCCGCCCGTATGCTGGATGCAAAAGGCATTATTCACAATCATCCGCATGTTAGCTTCTCCCAGTTGCTGGGTATGAGTGATAACATCACCTTTAACCTGGCACATGCCGGCTACAATGTCAGTAAATATCTGCCTTATGGCCCGGTAAAAGAGGTAATGCCTTACCTGCTTCGCAGGGCGCAGGAAAATACTTCCATCGCCGGACAAATGGGACGAGAACTGGCCCTGATCAGAAAGGAAATGAAGAGAAGGGGAATTTAAATAGCTATTAGCCATTAGCTTTTAGCTTTTAGCAAAAATGCAGCGAAGAACATAGTATATATGTTTCTCTTCGCTGCATTTTTGCTAAAAGCTAAAAGCTAATGGCTAACCGCTCTCTAAATATTGCTCTCACTCTGAGGCAACGGATATTTCTCCCACACGTCATCATCTGGTCTGTCTTTAGGCAAGGTGCCCAACAGGTTATATCTTCTTACATCAATCCAGCGATGTCCTTCCATGAACAGGGAATAGCGCCTGTTATACAGCAGTTCTGTAATCAGTGCTGCCTGCGTGGATGGGCCGGGATAAGGAGCAAGATTATGGGCGGTACGGATCCTGTTGATAGCAACAATGGCATCAGGCAGGGCATTGAGTTGAATTTTTGCTTCTGCATAGATCAGTATCAGTTCTTCATTACGGATAATGCTGATAGGTGAATTAGGGGAAGCCCATATGATCACATCCCGGTTGCCGGTTAATCCACCCTGACTGGCAGAAGAAGTACGGGTAGCTGTTTTAAGATCCAGCCGGTCGTCYCCCGGAGCAAGATTAGTGGTGAAAGATGGATGCGATACCCTTATTTCTCCGTTACCATTAGGCGCAATGAACATGATATTTGCCAGGTCACCACCGTTGGTAGAAAAGCTGTGAGAGATGCCAATGTTCAGATTACCGTTCAGGTCGAAGAAAGATTCATTCAGCGCAGTTAACGCGGCTGCCCAGTTTTTACGGTAAATATGTACCCTTGCCGCAAGCGCACGGTTAAATTTGATTAAGCCGGCAGCATCTTTAAATCCGTTGAAACCAGCGGATAATGGGAAAATCACTTCAGAACCGGTGAGATCCGTTTTGCCTTCATCCAAAAATTTCAACACAGAATCCAGTACCTGGTCGGTATTGGTGATTACCGGTCCCAGGGTGCCACCACTGGCTACGGGTATACGGGCACCATTGGTATAGGTCAGGTTAATATTCAGTAATAGCTGGTAGCCAATCAGCGTTTTTGAATAACCCAGGAAGGCTTTCTTTTGTGCATCGGAAGCAATTTCTGTACGGGTATTCCTGATGGCATCCTGCAGGATAAAACACTGCCTGGCTACCTGGTAACGGGAAGCCCATGGATTGGTGAGATAAAAGGTATTGTTATCCAGCAGCTTGGTGCCACCACCTAATAAATCCGTGGTATACCGTGGTTCTGCAGTAGAGAAACGGTAAATTTCACGGCCTATAACGCCTACGCCATCCAGGTAAGCAGCAAGACTGTTGCGCATCCCGGATTCGGCGCCGGTTACCAGGTTAAACAAATCACTTCTGGACGGATCTTTTGAAATACCGTCTACAACTGGTGTATTGAGACTATTGATTTCTCCCTTCTGACATGCATTGATGAACAGTAGCGAGAAAACAACAGCGATCGTTGAGATATACTTTTTCATATAGAATGATTTTATTAGCAGAGAGAAAATGATCAGAAATCTATACCAACGTGAAAACTGGCTCTTTTAGATGCAGGAAAAGGCATCACATCTACACCAGTAGATAACCCAATACTGCCGCGGCTTTGCGAAGTAGTAATGGTGTTACTGCCGAAGTTGGAAACTTCCGGATCATAACCCACATATTTAGTCCAGGTAAAGAAGTTGTTGGCGGAAATGCCGAGACGTAAACCTCTGATTGTTTTGTTGTTTTTCAGCGGCACGTTGTAATATAAACCTATCTCACGAATACGCACATACGAAGCATCCTGTACATAAATAGATGCATCACCGGCGCCGGGACGGTAAAGCCCTGCCTTGGTGCCATTGCTCACTTCATCAAAGTCAGGGGAAGTAGCGCCAAGGTCAGTCAGCAGCTGGGTAAGATTAATGTTGTCGCCACCTTTTTTCCAGTGAATAAGGAACCGGAGGGAGAAGTTTTTGAACAGGGTCACTTCATTGAAGAAGCTCATCTGGAATTTAGGTTCTGAGTTGCCGATAAGTTTCAGTTTACCATCCACAGTACCTTTGATCTGCGTAGCCGGCTGTCCTTCTTCCAGGTAGAAAGTTCCCAGTGAGTTACCGAAAGCGCCAATGGCATATGGAGGAATGATCAGTTTGGTAACTTTACTGCGGTTAAACCAGAAGTTAATAGTACTGTTCCACCTGAATTGGGCGGTATTCACGGGAATGGTATTCAGTCCCAGTTCAATACCTTCGTTCTTTAGGTCACCACTGTTTTTCCACTCATTGGCATAACCGGTGGAGGCAGGCAATGCATGGCGCAGCAGTACGTCATAAATGTTTTTGTTATAGTAACTGGCTTCCAGGCTGATACGGCCATTCAGCACACTGATATCCAAACCCGTTTCAAATTCTGCCTGCCGTTCTGGTTTGATATCGGGATTTCCCTGCAGGTTGTCCACGAGTACACCAGGGAATCCGCCGATATTACTACCCAGCATAGCGGTAAATTTACTGCCATAGGGAGGCACGTTGCCAGACTGTCCATAAGCGGCACGGATCTTCAGGTTATCAATGCTGGAAATATTCCAGAATTTCATTTTGGTCAGGTTCCAGGAAAAGGATCCTTTAGGGAAGACATAGTACTTCTTGTAGTCACCATTGTTGGTAGACCTGTCAAAACGCACACCTGCACTTAATGTGATGGCATCCATAAGAGAAAGGTCCTCCTGTATGAAAATACCATTATCCCGGAATTTCTGCCGGAACTGGCGGGTATTGGTATTGGCACTGGCGTCCAGGTTACTTTGTCCGGATACCAGGTTAGTGGCATTGGTAACAATGTTATCCATGAAACCATTTTCCAGGGTAGCACCTACTGTACTGTTTAACGTGAGGTTAGGATTAGGTGTAAATGAATTGATGAAGAAGCCCGCAATATTGGTATTGGTGTTGTTGGTGTTGCCCTGTATAGAATGTCCCTGCAGGTTGTTTTCTTCAAATTGCAGGTTACGGGGGAACAGTGCAGCGGTTTTAAAGTTAAAATAATCGATACCACCGCGACCTATAAAGCGGGTAGTAGAACGATCACTCATCTGCAGTTTAATTTCCAGGTTACCCCCACCTACAAAGCGGTTGGTTTTTTCGTTGTTGGCCATCAGATCACGTGTTTCCAATGGGTTGGAAGAAGCAAACTGGTTGCGCGGATATTCTCCCAGTGCATTGGGATGCAGCTCCACAAAATCAGGTGTGGAAGACAATGCAACACCATAGGATACACCGTTGTTGTCGTTGTTGGTAAGCCCCCTGTCAGCAGAAGACCCTATATAATTGGTAGTAACGCCAAGGAATACACGATCATTTACTTTATGGTCTACATTCAGGCGAATGGAGTTGTTGAAATAACCGGTATTCTTCACAATACCATCTTCTTGCCTCCTGTTGCCGGAGAGATAGAAGGTGGTCTTTTCACTACCTCCGCTGAGAGAAACGCCGGTGTTCAATACCAGTCCGGTTTGCCCAAACATTTCTTTTTCATAGTCATAGATCTTGCCTGCATTTTTGGCGGTATTAAACTGTGCTTTATAAGCAGCCCGTTTTGCCTGCACAGCAGGATCCGGATTGCTGGCAGCACCAGCCAGATCGGCGGCTGCATCTTCTGTGAACGTGCGTACGCCCATCAGGTGCCTTACCTGGGTGAAACCTACTTCCTGGTTTACACTTACTTTCGTTTGACCGGTCTTCCCCTTTTTAGTGGTGATAATAATTACACCAGCTGCTGCTTTGGCGCCATACATGGCTGCCGCTGAAGCACCTTTCAGAATTTCAATATTTTCAATGTCTTCAGGGTTCAGATCCGCAATACGGCTGGAAGGGTTATCCTGGTTATTGGGATTGCCTGCGGTAGCGGCGCCGGTAACATCATTCAACCCGGCCGGGATACTGCTGTTATTGAAGAAAATACCGTCTACTACATACAGGGGCTGGGAGTTTCCGAATACGGAAGTAATACCTCTCATTTTTACGGAAATACCACCACCGGGAGCTCCGGAGTTGGCGGTGATCAATGCACCCGGTACTTTGCCACTAAGGGCTGCATCAAAGGTTTGGGCAGGCGCTACTCCATTTAATTCCTTGCCGGAAATAGTGGCTACCGCATTGGCAAGGTTACTTCGCTTTACATTGGTGGCCAAACCCGTTACCACAATTTCTTCCAGACGGGCAAAATCTTCTTCTATAGAAATATTCAATATCGTTTCTCCTGGTTTCAATGCCACCGTCTGACTCTTGTAGCCGGTGTAGCTCACCAGTAAACTGGTGGTTCCAGCTGGAATGGCCAGGGTGAACTTGCCATCGGGGTCTGTGATGGTGCCTTTGTTCATATTGGGTACCCGAACGGTGACCCCTGGAATAGGTTTGCCACTTACGGCATCCTTTATTTTTCCGGAAATACTTTGTTGCGCAAATAGTGCCAGGGTACTGCACAGGCATAGCAGTACCAGCAAGCTGGATTTTGGTAGAAGCATAGCTTGTTTGGTTTAGATAAATGGTGATGTGGTAAAAGAGGTTATTTTATCATATAGTTTGATAGTAATTTTGATGATTAAAGGACTAAAACTGTTCTTGATTTTGGTTGTATTATTTAAAACTATTTTCCTCTGTAATTACCCTACCGGAATGGCTAACACAGGTTTTTCAGTACATCTTCCGGGGGAGGGAGTTCTCATTAAGCCGATCTTGTTGTAATGTTGAATTATTATAGCAGATTACGAAATTTTACAGGTATTTCGGTTTTTTTTGTTTGATATAATTATGTTATATTTTTTCGATTGTAAACTTCGTAAATTGCGCCCTTATGGATCAGTATCTATCTTTATTACAACATATTATCAGGGAAGGCGCCGTTAAAACAGATCGTACTGGAACCGGTACTACCAGCTGCTTTGGCTACCAGATGCGCTTTAATTTACAGGAAGGATTTCCGGTGGTCACCACCAAAAAACTGCATCTTAAATCTATTATATACGAATTATTGTGGTTTCTGAAAGGCGACACCAACACCGGTTGGCTGAAAGAACATGGTGTCAGCATCTGGGATGAATGGGCTGATAAAAATGGCGATTTGGGACCTGTATACGGCAAGCAATGGCGTAGCTGGGAAACCCGTAGCGGAAAAGTAATCGACCAGATTACAGAGGCTGTAAACACCATTAAAAACAATCCGGACTCCCGCCGTATCATCGTGAACGCATGGAATGTAGGTGAACTGTCAGAAATGGCACTCAGCCCCTGTCATTGCCTGTTCCAGTTTTATGTCACCCCGGCAGATACAGCCAAAGGGGAAACCCGTGGAAAACTGAGCTGTCAGCTGTATCAACGCAGCGCCGATGTATTCCTGGGCGTACCTTTCAATATCGCTTCCTACGCACTGCTCACCATGATGATGGCACAGGTCTGCAACCTGGACGCCGGAGATTTTATACATACTTTCGGTGATGTACATCTTTATAGCAACCATATGGAACAGGCCAACCTGCAATTAAGCAGACAACCTTTCCCGCTCCCGGTGATGAAGATCAACCCGGAAGTAAAAGATATTTTTTCTTTTAAGTATGAAGATTTTGAACTGGTCAATTATCAGTTCCATCCAGCCATTAAAGCTCCGGTAGCTATATAACCTTCTTTATATGCGTATATCCATCATTGTAGCTGCCTCGGATAACAATGTTATTGGCATCAATAATATGCTGCCCTGGCGCTTACCAACGGATCTTAAATATTTTAAAGCCACTACATTGGGCAAACCCATTGTTATGGGACGCAAAACATTTGAATCCCTGGGCAAAGCCCTGCCAGGCAGACCAAATATTGTGATTACCCGGCAGCCGGATTATCGGCCGGAAGGCGCTTATGTAGTACGTTCTATTGAAGAGGGGATTGCCAAAGCAAAAACATTTGAAGGAGAGGAGCTGTTTATTACCGGCGGATCCCAGATCTTCGAACAGGCATGGCCGTTAATTGAACGTATTTATCTTACCCGCGTATACGCCGTTGTTCCCGGAGATGCGTTCTTCCCGCAGATAGATGGGGGAGAGTTCGAACTGGTCAGGGATGAGCGTCATGAAGCAGATGAAAAAAATCAATACGCATTTTCGTTCCAGGTATGGGAACGGATCTGAAAATAGTGATAACAGCATAAAAATAACCCACGGTATAGCACCGTGGGTTATTTTTTTATACTAACGTAAACGGTTATTTGAAAATAACGGTACCCATACCATTAGTGAGCTCTTTTTCCAGAGAGTTCAGGTGTTTCTGCATTTCCAGGCAATTCATGATCTGATCCATGTCCGTCGCCTTCTTCGCTTCTTCCTGGTTTTCGTAGATCAGCTTTTTGATCTTACGGAGAATAAGATAGTTGGTAGTAGAGATGGTATCTTTCAGATAAGCATTATCCCCATACACGGTATCTATTTCAAAACGGTCTTTCCAGTTCATGCTGAGGTCCGCCTCCTTATCTTCGAGGATATTGGCAATTTGTTTGGACAAAACCTGGTCCTCATGATACAGGAACCATTTCTTATCCTGCAGATTACCGGTATCATACAGCACTTTATATTCTCTTAAGATTCTTTTTACCACTTCGCTTTCTGCAAGTGCTTCAAAGTCATAGGGGAGATGGAAGACATAATCTGCCACCGTACTATTCTCTTCTTCACTAAATGGTTTATCACCGAAGCGGAGTAAGATTTTTACCAGCTCTTTCTCCTGCTTTTCGTGCCCGTTGATCAGCGATTCTACAGAAATGCCTGTCTCGGCAGCTTCCATAGCGGCAATGGCCTCTTCGCTGAGTCCATCGTCGTCGGGAGCGGGGTTATTACGGGCGTGGGCCTGCTCACGTTTGACAAGCCTGTCACGGATAAATTTATTGACCAGCTGAATCAGCCCTTGTTCATCAATATGTAATAACTGGCTGCATTGCCGGATATAATCCTGCTGCCGGGTAAAATCTTCTGCCTTATCAATTTTGGAAATGGTTTCGGCAATTTCATTTACCAGCTGCGATTTTTTATTGCTGTCGGTGCCTGCTTCCTGCATGCTCAGCTGCAGCTTAAACAGTACGAAGTCCTGCTTATTATCTTTGATGAATTCGCGGAACGCTTCTGCACCTATCTTCTGCACATAGCTATCCGGATCTTCTTTGTCCGGCAGCAATACCAGTTTCACGTTCAGGCCTTCTTCTATGGCCATATCCAGCCCACGAAGTGCAGCCTTCACACCAGCACTGTCCCCATCATAGAGGATAGTGAGGTTATTGGTATATTTCTTTATCAGCCGGAGCTGATCCTGCGTAAGCGAAGTACCACTGGACGCTACCACGTTTTCCACACCAGCCTGGTGCAGGGAAACCACATCTGTATATCCCTCTACCAGCAAACATTCATTGAGTTTATCAATGGCATGCCGTGCAAAATAGGTACCGTACAGTACCCTGCTTTTTACATAGATCTCGTTTTCGGGAGAGTTGATGTACTTAGGTGCCCGGTCTGATTTTACCAGGATACGTGCACCAAATCCCAGGATCTTACCGGATTGGTTGTGAATAGGGAAAATCACACGCCCGCGATAATTATCTGCCGGCTGATCATTACGGATGGCTACCAGCCCCGTTTTTTGCAGGTATTCCAGGTTATACCCCTTATCCAATGCTGATTTTGCAAAGGAGTCAAAGGTATTCATACAGTAGCCCAGCTGAAACTTTTTGATCGTTTCTTCCGTAAATCCGCGTTCTTCGAAGTAACTAAGGCCTACATTCTGCCCTTCTTCTTTGTTGAAAAGGACATCTGTAAAATACTCCCGGGCGTAGTTGTTGATGATAAACAAACTGTCCGCCATGAGCTGATGCTGTTTCAGCTCAGGACTTAMCTCTGTTTCTTCCAGCTCTACCTGGTAACGTTGTGCCAGCCACCGCAGCGCTTCTACATAGGAGTACTTTTCGTGCTCCATGATAAAGCTGATGGAATTGCCGCTGGCGCCGCAACCAAAGCATTTATAAATCTCTTTGCCAGGAGAAACGGTGAAAGACGGGGATTTTTCGTTGTGAAACGGGCACAAACCCAGGTAGTTGGCGCCCCTTTTTTTAAGTTTAACGAAGGAGCCCACTATTTCCACAATGTCTATGCGGCTGAGGATCTGTTGTATGGAGTTTTGAGATATCACGCAACTGCAAACATACGGGAAATTGACGAAGGCTGGAAAAGTGCAGGCAAAGGTATCATGTATGTTAATAAATTTAAATTAGTTGAAGGAATGCATAATTTTATGGCTCTTCAAGCAAAATGAAAACCCTTAACCCATGAATAAATATCTACTACTTTTTATTTTTAGTTTTTTGATTTTCAGTAGACAGGCAAAATCCCTTCCGCTAAATTTCACCACAAACCAAAGAGATTCTTTACCGGTAAAGGTATACCTGGGACCGGATACATCGCTATGCCCGGGATTTAGCCTCCGGCTGGCGCCCAGAGAAACAATTGCGGGAGCTACCTACTCGTGGTCTACCGGCGATACCACCTGGAACGTGTTGGTAACACAACCCGGTACTTACTGGCTTGCTGTTACCTATGGTAACAAGGTCAGTGCAGATACGATTGTAGTGACCAACAATTGTCGTCTGAAAGCCAATTTTACAGCGCAGCGGGTGAACAATGGACTGTTCACCATGAAGTTTACTGAATTTTACACCGGCCTGCGGAACTACATTGGCAAGCGTAAATGGAATTTTGGCGATGGCACCTCTTCTTCGGCTTACAATCCTGCACATACTTATGCACATCCAGGTGATTACCTGGTTACCTTATGGGTAGCAGATACCGTAGCCCATCAGGAGGACAGCATCTCACACATTATAACGATCAGGCCACCTGTTACCGTTAACCTGGGCCAGGACACTACCATTGCTCCAGGTACGGGGCTCGTATTGGACGGTGTATCTGCGGTTGGATTCTGGGACCACGATGTGACCTGGTTATGGTCTACCGGTGATACCAGCAGGAGTATAACGGTGACACAGCCCGGTACCTATTGGCTGAAAGCCACGATGTACGGACGCTCCGCCAGCGATACCATTGTGGTACGCCACCCACAGCAGCAACGGGCAGACTTCAGTTACAGCAGGGCTAATAACGGTCAGCTGACGATGAACTTTACAGCGGTTCCTGCACCAGGTACAGGTAACGCCACCTATTTATGGAATTTCGGAGATTACACCACTGGCACAGGCAGCAGCGTTTCGCACACTTATTCGCAGGCAGGCATTTACCAGGTATACATGCGGGTGAAGGATAGTTTACATGTGATTGATTCCGTCAGGAGACAGGTAGAGATCATCCCCTTTGTGAGCGTTAATCTCGGCCCCGATACCACCATTTTGCCGGGCCATTCGATCACCCTGGATGCGGTAACCGCAATCGGAGGCATCTGGAATCATGATATTACTTATTTGTGGTCTACCGGTGATACCTCCCGGACCATCACAATTAGTCAGCCTGGTACTTACAAATTAAAGGTAAGTATGTATGGACGTACGGTGAGCGATTCCATCCGGGTGTTGGCTTTTATGCAGGCGCGGCTGAGTAATAACTACACGTTGGTGAAGACGAGCCTGACGGACCTTGGGGTAACTGTTCGCAAACTGAATGTCTTCCCCAATCCATCTAATGGCGTTGTGTACCTTAAGCTGGAGAAAGTGCCGGCTACCTCTTTAGTGATAGAGGTATACAATAGCAGTGGC
Organism: Chitinophaga sp. 01L420; assembly: GCF_056399985.1. Lineage (NCBI taxonomy): Bacteria > Pseudomonadati > Bacteroidota > Chitinophagia > Chitinophagales > Chitinophagaceae > Chitinophaga > Chitinophaga sp. 01L420. The sequence continues at coordinate 184,443 of NZ_JBFTSK010000015.1, forward strand.
ACATTGGTACGTACGGAAATAATGAAGGATCGGCAGATCAGACTGGACCTGAGTACACAACCTAAAGGTGTTTATTACATTCAGAACAAGGGAGCTGATAAAGAAAAAGCAACTCCCATCGTTATCCAGTAATATATAACCAGATGAAGCTAACGGCGCAGAAGATCCGGTCTTCTGCGCCATTATTGTTCACCTATCTTTCCTTATATTTGGTAGATTATCAATTAGCCAAATCAATCTTATTTATCAGATGAAAGAAGTATTTATAGTAGCTACCGCCCGCACACCAATAGGTTCATTCAATGGTGCATTGTCAGGCGTTCCGGCTATACAGCTCGGTGCTACCGTTATCAAAGCAGTATTGGAAAGAGCAGGTATTGCAGCAACAGAAGTGAATGAAGTGTATATGGGCAATGTACTCAGTGCCAACCTGGGTCAGGCCCCTGCCAACCAGGCCAGTCTGGCAGCGGGAGTTCCCAATAGTGTACCCTGTACTACTGTTAACAAAGTATGTGCCTCCGGCATGAAAGCAATTATGCTGGGCGCACAAAGCATTATGTTGGGTGATAACGAAGTAGTGGTGGCCGGCGGCATGGAAAACATGAGCGCAGCCCCTTATTACCTGGATAAAGCCCGTACAGGATATAAACTGGGACATGGAAACATTATAGACGGTATTATCCGTGATGGTCTCTGGGATCCTTACAAGGATTTCCATATGGGCAACGCAGCAGAACTGTGTGCTACAGAGTATCACATTACCCGGGAAGACCAGGACGCCTACGCTATTGAAAGCTACAAACGTTCAGCAGCTGCCTGGGAAAAAGGTTATTTTAAGGAAGAAGTAGTACCGGTGCAGGTACCTGGTAAACAGGTGGTAACGGTGGCAGAAGATGAGGACTATAAAAAAGTCATCTTTGAAAAAGTGCCTACCCTGAAACCAAGTTTTCAGAAAGATGGTACCATCACCGCCGCCAATGCTTCCAATATCAATGATGGTGCAGCAGCAGTAGTACTGGTAAGCGGTGAAAAGCTGAAAGCACTGGGATTGAAGCCATTGGCTAAAATCATCAGCTTTGCAGATGCTTCCCAGGCGCCGGAATGGTTTACAACTACGCCGKTAAAAGCCATCAACAATGCCCTGGCCAAAGCTGGCTTGCAAATAGGGGATATGGATTATGCGGAAGTAAATGAAGCGTTTTCCTGCGTGCCTATTGCCAATGCAAAAGACCTTGGTCTGCCGCTGGATAAAGTAAATGTATGGGGCGGTGCAGTAGCCCTGGGACATCCTATTGGTTGCAGCGGTGCACGTATCGTGGTAACCCTCAATTCCATCCTGCATCAGCAGAATGCCCGTTACGGCGTTGCAGGTATCTGCAATGGCGGTGGTGGAGCAAGTGCGATTATTATTGAAAAAGTATAGTTTTTTTAGCTATTAGCCATTAGCTTTTAGCTTTTAGCAAAATGCAGCGGAGAACATAAATATATGTTTATCTCCGCTGCATTTTGCTAAAAGCTAAAAGCTAATGGCTAATAGCTAATTGCAATCACCGTATCCCGGTTGTTCAACCTGATCCAAACACTATCCTGTCCGCGTTTCAACATCTTCAGGGAATGCAGGGTGGTCCTGGGCGTCACTACATCAGGTGTTATTTTCTCAAAGAATAAATATTTGTCTTCTACCAGGCTATATGCCGGGTAGGTGGATAAGATGCTGGTGGTTTTTGTTTGCAGGGCATAATCATCATCAATATTATAGCGCTGAAACTCACTGTCGGAGAGTAGGGTAATAGCTGCCACGAGGGTAATGGTACGCAGGGGAGGAATCAATAATCCGAGTAGCAGCACAAAAGGAAAACCAAAGAAGCATAGCAGGTAGGCATACCTGGCGTCATTGTCTGGTTTCGTTAAGCCATATAACAGCATGCCGGTTCCGGCGTAGAGGGTAAAGAAAATCCTTTCTGTCTGGGTGCCTTTAAAACCGTAATTATTCAGCATCAGGAGCAGACATAGTCCGGCAAAGCAACCAAAAACCAGGTGAAGATACCATAAAAGTACCTGGAGGACAGGAGAACGGGCCTTTTTGATTTTACAGGAAAGGGCAGCTAAAAAGCATAAGGTCAGGATAGTGATGGTAATCATGACAGCGGGAAATTGTTGGCAGGCTTCAATAATGTTATAAAATATAAATATATATAATTATTTTAATTAACCGCCAACAATGTGTATGTCAGGGGCATAATAATTATTAATCGGGCGTTTACTTTGCTTTTTCGCTAACAAACAATATTTTTGCCCTGCCTTTCGATAAAGGCAATTAAACTTTCAATTAAGAATAGCATGCGTCAGATAGCTTTCAGACAAGCCTTAAGAGAAGCCCTGCAGGAGGAATTTCGCCGTGATGAACGGGTATTCCTTATGGGGGAGGAAGTAGCCGAATACAATGGTGCTTATAAAGTGAGCCAGGGAATGCTGGATGAGTTTGGTCCAAAACGCGTAATTGACACGCCGATCGCAGAACTCGGATTTACTGCCATTGGCGTAGGTGCTGCTCAGAACGGCCTGCGTCCGGTTCTTGAATTCATGACCTGGAACTTCGCTGTACTGGCGTTGGATCAGATCCTCAATACCGCTTCCAAAATGCTCGCGATGAGTGGTGGACAAGTGGGCTGCCCGATCGTTTTCCGCGGACCTAACGGTTCTGCAGGACAGCTCGGCGCTCAGCACTCTACTGCTTTCGAAAGCTACTATGCCAATATCCCCGGGCTGAAAGTAATATCCGTTTCTAACCCTTATGATGCAAAAGGGTTGCTTAAAGCGGCTATCCGCGATGACGATCCGGTTGTTTTCATGGAAAGTGAGTTAATGTACGGCGATATGGGTGAAGTGCCTGAAGAAGAATACATCATCCCTATTGGTAAAGCAGATATTAAACGTGCAGGTAAAGATGTAACCATCGTTTCTTTCAACAAAATGATGAAAGTAGCACTGGGTGCAGCAGAAGAACTGGCAAAAGAAGGTATCGAAGCAGAAGTAATCGATTTGCGTACCATTCGTCCGCTGGATTGGTTCACCATCCTGGAATCTGTAAAGAAAACGAACCGCCTGGTAATCGTAGAAGAACAATGGCCTTTTGCAAGCATCTCTTCTGAAATCACTTACCGTATCCAGAAAGAAGGTTTCGACTACCTGGATGCACCTATCCGTCGTATTACTGCACAGGATGCTCCTATGCACTATGCGCCTAACCTGGTTAAACAGTACCTGCCTGATGTTGAGCGTACCGTGAAACTGGTGAAAGAAGTAATGTATATGAAGAAATAGTTGTTAGCTATTAGCAGTTAGCTTTTAGATAAGAGCGAAGATTATAAAGAGAAAGGAGCGAAGATCATCTTCGCTCCTTTCTCTTTTATAGTAATGATGGATAACTGCTGTAATTTAACCGGTAAAAACTAATAGCTGGCAGCTAAAAGCTAAAAGCTAAGCAAACAGATCACTCGATAAATACCTGTCCCCGCGATCGCAGATGATACTAACGATAATGCCACTACGCAGTTCCTGAGATACCCGTACTGCCGCTGCCACAGCGCCTCCGCTGCTCATACCACAGAAAACAGCTTCTTCTTTTGCCAGTCTTTTGGTCATGATCCTGGCTTCTTCTTCTGAAATATCCATGATGCGGTCTACTCTTGGTCTTTCAAATATTTTAGGAAGATATGCCTCCGGCCACTTGCGGATGCCAGGAATTTTGGAACCATCTGTAGGCTGGCAACCTACTATCTGTATCTCCGGATTTTGTTCCTTTAAATAACGCGATACGCCCATAATTGTACCGGTAGTACCCATAGCGCTCACGAAATGAGTGATGGCGCCTTCCGTATCCTTCCATATTTCAGGTCCGGTAGTCTTGTAGTGCATGCCGTAGTTGTCAGGATTGGCAAACTGGTTCAGCATAAAATAACCCCCCTGGGCCACCTTGTCGTTGGCATAATCTATAGAACCTTCCATCGATAACTCCTTTGGCGTAAGTGTTACTTTGGCGCCGTATACTTCCATAGTGAGTACACGCTCCCTGGTGGCATCTGACGGCATTACCAGTTCAATCTCCAGTCCAAACAGGCTGGAAATCATGGCCAATGCAATGCCGGTATTACCACTGGTAGCTTCAATCAGTTTCATACCCGGCTTAATATCGCCTCTGTCCAGCGCCCCTTTGATCATACCATAAGCAGCCCTGTCTTTCACACTGCCTGCGGGGTTGTTGCCTTCCAGCTTGGCAAATATTTTCACCGCCGGATTAACCGAAATATTTTTCAATTCTACCATCGGCGTATTACCGATGAGATCTATGATGGAAGCCATTGTATTGTATTAATCCTGATTTGTGTCTGAAAATTTATGTTCTGCTTTGTAATAGATTCTGGAAAATGGTTCTACACTTTTAATGAGCCACACATTACCACCAATTACACTGTGATGGCCAATTATAGTATCTCCGCCCAGTATAGTGGCGCCGGCATAGATCACTACATGTTCTTCAATAGTAGGATGCCTTTTGCTGCGCGCCATACTCTTTTCTATGCTCAGCGCTCCCAGGGTAACGCCCTGGTACAGCTTTACATGTGGTCCTATGACGGTTGTTTCCCCGATAACGATGCCAGTTCCATGATCTATACAACACCAGGGGGCAATTACTGCTCCCGGATGAATATCCACACCGGTACGGGAATGCGCCAGTTCTGTAATCATACGCGGTAACACCGGTATTTTCAGGTTGTACAGGGCATGCGCAATGCGATAAAAAGCAATGGCATAAAAACCCGGATAAGCCCGGATCACTTCATATATACAGGACGCAGCCGGGTCACCCTGGTAAATGGCGCCTGCATCTTTGGTCAGCTCATCATAAATTACCGGGACTTTACTCATAAAAGTCCCACTCAAAGCAGCCGTATCTGTGGGCAACTGATGCACCATAGATTGCAGTAACTGCTGTAACTGTGCTTCCAGCTGATGGCTGTATTGCTCCAGTACTACTGGATCGGCCATTACCTGACCCGTGTGCTCCGGAAAAAGCCAGTTGACCAGATTGCTGACGAAATCATCTACTGCACCGGTAGCCGGATAGGCATTCGCCGCTGCCAGTTGGTGCCGCCGCTTCAACTCTTCCAAAAAATCATTCATATGCGGATGGATATTACAGGTATTGGCACTTTATATATGATGAAATTACGCATAAATCCTGTAAAGGTAGTAGACTGTTTGCTGAATTTCAAGAGCTTTTAGCTTTTAGCCATTAGCTGTTAGCACAATGCAGCGAAGATGAGCAATAGCACTGTATTACACTAACAGTTATATCGCCATCTATCAATGTTAACCACTCAAATATCCTTACTCCCCCATTCGCTAAAGACTAAAAGCTAATGGCTAACAGCTATATCGCCATCTATCAACGTTAACCGCTCAAATACCCTTGCTCCCCCATTCGCTAAAGACTAAAAGCTAACAGCTAATGGCTAACAGCTATATCGCCATCTATCAACGTTAACCACTCAAATACCCTCGCTCCCCATTCGCTAAAGACTAAAAGCTAACAGCTAATGGCTAACAGCTATATCGCCATCTATCAGTGTTAACCGCTCAAATACCCTCGCTCCCCCATTCGCTAAAGACTAACAGCTAAAAGCTAACAGCTAACAGCTTCCTCCACTCATAGGCCCCTTCCATGATCAGATCAAACACCGGATCCTTGATATCGTAATACGCATCTGCGTTATGCGGAAAATATTTAGAGAGTTGTTGTTTCACCACCGCATAGGCCTGGGCAGCATGTGGGTGCGTACGCAGATAATCCCGGCACAGCAATGCATACTGCTGATTAAACCGGCCCGCTACCCGCACATGCAGATTGATTCTCCTGTTATTTCTGAAATAATAATCTTTTTGTAGTTCTATGTCTGCCAGATCATCCCTGCCGGGGGGCCGGTGATCTGTCAGGTGTGCTTTTCTAGTATATCCCAGCTGTTCCAGTTCCGGCTGCAATGGTAAGTCCAGGGAGGCTACGGTTACCTGTACGTCAATCACATCTTTCGCCGGTAAACCCGGCACACTGGTAGAACCAATATGATCAATGGCCAGCGCATATTCCCCCAGTGCATTTTTGAGCTGCAGGGCGATCTCCCGGTACTCTTCCGGCCAAAGGGAATTATAGGACACGATCTCAATTGTTTCCGACATGTTAAATGATATTAGATATACTGCAATTTTAACTGATTAATCTTTATTTTTGCCCGTTGTATAAATGGCAGCTAATTGCTGGTAATACAAAATCAAACTCGATTATGGCTAACATTCTAATAATAGACGACGAAAAAAGTATTCGTAAAACGCTCACGGAAATTTTAAGTTATGAAGGGTATAAGGTAGATGAGGCCGCAGACGGCATGGAAGGATTTAAAATGTTCCAGGCAAAGCCATATGATGCCGTTTTGTGCGACATCAAAATGCCTAAAATGGATGGACTGGAATTTCTCGAGAAAGCACGGGAAGTGAACGGTGACATTCCTATTATCATGGTGTCTGGTCACGGCAACATTGATACTGCCGTAGATGCCGTGAAAAAAGGTGCCTACGACTATATTTCCAAACCACCGGATCTGAATCGCCTGCTCATTACCCTGCGTAATGCCATGGATAAAACCAACCTGGTCACCGAAACCAAAACCCTGCGCCGCAAGGTAAATAAGGTGCCGGAAATGATAGGCCAGTCAAGCCCGCTGCTGAAGATCAGGGAAACCATAGAAAAGGTAGCCCCTACAGATGCCCGGGTATTGGTGACCGGCGAAAACGGGGTAGGTAAGGAGCTGGTAGCCCGTTGGTTGCATGAACGCAGCAACCGCGCCGCCGGCCCTATGGTAGAAGTAAACTGCGCTGCTATCCCAAGTGAATTGATAGAAAGTGAATTGTTTGGTCACGAAAAGGGTTCCTTTACTTCCGCGGTAAAACAACGCATCGGTAAATTTGAACAGGCCAGCGGTGGTACCCTTTTCCTCGATGAAATAGGGGATATGAGTCTCAGTGCTCAGGCAAAAGTACTACGCGCTTTACAGGAAGGGAAGATCACCCGCGTAGGTGGTGATAAAGAAATCAGTGTGGATGTTCGTGTAGTGGCAGCAACCAATAAAGACCTGCTGCAGGAAGTGGAAGGCAAAAATTTCCGCCTGGATTTGTATCACCGTTTAAGTGTGATCCTGATTCATGTACCTTCCCTGAACGATCGCAGAGATGATATTCCTTTACTGGTAGATAGTTTCCTGGACAGCGTTTGCAGTGAATATGGTATTTCCCGTAAAGCAATAGATAAAGAAGCGATGAAAGCCCTGCAAAATCACAACTGGACAGGTAATATCCGCGAACTCCGAAACGTGGTGGAAAGGTTGATCATCTTATCCGGTAAAACCATTACTGTAGATGATGTGGATGATTTTGTAGTACCTGCCCGCGATAAGAAAAAAGTAAGTTCTTAATCAGCTATATGCAAAAACACCTGTATCTGATCAGTGGACTTGGGGCGGATGAACGCATTTTTAATAACCTGCGTTTCCCCACCAACTACCAGGTGCATCACCTGCAGTGGATCGCTCCCCTGCAGGATGAGCCCATCAGCCGATATGCCGCCCGTATGGCAGAAGGTATTACGGCTGATGGGCCTGTTTCCCTGATGGGTGTATCCTTTGGTGGTATGATGAGCCTGGAAATAGCCCGGCATATCCCCGTAGAAAAGAATATCCTGCTTTCCAGCATTAAACTCAGCTCGGAAAAACCACCTTATTACAACTGGGTAAAACGACTCGGCCTGCATAAACTCCCCGATCAGATTCTTTACCAGCGCAGGAATGTCATCGTTAGAAAATTTCTCAATATAGAAACCGAAGCAGAGCGGACACTGGTAAATGAATATCTCGCGAAGCGGGATTATACCTATATGCGGTGGGCTGTAAATGCTATCCTGCATTGGGAAAATGAAGAAGTACCCGAAGGACTGGTCCATATTCATGGTGCCAAAGACCTGCCTTTCCCCGTTAAATACCTGAAACCGACCCACCTGATCCCCGATGGCGGCCACTTTATGGTGCTGAACCGCGCCCGTGAAATCAATGAGATATTAGCAGGTGTACTATAACTAATTACTAAAAGACAACAACTTTTCCAGGCTTTCCGCTATTAGTACATTCGCCGGCAATGGGCGTGTCAGCAACTTCGTCTGCGGACCAGCCACCAACAACTTTATATCCGGATATTGCAGACTGAGTTTTGTTGTCAGCTCAGTGATGGTGAAGGAAGAGAGATTGGTGAGTAAATGGGTATAAATATGGGTTACTTTCTTTGCAGCCAGGAACGCATGCAAATCGTCCAGCGGCACATTGGCGCCGAAGCTGGTCACCAGCTTACCTTGTTTTTTCAGCAGGTATTGTGCATATAACAGCGGAATCTCATGAAATTCCCCTTCCGGTAAAAACAACAGGAAATGCTCTGTAGCAGCAGGATTCATGGGCTGCCCGTCAATCGCTGTCATTATTTTGGTGCGGATAATGTTGGAGGAAAAATGTTCCTGCGCGGGTATTACATTCCCTGTTAACCATAATACGCCTATCCTTTCAAGAAAAGGATACACAACCTGTGTAATGCATTTTTCAAAGCCCAGGTGTAATACCTGGTTATAAAAAATGCGCTCAAACTGTTGATGGTCATAGTCGAGGGCGGCAGCAATCAGGTCATTTACGGGTAACAGGGTGGATTTCCCTTCCATCGCAATTTCCAGTGACAATTTGTTTTGTTCCGTTGCCGACAAAGCAGCTATGCGCGAGATCTTTATCCCGTGATGGTATAAATAGGCTATGCGCAATAACGTTTTCAGATCATCGCTATCATATGTTCTATGATTAGTGTCCTTTCTCCTGGCCTGAAAAAGCGGATAACGTTGTTCCCAGATCCTTATCGTGTGTGCCTTTATACCGGTAAAGTTTTCAATATCCTTAATGGTAAATGTATTCAACGCAGGTATAGTAAAAAGTCAAATTTAGGCAATTCATTTGTCGTGGCACCATATGGGCGAAAATTATAATAAACTATCTTTTAATCTATTTTTAAGAAAACTTTTGTAAAGTAATAGCTACTGGCTAACAACAGAATATTATATTTGCCTTTTTAAGCATCTAATAAGCGTAACTGAATGAACCTGGCATTTTGGAAAAAAAACAAAGACAGTCAGCCAAAGAAAAAGAAATCTGCGGTTAGAGAATGGTTAGACGCTGGTATCTTCGCTATCATAGCAGYCACGCTTATCCGCACCTTTATTTTTGAGGCCTATACGATCCCGACCCCCTCTATGGAAAAGACCTTACTTGTGAACGATTTTCTGTTTGTAAGTAAGATCAGTTACGGTCCACGTATCCCCATGACCCCCCTGGCAGTGCCTTTTGTGCACCATACACTGCCCTTCACTAAATCTGCCAAAGCTTATTCTGAAGCGGTAAAATGGAAGTACAGACGCTTACCCGGCTTTTCCGACATTAAACGCTATGATGTAGTGGTATTTAACTTCCCGGAAGGTGATACTGTGGCCATAGATTCACCCGATCCCAGTTATTATAACATGGTAAGGGCAAATGGCTGGCAGGCAGTACAGAACTCATTTCAGATTATTCAACGCCCGGTAGATAAGCGCGAGAATTATATTAAGCGTTGCATGGCACAAGCCGGCGATACCTTACAGATCATTCATAGCGCTGTATATATCAATGGTAAGGCAGCACCTGTTCCTGCTGGTAGTCAGCATAAATACATTGTAGAAACCACCGGTGATCAGCTGAATTCCAGCAGGCTGGAAGAATTGGGCATTGCTACCACACCGCCGGACTTCTACCAGATTGATGGCAACAAATTTCTGTATAACCTCACACCGGCAAACGTTACTGCGCTAAAACAATTTCCGATTGTTAAAAGTGTGACGATCTACGAGGAATCTAATTTTGCAGACTTTAATTACAACAGCGTTTTCCCGCATGATACCGCGCATTTCAAATGGACAGATGAAAACTTCGGTCCTATGTATGTGCCTAAAAAAGGAGCTACCGTTAAACTGGAAGAAAGCAATATTGCCTTATACGACCGTATTATACGTGTATACGAAGGCAATACACTGGAAAGAAAAGATGGTAAATTCATTATCAATGGTCAAGCTGCTGATTCCTATACTTTCAAAATGAATTATTACTGGATGATGGGTGATAACCGGAATAACTCCCTGGATTCCCGCTTCTGGGGCTTTGTACCGGAAGATCACGTAGTCGGTAAGGCATGGTTGATCTGGATGAGTTACGGAGAAGGTGGTATCCGCTGGAGCCGTATCTTCAGAAATATTAAGTAAGTAATTGTACCTAAATATAATTTAAAGTAAATTACGGACCGGCATATCGCCGGTCCGTAGTTGTCTTACCCCGACAAGCCCACGGCCGTAAGTACTACCCAAAAACGCTGATATGGAAAAACAATCGCTGCATATTGAATACCTCGTTTACGATGATATTACTGGCCTTGATGATGCGGATGCATGGTTGCTCAAGGAAGCCCGTGAAGTAACAGCATATGCCTATGCACCTTATTCACATTTCCAGGTGGGAGCCGTCATCAGACTGGCCAATGGTGAAATAGTAGCTGGTTCTAACCAGGAAAATGCGTCTTTCCCGATTGGTTTATGTGCAGAAAGAGTAGCGCTGGCTTCTGCAGCTTCTGTATATCCCAATATAGATATTGATACCATTGCTATCAGCTATCATAATATCAATGGCGATAGTTCGCATCCCATTTCACCCTGTGGCATGTGCCGGCAGGCAATATCTGAATATGAAGCGAAACAGGATGCCCCTATCCGGCTTATCCTGGGAGGTCTGAGTGGTAAAATATATGTTATTAACCGTGCAAATGATCTGTTACCGCTGTCTTTCAGCGGAGATGAACTTAACGGCTAGAAAATAGTATATATAATTTATTGCATATAAATTATATATACTCTATATTTGTCCGGCACCCACTTTAAGTGCCGCGATTCATGAAACCCTGCCAGCTCATAATCAGTATATGTACCATTATACTATTTATTGCAATCTATAGTGAACCGGCAGCTGGTTACTTTAATAAGAAACAGCGGATAGCGGTAAACTATCGGCCTGGTCTATACGTTGTTAAGGATACGCCGGTAATAGCAGGTCATTATCAACAGCAGGCGCACGACCTGTACGACAAGCGGCTTTTTAAACGGGCGATTGTACAATGGAAAAAAGTGTTGCACTTGCAACCTACCAATGCTTTTGCTATGTTTATGCTCGGAAAATCGTATATGGGTGCAGGTGAGCAGGAGAAAGGGGAAGCCCTGTGTGATAAAGCTATCTTGATAGGAGAAAAAGAAGTGACTACGGATAAAATTATTTGCCACAGTGTAGAAGGATTTTAAACAGCGCATAAAGGATAGGCAAGCTCCTTTTTTCGTTGCTGCTTACTGTGGTATTTTCTTCGGCAGTTTCGGCCACGGCGGTCGCAAGCTGCTAACGCTGTGATTCGTAAGGCTTGCAGCGTTTATTTAAAAAAAGAAAAGGAAGGCGATTGGCCTTCCTTTTTCTATTATATAAAAAATGCTTTTTACATCCGTTCTGGTACCCGGATCCCCATTAATTTCATACCCTGCTGAATGATGTTGGCAGTGAGCATGATAATTTGCAGGCGCAGTTTTTTCTTTTCTTCTGTAGCCGCTCTTACAATAGAATAGGTAGGTACCCCATCTACTCTTTCTCCATAGAAAGAATTGAATAACTGTGCAATGGAGAAAATATAATTGGCAATAACAGACGGACTCAACTCACGATAAGCCTCTGCCAGCACGCCTGGGAATTGTTCGTTCAGTATGATCAGTTCTTTTTCCAGCGGTAACAATTCGCCGGTGTAACTGAATGTAGCCAGATCTGCTACCGGACCTGCTTCCCTGATAATGGATTTAATACGCGCATGTGCATACTGGATGAAGGTGGCGGTGAATCCATGCAGGTCAATAGATTCTTTAGGATCAAAGATCATTTTCTTTTTAGGATCTACACGCAGCAGGAAGAATTTCAAACCACCCATACCTACGGTGTCGTACAGTTCATGCAGCTCTTCTTCAGAAAAAGTATCCAGTTTTTTACCGAGTTCTTTGGCATTTTCTTCTGCAGTCTGTATCATTTCAGTGATCATGTCATCTGCATCCACTACAGTACCTTCCCTGCTTTTCATACGACCATGTGGCAATTCCACCATGCCATAGCTGAGGTGCAGGAGACCAGGAGCAGAGGGCTCGCCCAGCTTTTCCAGGATCAGTTGCAGTACTTTGAAATGGTAGTTCTGTTCATCTGCCACTACAATCACACTCTGGTCCATGTGGTAATCCTCGTATTTCAAACGGGCGGTACCCAGGTCCTGTGTCATATATACAGAGGTGCCATCTCCACGGAGCAGCAGCTTTTGATCAAGTCCATCGGCGGTGAGGTCTATCCATACAGAATTGTCTTCTTTTCTGAATAAAACGCCTTTCTCCAGTCCTTCTGCTACGAGGTTTTTACCTAACAGGTAGGTTTCACTCTCATAGTACATCTTGTCGAAATTAATGCCCAGGCGGTTGTAGGTTTCTGCAAAGCCTTCATACACCCAGCTGTTCATGGTGGCCCACAGTTCCCTTACTTCCGGGTTGCCGGCTTCCCATTGCTGCAGCATGATTTTGGCCTGCTGCATGATCTCGGTCTTATTACGCGACATCTCTTTGATGTCGTCCATAATCTTGGCCGTTTTTTCTTTATCTTCTTTTACTTCCGGCTTGTGCAGTGCAGTAACGAGTTTCTCCAGTTTTTCCACTTCAGCGCCTTCAAAATCGGCAAAGTTGTTTTCCAGTACCCGGTCGATAATAGGTTCGGCCTGTTCTTTTACCACAGATTCAAACTTCACGTAGTAGTCACCCACCAGGTGATCGCCCTTAATGCCGCTGGATTTCGGCGTATCACCGTGTGCAAAGAGTTGCCATGCCAGCATGGATTTGCAGATGTGAATACCACGGTCATTTACCAGGTTGGCCTTGATCACTTCAAAGCCATTTGCTTTCATAATTTCAGCAATGGAAAAGCCCAGGAAATTATTACGCAGGTGCCCCAGGTGCAAAGGTTTGTTGGTATTGGGAGATGAATACTCCACCATGATCTTTTTACCATTGGCAGGCTGTATTCCGATGTTTGCGTTACTATAATTTGTGTGCAGAAATTTAGTCCAGTAGGCATCGTTGATGCTCAGGTTCAGAAAGCCTTTTACTACGTTGAAACGGGAAACCAGTTCCGGGTTATGAGCCGTCAGGTATTCGCCGATGCGTTGCGCTGTTTCTTCTGGTTTTTGTCGGCTGAATTTTGTGAAAGAGAAAACTACAATGGTATACTCACCTTCGAATTCAGGTTTGGTCGTATTGATTGAAATGTCTGCTTCAACTAACGGCTGATCGTAAAGCGATTTAATGGCGGCCACGGCGGCCGTTCTGATGGTTTGTACAACACTCATGCTGAAAATGATTAATGCGAGGGGCAAAGATAGTCAATTAGCAGAAAGCATACGGCATAAAGCAAAAAGCTATTGTGTAGAATATCTGCTGATATCTGCTACACAATAGCTTTTTGCTTTATGCTTTTCTCCTTATGCTTAGAATTTGTAAGACAGGCCGATCTGTGCTACTGAATTTTTGTGATTGAAATTGTCGGAATCAAATACATTGGTCAGGCCAAAATTATACCGGGCGTTTACACCGAGTCCCATATCAAATGTATAGCCGCAACCAAAGCCCAGTCCGAAATCGATAGATTTCATATCGTCTTTAACATCTGTGGTGTTGTTATTGACCCTGTATTTTGCGCTGGCCAGGATGCCCAGCTGTGGGCCTGCTTCTACATAAAATGCTTCTGCGATCGTGTATTGAACCATTACCGGCACATTCACATAGTTCAGCTTAACAGTGCTGGGGATATGACCCAATCCAAAAAATACACTGGAATTCAGTTTTGTTCCCTGGGCGGAATACACTACTTCAGGCTGAATGGCCCAGCTTTTATTCAGTCCAATGTTGATGAAACCACCTGCATTGAAGCCGGCCAGGGTTTTAGACTCATCAAAAGCCGTGAGTTTGGAAATATTCAAACCCCCTTTAATACCAAATTTTACATTTTGCGCTTGTACTGCCAGCATAGTTCCGATGGCTAGTACGCCAGACAGAATAAGTTTTTTCATGATATGTTCTTTTATGTACGGCCCAGTTTGCAATAAGTATGCCGTTTTTATATAGTAGCAGCCACACCTCTCCCTGTAGAAAACTATAAATCCTTCAACATCCAGCTGTCACAGCCAAAATGGCCGGTGTTACCCATCGGTCCTGTCAGGTACCTGAAACCGAATTGTTCATAAACTTTTCTTGCACGGGCTAATTCGGGGCTGGTTTCGAGGTAGCACTGCGTATAGCCATTTTGTTTAGCATAGTCGAGGCACAAGGTAATAAGCTTGCCTGCGAGGCCCTTACCACGGGATTCCGGGAGCAGATACATTTTTTGCAATTCACATACATGTGCTTCTCCGCCATCCAGCGGATGAATACCAGCGCCTCCAATAACGCGGCCTTCCATTTCTGCTACGTAATAAATGGCGCGGGGAATATCGAAGAGTACAGATAAGTGGTCGGTGGTAGGGTCTGAAAACGCGGTACCGGCCTTGTTCATACCGAATTCTGTCAGGGTGGTTTTTACTATGTTGGCTACCACCGGATCATCTGAAGCCACTATCGTTCTGATTGTTATTGGTTCCATAAAATGAAATTACGAATTACAAATTACGAATTACGGATTTGTGAGAAGATGACAGCGGATACTTCCTCTATTTTCTTCCCACAAATCCGTAATTCGTAATTTGTAATTCGTAATTATTCCTAGAATATGGTAAACTCTACTCTTCTGTTCTTTTGTCGGCCTGCAGCGGTTTTATTGCTGGCAATAGGCTGTGACATGCCATAGCCCACGGCTTCAATTTTGGAGGCATTGACGCCTTTTTCTACCATGTAAGCTTTAACGGATTCCGCTCTTTCTCTCGACAGGGCAAGGTTCCGGTCCTTACTACCTACATTGTCGGTATGTCCGCTCAGTTTCAGGTTAAGGTTTTTGCGTTTCAGCAGATCTGCGACTCTGTCCAGTGCAGGATAGGAATGCGGCTTGATGCTGGCTTTGGCAAAATCGAATTCCAGGTTGCGGATCGCTTCTTTTACAATACGGGTATCTTCTTCGGTAATCACTATTTTTTCTTCTTTCTTTTCTATTACCGGTACTGGCAGCGGGCAACCGGAGCCGTCTACCTTGGTATTGGCAGGAGTTCCCGGGCATTTATCGAAGAAGTCAGAAACGCCATCTCCATCACTGTCTTTTGTCAGTTTATCTACATCAGCCGTCAACCTGGCATTGTTTTGATTGGCAGCGTCCAGAGAGGCGGCGAGGGTGGCTTTTTGTGCCTCCAGCTCATCGTACATGGCGCTGGCAGGGTTATGCCATTGCAATTGTTTCTTTCCTTTCTTGCCCAGTGCAAATTCCAGCCCGGCGTAGCCATAGGAGTATTTATCCTTGTTGGGGCCATGTGGATAACCATCGAGGTTATCACCATCCGTATAATACATGGTGTAACCAAGGTCCAGGTTGATGGCCTCTGACAGTTTGAATTTAAGACCTGCTCCTACCGGAATAATCAGTTCCTTAATAGCTTTATCGTCTGATTTATAATTTACCTGGGTACCATTGTTTAGCTCCAGTGTTGGCTTGTATCCAGCTAAACCACCGCCCACAGAGGCGTACAGCGAAACGAAGTTTTGTCTGAATAGCCAGTTGACAGTAGTAATATTAAACACGGCATTTAACGTGGCAGACCAGGGAAGTTTGGTTTCAAAAGATTTGTAAGGGCTCACAAGCGGCTTTCCATTTCCCAGGCTTTTACTATTATCGGCCTGTAACTTACCACCTACATAATCAGCCCTCAGGGCCAGGAAGTGGAGTATCTGGTATTTTACATAGGCGCCATAACCGGCAGATCCTTTCCATTTAGTGAAGTCATTACTGCCACCAGTAGCAACTACAGGCGCCAATACGCCGCCATTGATGCCAATGGACCAGACTTTGTAGTCACCAGGACCACGGAATAATCGTACAGATGGAGTAGCACTAATGGCAGAAGTGGTGGATGGTTGATCCTGAGCCTGGCTCATCATCGGGGTGGTTGCTAACAACAGGCATGCAACCCTCCATAGAATGGATTTGTTCATAAGAATAACGGTTAGGTTATACAATTTTTTACCAATAAAAACCGGTAGGACAGGAATGAAATAGCTTAAAGGAAGGCGAGGCTATGAACAATTTTGTGTTTTGGGTTATTTAGTCATTAACGTCTTTGGGAATAGCTGACAGCCCCTAATAACTAAATACTATCCTCAAATATAGGGTACCTGACTGACATAATTTCATATTTTTTTGCTTGGCATAATCATTGACAAACCAACGACAAACACGAAAACATACTTACAACTAAAGGATAATCTTTAATACTATGGGAAAAATAATAGGCATTGACTTAGGAACTACCAATTCATGCGTTGCCGTAATGGAAGGTAACGAACCGGTAGTGATTGCCAATGATGAGGGCAGGAGAACAACCCCATCTGTAGTGGCTTTTTTGAAGAACGGAGAAAGGAAAGTAGGTGACCCTGCAAAGCGTCAGGCTATTACCAACCCCGTAAACACTATTATGTCAGTGAAGCGTTTTATGGGCCGTCATTTTGACGAAGTTGCCAGTGAAGTGAGTCACGTTACATATAAAGTGGTAAAAGGTGATAACAACACCACACGTATTGATATTGACGGCAGATTATATACGCCGCAGGAGATTTCAGCGATGATCCTGCAGAAAATGAAGAAAACAGCTGAAGATTATTTGGGTCAGGAAGTAACAGAAGCGGTGATCACTGTGCCTGCTTACTTTAATGATGCACAACGTCAGGCGACCAAAGAAGCCGGTGAAATTGCCGGTTTGACGGTTCGTCGTATTATCAATGAGCCTACTGCTGCTGCACTGGCTTATGGCATGGACAAAAAGCACATCGATAGCAAAATCGCTGTATTTGACCTTGGTGGTGGTACCTTTGATATCTCCATCCTGGAATTAGGTGATGGCGTATTTGAAGTAAAATCTACCAATGGTGATACCCACCTGGGTGGTGATGACTTCGATAAAGTGATCATGGACTGGCTGGCTGACGAATTCAAAAAAGACGAAGCAGTAGATTTACACAAAGATCCAATGTCATGGCAGCGTTTGAAAGAAGCTGCTGAGAAAGCAAAGATCGAATTGTCTTCTTCTCAGGAAACTGAAATCAATCTTCCTTATATCACTGCAGTGGATGGCGTTCCTAAACACTTAGTGAAAAAATTAACCCGCGCTAAATTTGAGCAGCTGAGCGATAGCCTGGTGGAAAGAACACTGGAGCCTTGCCGCAAAGCACTGAAAGACGCCGGTATGAATACTTCTGAAATTGATGAAATAATATTGGTAGGTGGTTCTACCCGTATTCCTAAAATCCAGGAAGTAGTTGAAAAATTCTTCGGTAAAAAACCTAATAAAGGTGTAAACCCGGATGAAGTAGTGGCCGTAGGTGCTGCTATTCAGGGTGGTGTACTGACAGGTGAAGTGAAAGACGTACTGTTACTGGACGTTACACCACTGTCACTGGGTATCGAAACAATGGGCGGTGTAATGACCAAACTGATCGAATCCAATACCACTATTCCTACCAAGAAATCTGAAACTTTCTCTACCGCAGCAGATAGCCAGCCTAGCGTGGAAATCCATGTACTGCAGGGTGAAAGACCAATGGCCAGCCAGAACAGAACACTGGGCCGCTTTATCTTAGGTGATATTCCTCCGGCTCCGCGTGGCGTTCCTCAGATCGAAGTAATCTTCGATATTGATGCCAACGGTATCCTGCACGTAACTGCAAAAGATAAAGGCACTGGTAAAACACAGAACATCAAAATTGAAGCTGGTAGCGGCTTGAACAAGGACGAAATCGAAAAGATGAAAGCCGAAGCCAAAGCCAACGAATCTGCAGATAAAGAACAACGTGAGCAGATCGAAAAGCTGAATAAAGCGGATAGCCTGATATTCCAGACTGAAAAACAGATCAAGGAGTACGGTGATAAACTGCCTGCTGACAAGAAAGAAACCATCGAAAACGCACTGAATAAGTTGAAAGAAGCACACAAATCTCAGGACGGTGCACAGCTGGATATAGCTACTGCTGAACTGGAAGCTGCGTGGACTGCTGCTTCTGAAGAGCTGTACAAAGCTTCTCAGGGTCAACCGGAAGGTGCTCAACAGCCTAACGGCGGTCAGCAACAGGGTCAACCTAACGCTGCTAACGATGGCGTAACTGATGCTGAATTCGAAGAAGTAAAATAAGCGTAGTTTGTCTTACTCAGCAGGACGCTGATGAAGATGATTACCCGGATTTTCTAATATAATTGGCGAAGATGGAAACAGATGGATCTGTTTTGTCTTCGCCAATTTTTTTATGGACTTATTAAGAATCAGGATAATCAGCTAATCCTGAGTAAGACAAGCTATTTTTGGATTAAGTTGAAAACCGGGGGAATATCTTTTTCAATATTCTCTAAATGCCAATACACTCACGTTTGCCATTCTCAAATCCCTCCCGGACTATCGTTGAATATTAAACAATACCCATTACACTCCCTTTAGCTAATCTTCCATCTGTCCCATAAACAGCTTCCCCGGGATTATGTTATATTTATAGTAATCAAAATTATCTCTCATGGCAAAACAAATGTCTATCATTCCCTTTACGGGAAAACTCGGTCCTCTCATTGGGTATAAGCGCAATGGCAACTATTTCCTGCGCTCCATGCCTGAAAGCGTACGGCAAACGGCTGCTACCCGCCGCGCATCCCGGCGCTTTGGCATCGCCAGCCGGAAAGGCGCTTTTATCCGTCATGCTTTCTACGGTCACCTGGATATCCCCTGTGACAGCGGCCACATCAATCGGCTGAACAGGCTACTCATTGCTGCCGGCGATCATCACGAGGCCCTGACAGGCTTCCGCTTCAATCAACATACCGGTGTAGATCGTTTCTTTCCGGTGGCTCCCCGGCTTCTGAGTAACGGAATATTAAATATTCCCGCACAAACCATCGCCGGGTATAAAGGCATGGTTGCCCTGGAAGTAAAAGTGATCGCAACGCGCATTGATTTTATATCACGCCAGGTGGTGGGTAGCGAAACTGTTACGCTAATGATAGAGCCGGATACCACTTTCCAGGAAACAAATGTTTCGCTGGAGGTACCCGGGCAAGGTTCACTGGTAGTAGTTTTCCAGGTAAGAGCGATGTACAAAGATGGTCCATCGGGCAACAGAAAATACATGGCCGCAGATATTATTGCGGTGGCAGCGCCACAGGTACCCAAATATGCTCATAAACGTAGGTATCCAAAGCGGACGAAATTGCTTCCCAAACTTATCTATACACACGCATATCCAGCTGTCATTCAACTGGAATAAAGCGATCTTGCCCCCGGAGATATTTTGATGAATAAACCCCTTATACCTGCTTCCTTTTGAATAGTACCTCTCTTTCCACAGCTACAGTCTGACACTGAAGCAGCCCTGCTATGGCCACTTCTGACCTCCATACATCTTCTGATGCAATTTCATCCCGGTTATACATCCGGACGTCATCCCCGCATCAAGTCCACCTCTGCTGCACTGCTTCTATAGGTATTTAGCGGGTGTTAAGCATAGCATCGACGGAGCCAACATAATCACAATACACTTTTGTAGGTAATGACGGGTGTTCTTAATGCCCTATATCCTAAAGGCGTATTTAGCGACAACGAAATAAAATTCCTGCTAAAATATCCGTGATACCCGCTTTCGGGCAGTTGGCAGGCTTAGATCTGCAGCATTCTTCCTTTATAGATTGACTAAACTTCATGCTTAAAATTTACACTATCTCTCAGGTTTTCAACTTGATCCCTATTTTTTCTTACTTTGTTCCCGCTTAGCCGGGACCCAATGAATTATAGACTACGTTTTTATCTCCGTTACCATACTTATTACGGGCAGGAACTTTATCTGCTGGGTAATTTACCTGCACTGGGCAGTGATGTGCCCAGGCATGCCCGCCGTATGCAATGGTTGAATGCAGATTGGTGGTATACCGATATTCAGCTGGCTCCCGGAGAAGCCTTTACCCTCCAATACCAGTATATTTTAAGAGAACTGGAAGACGTAGTATACGAAGGAGCCGTACGGGAATTTGCCTTCACCCCCGGAGAGCATCCTGAAGTGGTTTTTACAGATACCTGGAATGATGCCGCCCGCCCGGAAAATGCCTGGCTCACGGCGCCATTCTCCCGCGTATTTTATCCCAGAACCACCGCTGCTATCATCGGGCCACTAACGGCCACGCATATATTCCGCGTACAGGCCCCCCTGTTAGATCGTCATAAAACCATTTGTTTACTGGGTAGCAACCCATCAACCGGTAACTGGAATATTTTACAGCCATTATTGCTGCAATACGATGCCCAGGGCTGGTTTTCTGTGGCACTGGATCTCTCCGGATCACCGATGCCGCTTTATTATAAGTACGGTATTTATGACCTGGATATACAAGCGTTTGTACAGTTCGAAAATGGGGATAACAGGGAACTGCATACGGTAGCAGTAACAGGCAGACAGGTAATTCTGCACGATGGCCTCCTGCGCATAGACTATACCCCCTGGAAAGGCGCCGGCATTGCGGTGCCGGTATTCAGTCTGCGCAGTACGGAAGGATTTGGCACCGGAGAATTTGCAGACCTGCCTCAACTGGCGCAATGGGCGAAGCACAAAGGTTTTCAACTCATACAGGTACTGCCGGTGAATGATACCATCCAAACCAATACCTGGAAAGATTCCTATCCCTACGCAGCTATTTCCTCTTTCGCATTGCATCCGCTATACATAAGATTGCAGGAGGTAGGTAGCCTGCCGGATACGCATCCATTGCAACGGCAATTTGGTCGGTTACGGCAATGGCTGAACGAAAAGGAAACAGTGGACTATGAAACGGTCATGTCTTTTAAACTGGCCTATCTCAGGGCATTATACGAAGCAGAAGGAGAGAAGCTGCAAACACGCGATTACTGGCAGTGGTTTGCTTCCAATGAACACTGGCTCCTGCCTTATGCAGTATATTGTTACCTGCGCGATCGCTATCAAACAGGTGATTTTACTCAATGGCCGATCCTTAACGTTTACGACTACACAGCTATCAACAAACTTATTATAACAGATGAAGCGGCTGCTGCGACAGCACACTATCACTTCTTTGTGCAATATCATCTCCACCGGCAGTTAGCGGCTGCCACAGCAGCGGTACACCAGTGCGGCGTAGCGCTGAAAGGAGATATTCCAATAGGCGTAGCCCGCCATAGCACAGATACCTGGATGAATCCCGAATGCTATCACCTGGATATGCAGGCGGGTGCTCCTCCCGATAGTTTTACCACAACAGGACAAAACTGGGGCTTTCCTACCTACAACTGGAAACAAATGGCGGTCAATGGCCTGGAGTGGTGGCAGCAAAGGCTCCGGCATATGTCCGTTTACTTCGATGCCTTTCGTATCGATCATATTCTCGGCTTTTTCCGCATCTGGCAAATACCAGGAGATGCTATACAGGGAATACTCGGTTATTTTCATCCAGCCGTTCCCGTTAGCCGGGAAGAAATGCGGCTGCGTGGAATAGATTTTGAAGAAGATCGGTTTTGTCAGCCTTACATTACCAACGCCGTCCTGGAAGATATTTTTGGTAATTATGCCGGCATGATGAAAGAGCAGCTGATGGAACCCCTCATAGATGGTCGTTATAAGCTGCTCCCTGCATTTGATACCCAGCGAAAAGTACTGGAATCTACTCTGTCGGAAGCAGTGAAAAATATGCTATATACCCTCCTGGCAGATGTACTGTTTATAAAGGTGACAAACCGTAACAGAACGTTGTATCATCCCCGTTATGATATGGCAGCTACCTATTCTTTTGCTGCGTTGGATGGCAGTACCCGTAGGCATCTGCAGGCATTGTATCACGACTACTTCTACGTACGGCAGGAGAGTTGCTGGCGCAAAGAAGCGATCCATAAATTGCCGCTGATCAAAAGAGCTACCAACATGCTTATTTGTGGGGAAGACCTGGGCATGGTACCAGCATGTGTTCCCGGCGTAATGCAGGCACAAGGTATTTTAAGCCTGGAAATAGAACGCATGCCAAAAGCAGGAGACGTCACCTTTACCGCAATATCCAAAGCGCCGTATCTTTCTGTATTAACGCCTTCTACGCACGACATGAGCACTTTGAGAGGATGGTGGCAGGAAGACGTTCACATCTCCCGAAAATATTATCAGCAGGAACTACACCATAAAGGTCCTGCACCTGCTGAAGCCAGCCCGGCGCTGATCCGGGAAATCGTCGCCCGCCATATGAAGGCACCTGCCATGTGGCGTATTTTCCAGATACAGGATCTGCTGGCCGCTGAAGGACGCTCAACCGGCCATCCGGACACAGAAAGGATCAATATTCCTGCGGTCGCATCGCACTACTGGCGATATCGTATTCCACAAAATGCTCTTAATCGTGCACAAGAAAAAAAATCGTAGTATTTTCAGTATATGAAGCTCACCCTTTACCCTTTTGAACTGAAATTTCGTCACACCTTTACGATTTCCCGTAAATCGAAAGACGTGCAACCTTTGCTGGTAGCGAAGCTGGAGCAGGATGGCCACAGTGGATTGGGAGAAACAGCAGATAATTCCTACTACAATATAACGGTACCCCATCTTATAGAGGCGATAGAACAACATCGTTCTTTTATTGAAGATTATCACCTCAGCACGCCAGCCGCTTTCTGGCAGGATATGTATCCTTTGCTGCAGGACAATATGTTTGCACTCTGCGCACTGGATATTGCTGCATGGGACCTTTACGCTAAACAACAGCATCAAAAGTTGTACGAAGTATGGGGCCTGGATATTACACATAATCCGCTGACAGATTATACCATTGGCATTGACACCGTAGAAAATATGGTGCGCAAACTGAAAGAATTTCCGTGGCCTATTTATAAGATCAAGCTGGGCACTAAAGAAGATATTGCCATCATTACTGAGCTGAGAAAGCACACAGACGCAGTTTTTAGAGTAGATGCCAATTGTGCCTGGGGTGTTGATGAAACATTGCGCAACGCCATTGCATTAAAAGAACTCGGCGTGGAATTCATCGAACAACCCATGCCGGCAGCCGATAAAGAAGGAATGAAAAAGGTGTATGAGCAGGTGGTACTGCCGGTAATAGCAGATGAAAGCTGTATTGTGGAACAGGATGTAGCCCAATGTCAGGGCTATTTCCATGGCATTAATATCAAACTCACCAAATGCGGGGGCATTACACCCGCCCTGCGCATGATTGCTACTGCAAAACAAGCCGGCATGAAGGTGATGACGGGTAGCATGAATGAAAGTACGGTGGGTACCTCTGCGGTAGCACATCTGTTGCCGCTGCTGGACTATGTGGATATGGATGGACCGTTGCTGCTGGCAGAAGATACTGCTGCCGGTATTAAAATGGAAGATGGACGTATTATCTATGCCACTGGTCCCGGTACCGGTGCCGTATTACTCCGCTGATCTGTTATCGTGCAGGTCATACACCGCCAGATCCCCATTCTCTGACATGATCGCAATATGATCCTTTTTAGGTATGGACTCTACAGCACATATCACGGCATTGGTCACGATCCAGTGGCTGTGCATCAGTTCTTTCTGTAGCCGCCACAATACCCGGTTT
Organism: Chitinophaga sp. 01L420; assembly: GCF_056399985.1. Lineage (NCBI taxonomy): Bacteria > Pseudomonadati > Bacteroidota > Chitinophagia > Chitinophagales > Chitinophagaceae > Chitinophaga > Chitinophaga sp. 01L420. The sequence continues at coordinate 208,484 of NZ_JBFTSK010000015.1, forward strand.
ATCTCCATTATAACTATAACCAGCATATCCTTCAGTAGTATATCGGTGTTTAATTCGTTCATTTTTTATAATCCGGCCACAGTATGCTCGCGTAGTTACCAAGTGAGGCGGTGACAGTTTGTTGCACTGCGGGAATATCGCATCTGTTTGAATCACGGGTAGCGATAATTCTGTCGGCATAAGCCTGTAGGAGAGCGGGCGATGCGATTACTGCCGTGAGATCCCCGTTGGCAGGCAGGTTCATGCCTGTGGAAGAGAAAGGCCATTGCATGGCTGTTTCCCTGATTTGTTGCATCAGCGGATCATCCGGTGCCAGGCTTTTGCTAAGACTGAGCAGGTCTGGCAGGTACCGCAGACAGAGGTCTGCGCTGTAAATGCTGGCAGCTGTAGGCGTTGCGGGGTAGGGACTAAGCCAGTGCAGGATGTCTTGCTTTCCTGCTTCCCTGAGCATTGCCAGTTGTACTATTCTGTAAATATACCCGGCGGCCCAGAGGGCGGCATCCGCATCGAAAGCTGGTGCAGTACCGGGTATTTCCAGTATATCGTTTTGATAATATGCCTCCAGTATCGTTTGGGTGTCCTGTAATTCCTGCGGTGTAAAAGGGATAATTTGGTTGACTACAGCTACTTGTCCTTCGCGTACAAGGTGGTTAATAAACGCATCTAAATTCATAGGTAAACATTTGACCGTTCGCGTTCCCGCAACATCAGCGGATTCGTTGAAACGACAAAATAACAAAAAAACATATACATGTACTGTATAGTTATGGCGTGCCTGTTATTGCCGGGTAGGGAACCTGATATGGTTACTCACCGGGTTTACTCCTGCTTCTCTTTGCAGAATAGGGCGTGCATTATGACTGTTGGTCATCGGCTTTGCTACCTCTTTTATCTACGGAACCGGGTAGTTCAGATTTTACAACCGCTTGTCATCAGGCTTGCTATCTCTTTTTCTGGGTCCGGGTAATGTTCACATTCATAGCCGTTGTTACCGGAGCTCCGGGCTGCTATTCCTCTTCTTTCCAGGTTTGGGCGAGAAACACATAATCCTCAATACAACCGGTGGCAACAATCGTTTTGCCGGCCAGTGGCATCAGGGGATTTTGCATAAAAGGGTTGGCGCCGGCAGGACGTATCAGGTAGTCTCCCTGATCTGTTACCAGGAATACGCCAAGGTGTTCACTTTTACTATGTTTGCCAAATGTGCGGAGCACCAGGCGTCCGGTGAGTGTAATGAAGGGATTGTTTTGGTCCCTGTTGGTTTTATCTGCTGACATATTCACGATACCCCAGTATTTGATTGTTTTTTTCTTTCACCACAATGACCTTTGTTAACGGTATTTCCCCGGTGGTGGCAGATTCCGAAAATACGTGAAATTTTACAGATGGCATGGAGCCGCTGACATCTTCTTTGCCTGCCTGGCTATTTTTCCTGTTTACAAAAATCYTAGGGTCCCGTTCTTTGGCAAAGTTTTTTTCATCCAACAGCTGGTGCATAGCGGTGTGCAGCGCAGGATCTGTTGCATGGGAACCATCAGAAGGGTGAGGAACGGCGATAAAGTCGTCCAGCATTTTACCCCGGGCTTCCAGGTTGTCGCGGCGGTTTTGCACGGTATTTACGAAAGGCTGTTCCGCGCCGGTGGTACTGGGATCTTTATCGTTGATCACCGGTTGCCAGGACGGGTCGCCGAGGAGGTAAAACTGTGCGGCTGTTTTAAGTTCGTAGGGATCAAGTGTGGGGCCCATTTCGTTCAGGAACCGCTGTCTTGCTTCCAGCAGGGCCCTGCCGGTAGAAGCGCCGTTCAACACATTGATCACAAAATATTGTGTCAGCAAATCCGCCAATCCCTGTCCGGTGGGTGGACCATAAGCAATATTGGAACTGCCTACAAAGGCAAGTGCATGATTCAGAAGGTAGCTGTTGGCCATGCTGATTCTTTTGGCACTGTTCTTTTTCGGATCAAACAGTTGGCCACCGTAGCAGCATTCTGCTGCTACAATGGTGCCATGCGTGATTTTATCTTTCAGTACGTCAGATCGCATGGCCAGCGGAAAATCCGTTGCTTTCTGACCGTAATAGGCAGGATTATAAATAGCGCCATGACAGTTGATAAAATGCGTTTTTGCCTGCAATTGGGCCGCAGTCCAGTTAGTTCCTGTCATGGTTTCATCTCCCGGAAATACCAGCATGCTGGTATGATTCCCAAAAATATTCTGCAGGCTGTTCTGCGTAGAATCCTGCCAGTCAAAGGTGCTGATGGAAAAGTAAGGGAGATAATCACCCCGCTGTGCAGGTGCCGCCTCAATAATATTGGTAATCAGCGTATGCAGGTAGCTTGCATCTCCCATTGCGGGAATATCCGGCAGCCGGCCTGTTACCCGGGTAGGGGAAATGAATTTCCCCGGATCCGTGTCATAAGGCGTATCGCATGCATAAGGCAGATCACTGGGGATGTTTCCATCCGGATCATTGTCGCCCGGTAATAAATTTTTTAAACGCTGGAAGGGAATGATATCCTGTGCCCCCACCAGCAGTATATATCCCGGTGAAAAGAAGCGGTATAAATCATCGATCGCTTTCTTGTTTTGCGCGTCATCGTTGGCATCTGTTACGGTGGTAGCCTGGCAAGCCTGCATCTGCACGGTGTCGTCAATGAAAATAATGTGTGCATCCAGGTGTCTGCTGTTGTCATAAGTTTGCAACGCATTTAAATCATCCAGTATGAGCTGGTGACTATCGCCGTATTTCTGTTGTAAGGCGGCTTTATTGGTTATTATGAGTTTGGTAGTCAGCATATTCATATTTGGGGATGCCATAGTATCCTTATTAAGCGTTCAAAAATATTGATTTAAAAGATAATAAGCTACCCATACTGCAACAATATTATCATTTCCCTACGCAGAGTATTTGCATGGTGAAAAAGTAAACCGTATTTTTCTGAGAATCTATGCAGCAGTTTATGAAAAAATTCCACGGGTTAACCGTTCTCCTGATATTCCTTGTTACCAGCATCCATGCTCAGGTAATTGCCGGCTTTATTGTAAAAGCAGGCAGTATCAGCAGAAATAACAGTATCGTATATACGACATTGCCAGCCGGTGTTGGTAATGCACCTGTTAGCCTGGAAGAAGTCAGCAACGGAAAGCGTACGCCCGTTGCCGTTAATGTATATAAAGGACAGTTATGCTGGATTATGCAGGGAACTACGCCTGCTGGTACAGAAAGGAAATACGAGCTGAAAAAAGGTGCAGTGGTGACTAATCCGGCTATGAAAACAGTGCTGCAGGGTGGTCATCTGTTGCTGGAAGAACAACAACAACCTATCCTGCAATATAATTTTGAAACAGTAGCAGCTCCGGCAGGCGCAGACACGGCATATAACCGCAGTGCCTTTATTCACCCGCTCTGGGCTCCCAATGGTGTGGTGCTGACTAACATCTTCCCTAATGCCGGACACCTGCATCATATGGGTATCTGGAATCCCTGGACCCACACGCTGTTTGAAGGAAGAGAAACAGATTTCTGGAATGTGCAGAAGAAAGAAGGAAAAGTACGTTTTAATGGTCACCTGGAAACACTTTCAGGTAATGTGTGGTGTGGATTCAGCGCAGGTCAGGATCATATTGCATTTCTGAAAGATGGCACTGAAAAAACGGCTATTCGGGAAACCTGGCTGGTACAGGCTTATCCCGCTACGGAACAAGGATCCCGCCGGGAATGGGATTTTACCTCCACTTTTGCGCCGGATACCCCCAATGGTATTACCCTGTTGCAATACCGCTATGGCGGTGGTTTCGGGCTAAGAACAACAGCGGAGTTTACAGCTAAAACCAGCCAGGTACTGACATCAGAAGGTAAGACCCGCAAAGATGCCGATAGCACCCGCGCCCGTTGGGTGAAAATATCAGGCACTACCGCACAGGGAAAGGCAGGAATGCTGATTATGAACTATCCTGATAATTTTGATTCCCCCGAACCTTTGCGCGTATGGCCGGAAGATATGGAAGGGGGGGAACTCATGTTTAACTATACGCCTACGCGCATGAAACCATGGCAGCTTTACCCGGGAGCACACTACCAGCTGAAGTACAGAGTGATGGTGTATAGCGGTGATATCTCTGTTGCTGAAGCAGAGGCCGCCTGGGAAGAATATGTACATCCGCCGGAAGTAAGTATCATTTGATATTGCATTTTGTGTTTTCTCTCTTTTTCATTTATTTTAGCGCTGTGAATGATTCGGTTTCAATTCGGTTAACCTCGGAGAAACAGATCGGATGAGATGTGTGATGTAACCCTGATTCAATAAACCTTAACCATCATCCTCATGAGCACTTTAAATGATTCTCAAAAAGAGGAAGAGATAAATAAATCTCCCGATGAGGACGATGCGCCTTCCTGGGGAGGTGTGATCGTTGGCTTGTTACTCGGTATTGCAGGGATAGCACTTATCTTCTATCGTTATAAACAGTTTCATAGCCCCGGAGATGATACGATCAGTATCACCAAAATTGAAATGCTGATTTATAAAGTAACGGGAGAAAGTATCTGGGCACTGATTTCCGCTTATGCGTTGGTATCCGTAGCCGGTTTTTATCTCGCTATCAGTAATTTCTATAAACTCAAATCCAAATGAAGTAAATCCATATTCCTAAACACAACATGTCCGCATGAATAACCTCTCTGAACTGAAAACAACATTGCTTGAAATCCATGAGAAGGATAAAAAGCAAACCATTAATGCCCTTATTACCGCAGAAGTTTTTGCTGTGCTTGTTTTTGGGGGAATAGCCTATAGTATTTTTGCCGGAAAAAGCAGTCAAACACCCAATGGTGTGCTGTTTATATTATTGTTTTTACCCGTAGCTGTTTTGATCCCCTATCTCTTTATGCTGTACCACGCGAAGAAACGTCCTGAGAAAATTCATGACTTTGTAAGCCGTCTTGAAAAAGGAGAATCAGTGAATAACGTAGATACCTATACGGATTATAAACTTACCCTGCCGCTGCGTATTATCAGATTGCGATTGTTTCCAATGGAATATGCGCATGTAAGGCTTGGGCAAAGCCGTTCTTTTTTCAAACTGCCTTTGTCTGCCGAAAACGTGCAGCCCTTTAAGGCGCTGATCAGTCAGCAGGTACCTGAGATGTCTCCCATTTCTATAGGTGGATCTTCTGCCCACTGGTCTTCTAACTGATAATGTATCATTCATGAAAACACTGGAAGAATTTAATACCTTCCTGGATCAGCAGCTCAGCAATGAGCTGCTGGCCATGGAACAAAAACGCATTTCCGGTCGCAACTGGACGCGCTGGATGTGGGCTGCCTGCCTGATTCCGTTTGCCATCTTTATTTATTTCATGATCAGGGTTGCCACTCAGCAGGCGCCGGCAGCCACCACCAACACCGGTTTTGGGAACCAGGCATTTCTGRTAGTGGGTATTGTATTGCTGTTTACGCTCGGCAGTTACGCGATCCGCTATGTTATGATGAAAAGAAAAGGAGTAGACGATGCGGTAGATTTTCAGCATGATTTTAAAACAAGAATTGTAAAGCCCATTATTGGTTTTATCAATCCTTCCTATACTTATCAGCCGCTCAACTATGCCAGCTATGAGGAATTTACCGAAAGTGGTTTGTTTGCGAAGAAAAATTATCGCATCAGTGGCAATGACCAGGTTTATGGTAAAACAGGGGAGATGAATTTCCAGTTCTGCGATCTCCTGGTGACGCATATGCCTTTGGTGACGGTACGCGGGCAGGGGCCTGATACTGTCTTCTCCGGCAGCTATTTTATTGGACAGTTCCTGCGCTATTTCAGCACCCCTGTGTATATTCTTTCCCGTAATTCCGCAATGGAAAGCTTGTTTTCCAGCACTGCAGCCGACAATGGATTTATTCAAACCTGGGACCTCGGCAAAAAGGTGCTGCCCGCGGATGCAGCCTTCAATAAATTATTCATGGTATATGCCCAGGATCCAAACGAAGCGCAGCAATTGCTGACGCAACGACTAATGGAAAAAATCATCCGCCTGCAGGAAAGGAGCACTGCCAGACTATTTATTTCTTTTTATAATAACCGCGTTTACATCGGTATTGGCCATGGGATGGACTATTTTGAAACAACCCTGAACAGATCACTGCAGGACCGGCAGATGCTGAAGAATTTTTATCTCGATTTTATGTCACTGCTGCAGTTGGCGGAAGATCTGCAGGACAATAGAAGTATCTGGACAAGCAGGGCATTTTCCAGGTCATAATTTTTTTAAGGAGATAGAAAAAATGTCTGTGTCATATTTAATAGGTAGACATCCTCCCAATAATTTCCTTTTAAATTTTATTTTTCTGCCAGATTTTAGCATCAAAAATAAAATTTAAATAATATGTTGTGATATTTTTTATATTCGTTGTAACCCTTTATGGTAGTGTATTGTGAGGGACGTTAAATACGTATAATATCCGATTATGCATAGAATGGTATACCCCGAACGAGTTTTTTTTTAGATTGAATTCTATGTAAATGTTTTCGCTGTATCTTTACTTTGCCTCCTAAGAGGGGCGCCCAAATAGTAATTGTAATTGTTAACTTAATATTTGAAAAACCTGGTATCATCCAAATGACCCTGTCAACATTGACCATATTTGGCCCTGCATTGCAATCCGCCATAAGGATAGCAACAGCCATTGCAAAAGATTATCATCATTCGCAGTATACACCTGCGCATCTATTGCGCGCCTGTTTACACAGAGAAACAGGGCTGGCACCTGCATTGCATCAATTGAACCTGGATGTATATTACCTGGAAGAGTGGGCGGAAGTACGACTGGATGAGATGCCCAGGGCATCGCGTATTCCGGATGAACCGGAACCGGATGAAGCGGCAACAGCAGTACTACAGGAAGCCATCAGCATAGCAACAGAAAACGATCTCGGAGAAGCGGATGCCTGGGCCTTGCTCATGGCACTGTGCACACCAGGTGTGGGCTTTTCCTACGAACAATTGAAAACATTTCCTTTTACACGGGAGCAATTAAAAGCTGCCGGAAAAAGTGGAAAAGACATAGCACCGGATAACTCCACCACCAGCCGTATTAAACCCGGCGCACTGAAATATGTATATCGCATTACAGATCCGCAACTGCTGAAAACGTTTCATCCGGTGATAGGCCGTGATGGAGAAATCAGGAGCATCACGGAAGTGCTTACACGTAAAGACCGCGCCAGTGTATTGGTGATCGGGGATGGCGGAGTAGGTAAAACCGCTTTGGTAGAAGGACTGGCCCGTGCTATCGTACAAAAACAGGTGCCACTGCAGTTGCAGTCGTCAGAAATGTATGCACTCGATTACGGTGCATTTATAGCTGGGGCTGCTTATAAAAACGAACTGGAAGACCGCCTGCTGCAAATTATTCAGCAGCTTAAACAAACGGGTAAGCATATACTTTTTATCGATAATCTTCACAGTCTGCTGGACAAGCAATCCGGTGGAGGTATGGCCAATGTTATCAAAGCTGCATTGGGTCAGGGTGAAATTATTCTCATCGGCACCACCACACCGGAAGGGTTTCGTAAGCTCATAGAGCCGGATGCCATTCTGCGGCACCGGTTTGAAACTGTTACACTGACGGAGCCCGATGAAATACTGGCTGGTCGCATGATGAGCGCAGTTGTACCGGTATATGAAAATTTCTATCAGCTCAAAGTATCACCCGAAAGCATACACGAATCCATCCGCTTGTCGCGGCGCTATCTGAAAGAAAGATCTTTGCCAGACAGTGCTATTAACCTGCTGGACCGTACCATGGCGGCTATACGCGCCATGCAGGACACCGGCGCCGGGTTATTACAAACTTTACAACTGGAATTGGAATCTCTTAATGGTAAGGACTCCTTACAAATAACTGATTTTCAATGGTTTCACCGGCAAATGACAGAACGTTTAGGTACCCTGTTAGCTGCCCGGTTGCATACTCCGCAGGATGTCAGTAAAATGACAGCGGTTGCGGACATACAACTTTACCTGCAACAGCTACTGGAGCAGCTTTCTGTTGTAACAACCACTCCACACGAAGAAGTGACTCCAGTAGATCTGGCTACCATGATTGCCGCTATCACCGGCATTCCCCTGGGAAAAGTACAGTCCCAGGAAAGAGAGCGCCTGGTGAACATGGAGCAGCAGTTAAGTAAGCGGGTAGTAGGACAGGACCATGCACTCAAAGCAGTGGCGGATGCCATACTGGAGTCAAGATCCGGCCTCAGCAGGCCCGGACAGCCCATAGGTTCCTTCTTTTTCCTGGGACCAACAGGTACCGGTAAAACGGAACTGGCAAAATCATTGGCGGACTTCCTGTTCCAGGATGAACGCTGCATGATCCGCTTTGATATGTCAGAGTTTAAAGAAGAACATGCCGCCGCCCTGTTGTATGGCGCTCCTCCGGGATATGTGGGCTATGAAGAAGGTGGGTTGCTGGTCAACAAAATACGGCAACAGCCCTATGCAGTGGTACTGTTTGACGAAATTGAAAAAGCACATCCCTCTGTATTCGATATTTTTTTGCAGATCATGGATGAAGGAAAACTTCATGACCGGCTGGGAAAAACAGGCGATTTCTCCAATGCGCTGGTGTTGTTTACTTCCAACATTGGCAGTGAAGCGATTGCAAGGTCTTTTCAGGAGAATGTGATCCCTGCATCGCAGCAGTTGATGGAACTGATGGCCCGTCATTTCAGACCGGAGTTCCTGGGAAGACTTACAGAGATTGTTCCATTTGGTCCTATTCAGCAGGCAAACGTGGAGAAAATCTTTGATATCCATTTACAACATTTACTGCAACTATTGCAGCAGCAGGAGATCAGCTTAACTGTATCTGCGGATGCCCGCCGGCATCTGGCGCTGATGGGCTATTCTCCTCAGTATGGTGCCCGCCCGCTGCGGGAGGTGATCCGGGGTCAGTTGCGTAAACCATTGTCGCGCATGATCATAGGTGGTAGTCTGCGAAAAGATATGACTGTAACACTGGATATAAAAAATGATCAGCTAGACTGGACAATAAATTGATGATTGTCAGATTCCAAAATTCTAAATTTATCTCAAATGAATGACAACTACGGAATTGGCGGCACAGAAGTGAAGCTGGACGCCAACGAAGCCATCGCGGAAATTTCGCATAACCGTACCTTGTTTGCTGAAAAGTTAACCCAGCAAACACCTGTTAAACCTGAAATAGTGGAAGGGCTTACTTCCGTAGAAGCTGTTTTTGAACATTTCAAACCAGCCGTGAATGTAAGTTTCCATGATGCAGAAGGTCGCACTGTGCCGGAAAAGTTACAATTCCATCACCTGGGTGATTTCGGTATAAAAGGTATTACAGAACAAAGTGCTTTCCTCAATGATCTGGCTACTGAAAAGGAACAATACCTGAAAATTATGAAACAGCTGAAGACGAATAAAATTCTGAAATCAGCCCTGGCAGATCCGGATGCCCGCAAAGCGATATTAGGCGCAATTCGTGGCATGATGAAAGACCTTAATACCAAATAATTAACAGTTCCCCCATTCAGGAACATAACCTCACTGATTATGGCAGAATTACAGAAAAACCAGGAGCTGCAAAATGATGGCCTGTCTTCACAGCAGGAAGTTAACCTCAGCGGAAATATTGAAGATCTTGCCAAGTATGGCGGCTTTGACCTCCTGGAAGGTACCGTTGAAGGTGCACAAAACCTTAACCCCGAGCGTAAGGCGCGCCGCAATATATTCTTGACAGAAGCCGGCAAAAAAACAGAAAGAGATAAACTCAAAAAAGTACTGTCCCTCTGGGAAAAAGTATTGTCCGAAACAACAGAGCTGCCTGAAATGGTGGACTACTGTGCTTCCCACGCGGAAGAAGCCGGAAAGATATTGTCAACCAATCTGGGTGAAGCAGTGGACTCCACCCGTGAACTGGAACAGTCTTACCGGAATGTGGCACTCTTCTTCAAGAATACAGAATCCGACAAGGTAAAGAACATCTCCTTTATCAACGTGGAACTGGAGCAGCTGAAAGACCTGGATAATACCCGTTTCATTGACGCTGTCAACAACGAGTTGGTGAGCAACTATGACCGGTTGGATCTGCGTACCAACTACAGTCTGCTTGTTGTTCCCGGCTACTTGGGCTCCAATAAGGTGATAGAGAAATGGGCGAAAATTGCCCATGAAAATAAAGCCATGCTGGTAACGGACTTCGCACACCTGGATGCACCGGATGACGTGATGGAGATGTTTGAGCAGGCCAATCTTACCGGTGGCGAAATCCACCGCTCCAATGTAATCATGTCCTGCAACTGGCTGGTAGGCCGTGGCAAATTTGATGAAGTAGGAGAGCAGGATCATCTGTATGTACCGCCTTCCGGTGCACTGGCAGGTAAGATCTATAAAACCCTCATGTCGCAGGTAACTGCCGGTAAAAAATTCGGCGGCATGAACGAAGTGGATGGGGTGAAATTCGAGTTGAAGAAAAGTGAAATTGCCAGCCTGGAAAAAATGGGACTGGTACCCATGGTGAAAGAATACGGAAAAGTAATGGCCTTCAGTGCTAAAACACTGTTCAACGGGGATAACCTGGGGCTGCAAACTTATTCTGTTGTGCGGGTATTCGATTTCGTGACCAAGGTGCTGATGGACTTCCTGAACCGCCGTGCCTTCGAAAACTTCAATGCCAATACACGCAAGGACCTGATGAAGCAGATTATCCGCTTCCTGGATGGCATCACCGGTCCTGATAAGCTGATTGAAGACTTTAACATCCGTCGCTTTGAGCAGGATCCGATACAGAAAGACCGGATCCACCTGGATATCCATCTCAAGCCTTACTTCCCTGCCAAGAACTTCCTGATCAAAATGGAGGGTCAAAAAGGAGATGAAGCTACTGATTGGGATACTACCTACGAGCAGGATGGCAAATAACCCTCAGTGGTCAGCTTTTGGGCTTTAACGATGCTTTAAACAGCTCGTGTATATGCCCGAAAGCTGACAGCCGGAGAATCCCTACATTTTTTAAAGGTAAAAGCTGACCTAAAGATGAAACGAGTGTTGTGCAGTTTACTGCTTTGTTTGTTAATTACAAGTGCCGGGTTATCCGTAAAAGCCCAAACAGGTACAGATAGTATTCTGACTACCAAAGGAGCGGTAACGCTCATTACTTCCGGCGCCCCTATCAGTACTTTTCAGATCGGCGACGGAAAGAATACAGATTATGATTATCGCATAGTGGATGGAAACATGGTATTCCTGCGTCCCATTACTGCGGCCCCACGCCCAACTAACCTGATTGTCCGGGAAGGCGAAAATATTCATTACATGATCATTGCGTATCATGATAAGGCGGATCTGTCCCGCCTGAAATACACCTTATCCGGTAAGTCCAAGACCACCGGCGCCTTCACCACGCCGGAAGCAACGCCACAGGCACCGCGTCCAGGCAGGGGAGAAAGAAGCGGAGATGAACAGCTGGCTAATTTGCCGGAAGAAACCGGCAACCTTATCAGCGTAGATACTGTTACCGTTGGTAAAATTGCGGAAGACTTCGGGAAAGATCATAAAGTAAATCACCAGTACGAAGTGAAGGTAGATGGTATCAGCGTTGGATATGCACAAGCCATGACGCTGAGTAGCATGAATTACTTCTGCTTCCGCATCCGCAATAAAGGCAAAGAACCATTTGAAATTGTGAAGGCCAGTCTGATCCACAAGGAGAAAAAAGACACCTCACTACTGCATACCATGCCCATCCTTTATAAGAAAGGACCTACTATCATCGCCCCCAGAGAAGAGGCCAGCGAGGTATTTGTAGTGCCTTCCAAACAATATAAGAAAGACGATGAGGTAATTATTGTGCTGCAAACAACAGAAGGGAAACAACAGGTGGTATTATATGTGCCGGTAACGGTACTTCCTAAATACATGTTGGCCAAACAATGAGGACACGTTTTGTTTTGACGTTACTTGTATTCCTGTTGTTCACCCGGTCCGGGATAGCACAACAGGTGGATTTCTGCGGGGAAGTTGTACCGATGGAAAGAGATTTTGTTTCCTATCGTCTCATGGATGTGATTAAGCGCAACCTTCGCTATCAGGGTTACCTGCCTGCATTGCGCCTGAAAGCCGAACAGTATTTCCCCATTATAGAACCGATTCTTCAGCAATACAATGTACCGCTGGATTTTAAATACCTGCCCATTGTGGAAAGCGGTCTGAGTAATGCTACCTCACCGGTAGGTGCCCAGGGCGTATGGCAGATTATGCCTGGCACGGCTGCGGAGCTGGGCCTGACGGTCAGCGCTGGTTATGACGAACGCAATCACCTGATTAAAGCAACACATGCTGCCTGTAAACTAATACGGCTGTTGCATGATCAGCTGAACTCCTGGACACTGGCCGCAGCAGCATATAATGCCGGATCGGGCAACATCTCCAAAAATATAAAACGGCAGGGGAGCAGCGACTACTACCAGTTGTTGCTCAATAATGAAACTGCCCAGTATATCTACAAGATCATTGCGATCAAGCAGCTTTTTGAAAGCCCGGAATTATATATGCCAGGCTTTGGCTATAACGTATTCAGTAAAAATTCCAACAGCGGATCTGTATTCGCCACACCTGCCCCGGTTAGTAAAACCGGAGACAAGGATTTTAATACGATCCGTATCGCATTGGGTAAAACTGCACCCGTCAAACACGCAGTGGTCGTTTACGCCGCCCGCCTGCAAAATAACGGCGCCTTCGAAGATGGACAGCTGGTCAGCATTCAATTGCTGGATGACCTGCAGGCTAACGGTGTGTATATACGTAAAAATTCCAGTCTCTCCGGTAAAGGATGGTTGGTCAGCAGCCGCATATACGTAGACCTCGGCTTTGGTAATACCGTGGTGCTTTATGCTGCAGACGGGAAAAAGGGGGTACCTGCCGGTTTGTTGAAAACAGGCGGAGAGGTGCAGTTGAGAAATGTAGGTGATAACAGGAGTAATGCATTTTTGGGTGGTGGGCCGGTTACTACTGTAGCGGCCAGGTAGGCAGGATATGGCAGGGATGCCGGATATTGCATCACTCTTTTTTATGTATAAGTAAAATAATACTGGTTGTCGGCGCCTCGCCGGCGAAGCATATGCAGATACCGTCATTTATCAGCGGATGCTGATGAATGACGGTTAAAGAAATATTATACCAGCGCCTCATTTACAAATACCCGGTAGGGAAATGTATTACTGGATTTCTCTTCCAGCTGTAACAGCAACTCCTCTTTCATATAATGAAGATTGGCAACAGGATAACGTTCCGTAGCCTGATGCAGGGTGATACGGATATCCAGTGTACGGCTATAGCTGGCGCCGCTACCTGGTTGCAGGGCAATGCCTTTGGCTACAACAGCTGCCTTCATCTCTTTTCCAAAGATAGTTTTGCAGAGTGCTTTGATATCTTCCGGTGTTACAATACGGTTATGAGATAACAAATGCGAGCGGTACAAATTTATCTTTTCATCAATATTCAGCCGGTCTTTTCCTCCCTGTGTATTGGTGAGTAAAGTAATACTGTTGGGGCGGGTGTTGATGCTGCCATATTCCAGCAGCCGTGTACCCATACGGATGTTATTGGCTGCGGTGCCGTTGGTGGAATAAAATTCTATGAAGATATATTCTGCATTTTCTTTAGGCTTCACCATCACGTAGGGGATATTCCCTTTGTTGGCGCCCGGTTGCAATTGCTCCTCCAGAGACGCAATCAGTTGATGCAGTTCCCGCATCCGGTTAGTCACATAGTCATTCTTCACTTCTTCAAACAGGGAACTTTCATCCCGGATCACTTCCACCAGGTAGGCGATTACTTCTTTGGCTTCACGGGTATCGAACCGGCCGATACCGCTGCTGCGGATCACCAGTTCGCCTTCCTGCATTTGTCCGGCGGTGGAGAAGTTACGTACATAGTAATCGGTGCCTTCCAGGTCATATACCCGTTTGATATCAAAAAAGATATCGGGTGTTTGCATGGGGATGATATTCAGATAACGATTCAGCTTCATCGACTGCTCGTTATTTTTTTTGTTGATCACCGGGAAGCAGTTAATGCTGCAGTACAAATCTTCCAGCAATGTGTGATGCAATGCTTCGGGAAATTCAATACGCAGCCATTGCACGTCTTTGTTGATCCGGTTGCTGTCAGTGCCGAAAATGCGGAGCAGTGTTTCCGGAATGCCAGGACTGTTGGCATTAGGGGCATCAGTGACGGTGAGGAAATGACGGCGGAAACGGTGCAGTATATGCTGACTGTAACGTGCATTGTTATTCACGGCTACCTGGATCATGCTGTCTACTTCTTCTTCTGCTGCACTGCGGCTATGATGGTACCCGGCTTTTATGGAGATCTCTTTATTGTTAATAAATACCCTCGCCAGTGGCAGGTAATGGTAAAACATTTCTTGTTGGTGCACATTGCGGAGGTCAAAGAAAAACGACATGCCTTCCCAGGAATGTGCTACATCTTCCATAGACAGGCCTATCCATAAATGATTGGGGGCCATGTCGGGAAAGGTTTGTCCCTGCAGTATCTGTTCCTTGAACCAGTTGTCACGTGTTTCATAAAGCTTGTTGCCAATAGCAAGGTATTGGACCTGGCCGCGGAAAAGACGATGGCTGGTGACAGGAGAAAAGAAAAGATCGCGGCTATGTGTACCTGTTTTGGTGTGATGATAGAACTGATGATCGGCGTGAATATCTGCTACAGGTTCGGTGGCCAGGGCATGCAGGATACCATAGGCAGGCTGACTGCTGGTGATGGGCTCCGGCATCATGATCTGAGCCAGTCTTTCCACCAGTCGCGCATGTGAAACATCCACTTCGCCGGAAATTTTTTCCAGCTCACTGGCGCAGGCTTCCAGCAGGAGTTGTACTACCGGGTCAAAGGAGGTTTCCACTTCCGCATCCGGGTATCCCCAGAGGCGGGCGGCGGTTTTCAGCATCCTGTCTTTTATGCGTTCTTTTTTTTCTTTCATGGGTGGTGTTAATAAACAAATGATCAATCATACGACAACGGGCTGATGTAGAAGAAACTGCTGTATTGGAACGGGTTATTGTTTTTGGCGATGGTTCCTGATACCGTGACGCGGATTTTCTTCTTCATCTTGCGGGTAGCCGGCAGTAACAGTTCTTCCTGGTTTACAGCGGCCACGACCCTTATCTGTGCTATTCTTTTTTCATAGCGAACAATAGATGTTTTGACGGCGCTTTCTATCTGCTCTTTTACTTCATTGTTGGAGGCTTTGATATCAAAGTCGCTGTCCCACCACTGGCAGCCATACTGGGCATCATCTTTATTTTCCCCCAGTACGGTGGTGATGAGCAGATGGATATGTTGCTCTATCGACTCTTCCAGTGCAATGGCCGGCATATCTTTTTTTTGCAGCAACTGAGAAAAGTCTATGGGTAGTTTATAATATTTTCCTTTCATGATAGCAGCTTAAAATATGCCCAACACTTTTTTACGGTCATACATGATCAGGATCTCATTTACGCACCCATTTGGTGTTTTGGTGAGATTAACCCTTTCTATTTTGAATTTTTTCTTGCCATAAATGCGGGAGCAGAAATGTGTGAAATTATCTACATCATTCGCATTCAGTACCACTCTGGCGTTGAGATTATTACAGAGATACTGGGAGAAGTCTGCAGCTGTTTTCTGTTTCAGCGTTACCTGGATGAGGAGGTATTTAAATTCCTCGTCAGAAATAGATGGCTTCTTTTCAGGTACCGGTACCGGGGCGGGCGCAGGCGCTGGTGCCGGATTCAGGTCAATAACGGGTTGAGGTGTTTCCTGACGCTCCACCGGACGGGCCGGGAATACGGTAATGTGTTTGAGCACCATATGGCTGCTGTCGCCATTGATAATAAGTRACAATGTTCTTTCGCCGGGAGAGGAGAAAGTATAGGTAACCGATGAATTGCTATGTATTTCGGCGTTGTCCTGCAGCAGGTGCCAGCTCCATTTGGTGGCAGAGGGTGTTTTGTTGCTGAAGGTGACGGGTCGGCCTGCAAAGGCTTCAGAAGGACCATCAATAACAGGGAATACGTCGGCGTTATTGGTGGTGGCGGCAACGGGGGTATTCATGATGACCAGCACTTCCTTATTCCAACTGCATTTACCGGAGGTCAGTGTCACAATATAGCTGCCTGCTTTATTAAAAGAGTGGTATACCTGTCTGCCGGTGGCTTTAGCGCTGGAGTCACCGAACTCCCAGGTGTAGCTGCCTGTTTTTTTGTCGTGATTCTCCGCATTAAAAGTAATGACTTCACCTACAGAATAAGCTTTACTGTTACTGTTCTGGATATGACTGAGTGCTATATCGGTATTGCTGCAATCTTCCCTGCCGTCCATCTGAAAGGCAAGCAGCGCTGCGCTGATAAGGAACAGACCAAGAAATGTCCAGAGTACCATGGGGTCAACATGACTGGCTATTTTACCAAAAGGTCGGAATGAGTTAACCTTACGTTCATTTTCGGGTTTACGGGGGGCCATCGGTTTTTCAGGTTTTTACAATTTTAATATAAATTTAGACAAATAACCAGAGTTAATTCACGTAAAAAAGATTTTTTCCACGGATCAAAATTTAAGCCATAATAATTAAATCAAACCCCTATTTTTGTTACTGAGTTGTTAGCCCGGAACCATAGATGAAAGATAGTTATGCTAACAGTAATAGCAGGATAAGAAAAACCTAAATAATACCTTATGGTAAACAATGCAGAGAAGGCTGCGGTGCTGGAGGAAGTAATTGATCACGTCAATGCTTTGCCCTATGATGTCAGGGCAGAAGTGGTGGTGGGAGAATTACTGGATAATCATGTGCGGGAGGAAGAAGTGGTGGTACAGATGAAAAATGTATTTACCCGCTCGTTTACCACAGATATTACTCATGTAAAACTGGATGATAGTCAGCCTTATCAGCCTTTTATCAATTTCTCTCTTTCACGGGATGGTATCTATGACCGTTTGCCGCAGGGCATGTTTCATGAGTTTAAGCAGGAGACTTCTTCCCGGCAAAGCGGGGTGACTGAAATGGTGGTCCGTTATAAAAAGCAGCAGCAGCAGCAACAGCAGGCCCGTAAATTTTTCCAGCCCCTGGAGAATGAATTTTTTCTGCAACGGGTATACCTGGAACAGCGGGAAAAGCATTTGTTGTTTGATGTATTTGGTAAAGATGCAGACCAGCTATTCCATGCGTTCTGGGAACTGCCGGCAGGTCTTCCTGCGGCGGCAGCCAACAGACTGGTGAAGCTGTTGCCTTATATGCATCATATTGCGGGTAATATGTCGCTGGTGAAATTATGCCTGGAGCAGGTATTGGAAGAAACCGTTGATATTTCCTGGAACCGCGAACCACAGCTGGTAACAACCGGTAGCGGCATTCCCCTGGGAGAATGTTTGCTGGGTGTAGATGCCATGGTAGGCACGCAGTGTTATACAGATATGCCCGTGTTAACGGTCAGCATCGGTCCGGTTAAACGCCAACGTATATACGATTATCTTCCCTGGCAGCCATTTGGCAAATTGCTGGAAACCTGTTATGGCTATTTTTTGCCGGCAGATGTGGAAATTAACACGTTACTGTTGCCGCCTCCGGGAGATAAGAGGGTAGTGATGTCGGATAAGCAACCTGATCAGGGTATCATGGGATATAATTTTTATCTCTGATAGCAGGCTGTTGTTTATTATGGAATTATTTTTGCTGTTACCGGGCATCTGAAAAACCAAAGAAATGTTAGTACCCAAACCCGAAAAACCTTGACATCAACAGAACTATGAGATACACTGCTAAGTTTTATTTTATGCTGGCCGGCGTACTGGCCGTAGGATCTTTCATAGTGGCTTTGCTCAGCAGATACATTAAAAATTTCAGCCTTTATAAAAAGAAAGCACTGTTGTATTTAGTGTGTATGACGCTGGTATTTGCCGTTATCAGTTCCATCCCTTTCCTGTTTACCCATCAAAACCTGATGAACCAGTATTTTTTCTATGAAGTATGGTTTCTGGGCCTGGGTGTAGTGCATTGCCATTTCATGTATACCCGTTTCTGGGCCAATGAAACAACACTGGTATCCGAACTGGCTTTTATATTGGCCATCTGGCTGTTTGGCGGCGTAGGCTTTGTGCTGGTCAACCGTTTCCTGGATAAGGATACCTTTTTGTATTATCCTATGCTTACCAGTATGTTTTCCTTTGTGTTGCCCACATTTGTTTATAAAACTTTTGAGAAGATGATGGCCATTCCGGTGAAGGTGCATAAGTGGTGGCAATATCCGATGTATAAAGACATGCCGGAGGTAAATGAAGATGAGATGAAAGACCTGATCGTTATTGGCCTGGAAATGGAGAAGGGACCACTGGATAATAGTCGTACCTACTTCAGGKCACGTACCCCGATTAAAATGGATCTGGGTGATTTGTTCTACCATTTTATAAATGACTATAACGACCGTTATCCCAATACCCCCATTGATTTTGTAGATAACACCGGACAGCCCTATGGTTGGGTATTTCACCTGAAGCCACGTTGGTTTGGGGGAGCTAAAACACTGGACCCGCACAAGGCGGTGTTTATGAATGGTATCAAAGAAAACAGTGTGATTATTTGCAACAGAATTATGTTATCCTAAAAGCAGCATTATGGCAGAACCGCTAAAGCATTTTCCCGTTAACTGGGTCGATGGCATGAAGATAAAGAAGCAGCATTTTATTGATACCGAAAATGCGCTGCTGGATCAGATCAGGGATGCACTTTCCTGCAGCATACATGCGCTCAACTATGGCCTGCTACCTCCCAAAGCAGAAAATAAAGAATCCCTGCGTTGCTGGTTTATCAGTGATAATCAACAGCAGTGGCGTATTAAATTAACAGAGTGTCGGGCAGTAACTCCCGGTGGTGGCAGAATAGAAGTACCGGAGCATACCGTACACTCGCTGAAATATGCCACTACTTTTCCGGAAGCTACTTATACCTGGGATCCGCAGCATACAGAAAGTACCTATTATGTGATCATACAGGTGAACCCGTTTAACCGGCAACCCAGTGGCGAGCCTTTGTTGGATGAAGATCCGCCAAGACTGCCTTATGCTACCCCGGAATATAGTTTGTATGTAGCACCCGCTTCTCAGTTGCCATCCGGGCAGCTGGGTAGCTACCAGATGGTGCTGGCCCGCATTAGTGTGGCGGATGGCCGTCCGCAGATGGATGATGATTACATCCCTCCATGTAGCATTGTGAGCGCGCATCCTGCTTTAATAGATCTCCACCATGAGCTGGATCAGTTCCTGGGACAAATGGAACTCTATGGCGTACACATCGTGCAAAAAATTTACGGCAGAAATCAGAATAATGACCTGGCACTGGTGGTATTGTATATCACCGAAAAAATGGTTCAGTTCCTTGGCACCCGCATCACCCAATTCAGATGGCTGGCCCTGAATCAGGCACCTGCACAGATGCTGGAAATTATTGCCGGCCTCGCCCGTACCATGAAAAACGCTATTGACCAACGCGCCGGCGCGGGGAAAGAAGAATTACTCAACTACTTATCTGAATGGTGTGAACTACGGCAGGGTGAGCTGGAAAACCTGATGATCAACTGTGCGAATATCCGTTATAAACACCTCGATATAAGAGAGTGTCTGCAACCCATGATTCCTTTTGTACGGGCCGTGAATAAACTGTTTGAAAGCCTGAGCAGACTGGATTATATCGGACGCAAGCAGGACAGCAATATTTTTGTGAAAGAAGAATCAGCCGAAGATGCCGAATACCTGCGTAAGCATAAAACCAAGCGTTGGTTTTTTACCGACTAGAAAATGAAACAACATATTTCGTATCCCGATAAATTCAATCAAAAAAATCATTTCGTAGTATGCAAGTATTAAACAGGCAGGAAAGAAGTATTTCCTTTATATGGTTCCTGTTATTTTTTATCATAACAGTCGCCTTGTTTGTGTTAGCCGTATTCTTTAATTACCAGGTACCTGCCAGGGAAAATGCTTCCCTGCGTAAAGAACTGAGTTCATTCAGACAGGAACAGGCCTTCCAGACAGAGTTCCTGCAGAAGCTGGAAAAGGTAAAACATAACCTCGATTCCATTAATCTTCCTAATCAGAACGCTAATTATATGGATCAGGTAATAGCCGCTTCCCTGGCTGATATGCGTAATTCCATTCCCAAAGATGCCGTAACGCATTATGGACTTTATGATAATATTGTGCAGAACTGCTTGTCACTGCAACAAACCAAGCAACAACTGCGTGAATTACAAAATGCGCAGCAAAGTATTGCAGACCTGAAAATGCAAGTGGCGGACCTGAATGCGAAGGTAGAAAGCAAGAGCAGGGATCTTGATAACTGCAGACAAATGATGTTGCTGAACAGTCGTTCACACTAACTTTGATGGCTATATTGACGATAGATATTGGAATTAAAATTATTTGTTAGGACTCTTGACTATTGAAAAATTTCATCCTATATTTGGGACTTATAAATACATAAATAAATCCTAATTATTTTTTCTTTATTGTAACCTTAAAAATTAACCCACATGTCCTTCAAGGCAAAATTCACAGCAGGCGGTGAAGAGTACAATGTACAGCATGTCGCCTACGATCTCACACAGGAAACAGATGCTACAGGACGCCCATCGGCAATTACCCGTGGCGGACGTATTAAGCTGACGGTAGAATCTACCGGAAAAACAGAACTCTTTGAGTGGATGGTAAACAACTTTGAACGCAAAGATGGTTCCATCACCTTCTACAAAAGAGACACTGATTCCAAACTGAAAACTTTGGAATTTAAAGAAGGTTACCTGGTTAAGTTTGAAGAGTCTTTCGACTACGAAAACAAAAACCCAATGGTCATCTCCTTTACCATTTCAGCCCGTGAAGTTAGCATGGGCAACGCAAAACATGTTAATGAATGGGTGTAATAACTCCCGACATTATTATGCAAAAGGGGCTGTCTCATTTTCAGAGACAGCCCCTTTTTTTGAATTATTATGCCTGTGCCGTTTTTAAACGGTTAGATATCTGTTAATGAAATTCCATAAAATTCAAGCATCGATCTGCCATCCCTGGTTTTGATGTCAGTATTTGCCCCGTGATCAATTAATAATTTTATCATTTCGAGGTATCCTTCCCGTTTGTCGCTTATAGCGTATGCCAAAGGCGTATTTCCGGACTGATCAGTTATATCTATTGGTGCGCCGGCATCGATCAGGGTTTCCGCGATATCAATAAATTTATACAGGGCAGCATAGTGAAGCGCTGTCATCCCTCTTCGATCAGCCTTGTTTACATCGACATGATGGGCTATTAGAAAATCGATTATGGCCTTTTTGTTTTCAATCACAGCTCGTTGAAGGATCGGGCTACCATCCCGGGCATCGACTGAATTTACGTCGGCGCCATCGGTCACCAGCGTTTTCATTGCTTCAAAATCATCGAGTATAAAAACCTCCTGCATTTTTTTGCGAAATTTCTCACTCATGATGAAAGCATTTTGTTTTCGAAGAAATATATTTGACCAGCATTTTTTTAAAGTTTCATGATGGCAGACAAACAAATAGTTTTGGATCTAACAGCAGTAGTCATACCTTTCCTACTCTGGACTAATCCACTCGCCTTGTTCCGGAATAAGTGCTGACAAGCCTGCAGCGCTAACTTCTGCTCTCAATACTTCCCGGCTCAGAAAACAATGATTGATGGCGCCCATATGTACCGCCATCACTTTGCTCTGTGCAGGATGCTGAATGGTTTTAATCACATCAGTCGCAGTCATGGTAATAGGATCTCCCTGCAGGAATTGTGCAGCGCCGGCATTTACAACTACATAATCCGGTTGGAAAGTATCCATCGCGGTATTCACTTCTTCACACCAGATGGTATCTCCGGCAATATATAAAGTGGTGTGTTCGTCCTGTAACACAAAGCCGGACACGGGCGCCATCATCTTACCGATTTCTCCGGTGCCATGTTGTCCGCCGGTACGGCTGATAGTGGTATTTTCCCAGTTAACGGACGTATGAACAGGTATTACCTGTGTGAAACCTTGTTCTGCCAATGCCGTTACATCTTCCGGCTGACAGAATACCGGCAGTTGTTTCGGTAAAATGGTCTGTGCAGTAACATCCCAGTGATCCCTGTGGCGATGGGTGACAAGGATCGCGTCTAAAGAAGACAGCAGTTGTTTCAGTTCGGATTCATTCATAGGAAGTTCCGTCATGGGGTTGCGGATGGTGTTTGCCGCATTGGGAACGGTATCCATACTGTCTTTCGCGCCTAGCATAGGGTCTACCAGTATCCGCTTGTTATTCCATTCTAATAGCAATGTAGCATTGCGTAAAAATTGTATGCGCATGGTGTAGCAAATTTTGAAGAATGGAATAAAGTTATTAATTAATTGCCCACCATATCCATAAAATGTAGAGTGGCTGAAATGCTAACCGGCTCCAGGTATACCAGGGTTTGGCAGGTAGTCCGCCGGGAGCAGGTAATTGTTGTACCGCCACGCGGATATTAGCGGGAAACATGCCCACCAGCAGTATCATTAATCCCCAGCCGGCATAGTATTGTGTGGCAGGAAATAATAAACCTGCTCCCAGCAGCATTTCCAGTATGCCGGTAAACAAGATTAGAAAACGGGGGAAGGGAAACCATCCTTCAATCATATAAATGAGTTTGCCGGGCTTCAGCAAATGGAAGAAGCCGATCATCAGAAACATAACGGCAGCGGATATACGTGCATCGAATGACAGCAGCTGCAACGCCGAAACAGAAAAGATATAGCCAATAGCCAGCAGCAAAAGAGCGATACTGCATAAACCGGAAAAGAATGCCATGTGTGTATTTTTTAGAATACAAATGTCATCATCTTCTTCCCAAATGACACTAACAAATGTTAGTTAATCCGGTGTACTCATATTTTTACGGATGCGACTAAGACTTTCCGGCTCGATGCCCAGATAGGAAGCAATTTGTTTAATAGATATGTGCTGTACTACTTCCGGATGTTCCTGCAGTAGCCGCGCATATCTTTCCTGGGCAGTAAACTGAAGGAAGGACAGCTCCCGGTTGTATTTGCTCAGGTATTGGTATTCTGCCATAAGACGACCGATCCGCTCAGATTGATGAGAGCTGGCATATAAGTGGTGCAGGTCATGATAATGAAAGGCGTAGCCGGTTACCGGTGTAATAGCCTGCAAATTTACCGCAGCCGGCTGCCTCGTAATGAAAGAGGCATAAGAAGTGGTAAAAGCGCCGGGAAAGGCAAAATCCATACTGATATCCTTGCCTTCATGAACGGTGTATACTCTGACAATACCCGTTTCAATAAAGAAAACGGCGTTGGCGGTTTTTCCGGCTTCTGAAA
This sequence comes from Chitinophaga sp. 01L420, assembly GCF_056399985.1. Taxonomy (NCBI): domain Bacteria; kingdom Pseudomonadati; phylum Bacteroidota; class Chitinophagia; order Chitinophagales; family Chitinophagaceae; genus Chitinophaga; species Chitinophaga sp. 01L420. The sequence continues at coordinate 231,919 of NZ_JBFTSK010000015.1, forward strand.
GATAATCTCCAGCGAGGAAAGAGACGGGCTGCAGGATAGCCTCAAATTGTTCCCAATGAACCATGGGTTCTTTTAGCAATGCCTGCAGCTGCTCACGAATCTTAGTGGTACCTGACATTAAGTTTTTCTCAGTTGAATGGACTGAACAAAATGATGATGTCCTTTTTCCAGGATGAGGCTTGCGCGGTAGCGGGTAGGCGCAATATTTTGTTCCAGGTTAGGTTTGTTGATATCATCCCATATCTGAGTGGCTAATTCCACTGTGGCGGTATCAGAGAGATGAGCATACCGGTGGAAAAAAGATTCGGGATTCTGAAAGGCGGTCATACGGAGCGATTCAAAGCGGGCGATGTACCATTTGCGGATATCTTTTTCTGCGGCATCCACATAAATACTAAAGTCGAAGAAGTCGGATACGAAAACGGCAGGATCTTTCTGCTGTTGGCGATGACGTACCTGCAACACATTCACGCCCTCTACAATCACAATATCAGGCTGTTCTATCCACTGTAACTGCCCGGGTAATACATCGTACTCAAGATGGGAGTATAAGGGCGCTGCTACCTTTTCTTTGCCTGATTTTACATCTGCCAGAAAATGGATCAGTCTTTTGATATCATAGCTTTCGGGAAAGCCCTTGCGGGTCATGATATTATTGGCATCCAACACTTTGTTGGGATATAGAAAACCATCTGTGGTGACCAGGTCTACTCTTGGATGGTTAGGCCATGCCTGCAAGAGTTTCTGCAATACTCTGGCGGTGGTACTTTTTCCTACGGCCACGCTTCCGGCAATGCCAATGATGTAAGGTACTTTGTGTACCTGGCTGCTGAGGAAATTACTGGTAGCGTTATGTAACTGTTGTGAAGCGGTTACATATAAATTCAATAGATGTGCGAGTGGAAGATATACCTGGGTAATTTCTTCCTGTGTGAGTGGTTCGTTCATGCCATGCAGCGCTTCCAGGTCATAGTCCTGCATTTGCAGCAAAGCATCACCGCTTCTTTCTGCCCATTCTTTCCGGGAGAAACTAATATAGGGAGTGTAGCGGTCGCGTTTCAGAGAAGTGGTCATTACAGTGCTTTTTAGCTGTTAGCTGTTAGCTTTTAGCTTTTAGAAAATGCAGCGGATATCATCATATGTTTGTCTCCGCTGCATTTTCTAAAAGCTAAAAGCTAATGGCTAACAGCTTTATTGTTGTATATAAACAGTCTTTACGTTCAAAAATTCGTGTGTGCCTTCCAGTGATAGTTCGCGTCCATAGCCCGATTGTTTTACGCCACCAAAGGGCAGGCGTGCATCTGAGCGAACCATGGCATTAATAAATACGTTGCCGCTTTCTATTTGCGTAGCCAGCCGGGCAGCTTTATCCAGGTCGCTGGTCCACAGGGCAGCGCCTAAACCAAATTCTGTTTCATTGGCAAGGGCAATGGCATGGGCTTCGTCAGCGGCTTCTATGATAACGGCCAGTGGCCCGAATGTTTCTTCTTTAAATGCTGTCATCTGATTAGTCACCCCTGTCAGCAGGGTGGGAGCAAAGTTACAGCCTTCATGCGTGCCACCCAACTCCAGTATGGCACCCTGACTGATACTTTCCTGCAGCTGTCTGGCCAGGTCGTCTGCCAGGTCAGGACGAGCCATAGGCCCCATGGTAGTGCTTTCCTGGGTAGGGTCGCCCTGTTTCAGTTCCTCGATAATGCGTTTTACCGCCGTTGTAAAAGCGGGTACAATTTCTTTTTCCACAATCCAGCGTTTGGCGGCAATACAGGATTGCCCCGCGTTTTGCATGCGCCCCTGAACCGCGGTTTTGGCGGCGGCTTCCAGGTCGGCGTCTTTCAATACAATGAAAGGATCGCTGCCGCCCAGTTCCAGCACCGTTTTTTTGATATACTTGCCTGCCAGTGCTGCCACACTTTTACCTGCCGGCGTACTACCGGTGAGGGTAACGCCCTGTACACGGGGATCTGCGATGATAGGTTCTATATCTTTGGAAGATACCAGTACCGACTGGAAAGTGCCGGCCGGAAAATTGCTTTCCGAAAATAATTTTTCTATAGCGAGTGCGCAACCACTTACGTTACTGGCATGTTTCAGTAAGCCGGTATTACCTGCGAGTATATTGGGAATAGCAAAACGGAATACCTGCCAATAAGGGAAATTCCACGGCATAATCGCCAGCACGATACCTTTCGATTCATAAGAAACATAGCTTTTATAGGCATCGGAACGGATGGGTTTATGCTGTAACATTTCGGCTATGTTTTCTGCATAATATTCAGCGGAGGTAGCACACTTTAATACTTCTGCTCTTGCTTCTTTCAGCGTTTTGCCCATTTCCTGCGTAATCAGTGCTGCATGGATATCTACCTGATCCTTCATGGACTGTGCTACCTGCATCATCCACTGCCGGCGTTGCTCCAGCGGCTCTTCCAGTAATTGCTGCCAGGCTTTGTGTCCCAGCTGTAATTTCTGTTCTATCTCTGATGGCGTGTGTGCTGTATATTCAGCAATGGTTTCCTGTGTAAATGGATTGATGCTTGTAAACATACTCTGTAGCTTTTAGTAAATAGTCACACAAATTTACCGTTTTCCACTAAAAGCAAAGTCCTAAAAGCGAATTGCTATCTTTGCATTGCTAAAAAACAAACTGACTTTATGGCGCTCAGCAGATGGAATATATTGATTATGGCCCTTTGTACAGGGTTGATTGTTGCTAATATTTATTATAGCCAGCCTTTGCTGGTGTTGATGAGTGACGAATTCGGTGTGAGTGAAAGCAACGCGGGACAGGTAACTTTTTTTACACAGGTAGGCTATGCGTTGGGGTTGTTATTTTGCGTGCCTTTGGGAGATAAGCTGGAGAGAAAAGGCCAGATAGTAGTAATGACACTGGCAGCTGTGGTAGCGCTGATTGCTGCGGCAAAATCTGTCAATATTACGATGTTGAAAATTACCGGCCTGATGATTGGTTTTACTTCCGTAGTTCCTCAGCTGATATTGCCGCTGGCAGCCAATCTTTCAGATCCTGCCAGTCGTGGTAAAGTGATAGGAACGATCATGAGTGGCTTACTGGTGGGCATATTATTATCGCGTACCCTGAGCGGTGTGGTGGGTCATCACTTTGGCTGGCGCGCCATGTTCTTGATAGCAGCGGGTATCAGCGCACTGCTGGCAGTAATTATGATCACTTCTTTCCCTTCCAGCAAACCTAATTTCAGTGGCACTTACGGTGATCTGATGAAATCATTACTCACACTGATCAAAGAGCAGCCCATGTTAAGGGAGGCTTCTGCCATCAATGCGTGTTGCTTTGCTATGTTCGGCATGTTCTGGACTACTGTGGTATTCCTGTTATCCGGTGCTCCCTTCAAGTATACGAGTGAGCAAATAGGACTCATGGGACTCGCCGCCGCTGCAGGTGCGCTGGGTGCTCCGCTGGTAGGACGGATTGCTGATAAAAAAAATCCACGTATAGCCATTGGGTATGGCATCATTTTTTTATTCCTGGGCTACTTCCTGTTTTATGCATTCCAAACAAATATTATCGGTATTATCATCGGCATCATTGCCATTGATCTTGGTTTACAGGGCATCCATGTATCCAATCAAACCCGTATCTACACCCTGTTGCCGGAAGCAAGGAACCGTTTGAACACGGTGTTTATGACCGCCAGTTTTATTGGTACCTCGCTGGGCTCCGGCATTGGATTGTGGGTATGGTCAGTAGCGCAATGGAATGGTGTATGTATAGCTGGTACTGCTTTAATTACAGTGGCACTGATCATTTATCTGACTACTTATAAAAAAGCAAAAGGAGTGCTCAGCGCTTAACCCGGTTGAGCATCCATATTACAACTAACAGGTAGCCCATCATACAATATAGTGCTACTTTATAAGCCATATAATAGTTACCGGAAGTGCGGGCCAGGTAAAGAAAAATACCACCCAATACACTCACTCCCAAAGCAGAAGCAATTTGCTGAATCGTAGAATATACGCCGCTGGCTGCTCCTGCTTTGGCGGCTGGTATATCCCACATTGCTACCTTCAATAAAGAAGGCATCAGTAAACCGGAACCACTGCCGTATATGATCAAACAGGGAATAATTTCCCAGGGCGTTATCTCATCTCCCCAAAATAATATTAACTGCCCGATAAAAGAGATCATCATCAACAAACAGGCGACCTGTAATAAGCGGATGCGAAAGCGTACTGCATTTTTGATGGACCATAAAGAAGCCAGTAGGTAGGAAATGGTTTGCAGCACGAAATATTTGCCTGCCGTGAAAGGAGATATGTGAAAGCCATTCTGAAAGTAGATAGATACCGTAAAAATATAAGCGGTATTGACCCCAAAGAAAAATAATACACTAATGATGCCGGTGTTAAAACTCCGGATACGAAAGAGTTCCATCGGGACCAGCGGATCACGCTGTTGTTTGCCTAACCTGTATTGATATCCTACAAAAATAACCAGCAGTATTACTGCTGCTATCAACATGCCTATTGTCCATACCGGCCAGCCCAGCTCGGAGCCCTGTATAATAGGGTATATCAGGAGAGATAATGCTAATGTGAGCAAAATGATGCCCGGCACATCAAAGCGGGTGGATTTATTTTGCTCAGATTCCTGCACAAAATAATAAGCAAGTATCATGGCCATGATGCCTACCGGCAGGTTGACCAGGAAGATTAAACGCCAGCCATCTGTAATCAGGTGGGAAGAAATGAAGTATCCACCCAGAAATTGCCCGATGGTAGCACCTGTGCCCAGTGATATCCCGTATAGTCCATATGCCTTGTCCCTGTCTGCCGGCGAATGGAAGTTCAGTTGGATCAGCGTAATGGTTTGCGGTACGGTAAAGGCGGCTGCCATGCCTTGCAACAACCGGGAGATGATGAGCATTTCCATGGAGCTGGCAAAGCCGCACATGGCGGAGGTGATAGTGAATGCGGCCAGTCCGGCAATAAACACTTTTTTCTTGCCGAGGTAATCGCCGGTGCGGCTGCCGGTAATCAGGAATACGGCGTATCCCAGCAAATAAGAAGCTATCACCAGTTCCAGGGCGGCATCCGTGCTGTGAAAATAGGCTTTGATGGCCGGTGCGCTGATGTTAACGATGAAGATGTCTATCACCGTGATCAGTGGTGCCAGCAGGATGACAGCCAGGGAAAGCCATGGATTTACAACTGGCTGAGCTATATATACAGACTGGTCTGTTTTCATATAGATAAAATTTTTGACTTGCTTAGATGATTGTTGAATAATTGTTAATGATGGATCGCCGTTGGAGGGCTCGGCCTTACAAAGTGGTCAGCAGTTTTAGCACCACTTTCTTGGTATTTTCCATTGGCTTAGCGGACTTTTGCGTATATCCCTGCAGGCCGGCGCCTTCGTAAAGGTTCAGCAGCATGTCTGTCATCTCATTTAATTCATCCGCAGGGAATGGATCTTTTATCACCTGTAATTGTTCTGCTATAAATGATCGCAGGCTTTGGGTATGTGTTTGTACCTGGAGGAGCGCATCTTCATTGAGTCCAGGTAATTCATAGGCGATACGAATAAAGGCGCAACCTTTGAATTGATTGCTTTGCATGTGTTGCAGGCGGTATTCATACAGTCCCAACAGCTTTTCCTTGCCTGGTGCCATATCTTCCAGGAATTGTGTTCGCTCTTCCAGTCTGCTGAGCCGGGTTCTCAGCAGGTATTCTGTCAGCAACGCCTCTTTGGAGGGGAAATGCTGATACAGACTGGCTTTGGCGATACCTGCTTCTTCAATGATCTGGTTAATGCCAGTGGCCAGGTAGCCCTGTTGGTAAAACAACTCGCTGGCAGTATTCAAAATTCTTTCTTTGGCGCCCTGTTCTTTCATGAGGCAATATTAGGGATTATTTTACAAACAGACAAGTCTGTATAGTGAATGGCTATTAGCTTTTAGCAGTTAGCTTTTAGTAAATGCAGCGGAGAGGACATATTAGGTTTTATGTGAAAATGCAACGGAGATTAAGTTTGGTACTTAATCTCCGTTGCATTTTTTGCTAAATGGAATTAGCTAACAGCCAATGGCTGTACAAATTATTGTCTTTGCTGCATTTACTAAAAGCTAACTGCTAAAAGCTAATAGCTTAGTCAACCTTCGTAATTTTCAGCATATTTGTTGGTAAGTGTTGTTTCACGGGAGTGCTACCGGTGTTAACGGCTACATCACCTGTTTTAATGAAACCTCTTTCTTTCAGGATGTTGATCTGATCGAAAACGATATCATCGAGACTTTCTTCTTCTTCGTAGTAGAAAGCGCGAACACCCCAGCTGAGGCTCAGCTGATTCACCAGTGATCTTTCTTTGGTGAAGATAAAGAGTGGGCTGCGTGGGCGGTAGCTACTCAGCATAAAGCCGGTGTAGCCGCTCTGGGTCATACCGATGAGGGCATCTGCATCCAGGTCTTCCGCAATTTTACATGCATTGTAGCAGAGTGCATCGCTGAGGAAGGTAGGAGAGTGACGGTGAGGGATCAGGTTACGGTTGTAGATGATCGCTTCTTTTTCCACTTCCTGGATGATTTTGTTCATGGTTTGAATCACCAGTTCAGGGAACATACCGGTAGCTGTTTCACCGCTGAGCATTACTGCATCCGCACCTTCCAGTACAGCGTTGGCAACGTCGGTAATTTCACTACGGTTAGGACGGGTGCGGTCCATCATGCTTTCCATCATTTGTGTAGCAACAATAACAGGTTTTGCACGGTGAATACACTTGCGGATGATGTCTTTCTGGATCATCGGGATCTGCTCTACCGGCAGTTCTACACCGAGGTCACCACGGGCAATCATCACGCCATCACTTTCCCAGATAATTTCTTTCAGGTTCTGGATCGCTTCTGGTTTCTCGATTTTAGAGATCACCTTCATTTTAGAATTGCGTGCTTCCAGACGTTTGCGCAATACAGCGAGATCTTTTACGCTTCTTACGAAAGACAATGCCACCCAGTCACATTCGTGATCAATGATGAATTCCAGATCCACAATATCTTTATCTGTCAGTGCTGGCAGAGATATTTTGGTATCTGGGAGGTTGAAGCCTTTTTTGGAAGACAATACACCTGGTAATGAAACTTCTGCTTTGATTTCGCCGTTGGCAGTGATTTCTTTTACTACTGTTTCAATTTTACCGTCGTCCAGCAAAATTTTCTGGCCAACTTTAAGATCTTTGTACAGGTCGGGATAGGAAACGTAAATTTTTTCCATGTTGCCTACCAGCTTCTCGTTCACGAAAGTGAGGATATCACCTTTCTTCAACGGCAGGGCATTGTTTTCGATTTCACCTACACGGAGCTTCGGGCCCTGTAAATCGGCCAGGATAGCTACGGTGTAAGGTTCGGTTTTGTTGATTTGACGGATATATTCAATGATCCTCGCTTTGTCTTCATGAGATCCATGAGAAAAGTTGAGGCGGAATACGTTAACACCAGCTTTTACCAATGTCAGCAGTCCATCATAGGTATCACACGCTGGCCCTACGGTAGCCACGATTTTTGTTTTGTGCGAAGAGTGTTCTCTACCCGCAGCATTATCCATCTGCTTGTGATAGTATTTCGAAAGATCCTTTGTACTCATAAGTCTAATTTTTTAACTCGCAAGAATTTTAACAATCTTAAACCATTCGGGGTCAATTTCCTGTTTGGCTTTAACAGCTTTATCAAGAGGGGTGTAATGGATCTTGTCGTTGACAACACCAATCATTACATTGTGGATGCCTTCGAGGAGGGCATCTACGGCAGCATAGCCCAGGCGGCTGGCCAGAATACGATCTGTGCAGGTGGGAGCGCCACCACGCTGAATATGCCCAAGGATACTTACCCGGGTATCCAACTGAGGGCACCTTTCTTTAATAATACGACCAACTTCTGTAGCACCGCCGGTTTCATCACCTTCGGCTACTACAATCAGGTTTACCAGTTTTCTGCGGCGTTCGTTCGCCTGCAGCTCTTCGATAATGTCATTTACTTCTGTTTTGCGTTCAGGCAGCAATATGTGCTCCGCACCGGTGGAAATGCCGCTGTGTAATGCAATGTAACCAGCGTCGCGGCCCATTACTTCGATTACAAATAAACGGTCATGCGCATCCGCTGTGTCCCTGATTTTGTCTATCGCTTCTACTGCTGTATTCACAGCTGTGTCAAAACCAATAGTAGAATYAGTCCCTGCAATGTCCTTGTCAATAGTACCAGGCAAGCCTATACACGGAATGTCAAATTCCTGGCTGAACTTTTGCGCACCATTGAACGAGCCGTCTCCACCAATTACTACGAGCCCGTCAATGTTGTGTTTTTTCAGATTTTCGTAAGCCATTTTTCGCCCTTCATATTCATAGAACTCTTTGCACCGGGCGGTCTTCAATATGGTGCCTCCGCGCTGTATGATGTTGGCTACAGATTTGGACTCCATCGGGAAAATTTCGTTCTTCAACATTCCCCTATAGCCGTACATAATGCCATACACATTCAGCTGATGATAAATGCCCGTTCTTACAACTGCACGAACTGCGGCGTTCATGCCAGGAGCATCTCCTCCCGATGTAAGGACTGCAATGTTGTTCAGTTTTTTCATATAAATTGCTAAAAAAATATCTTAAAGGCGCACAAAAATAACATTTTGCAATTGTTTTCTAACTGTTATCTGATGAAATAACCTAAATTTTTAATTTCCATCAAACAAAGTAGCTAAAATTTTCAAAAAATATTACGCATGCCAAAAAATAACAATAGGAGGTGGATCTTTATGAGCGTGAGTTTAATAGCATCACAAGCAATGGGACAACAGCAAACAATCAACTATCCAGACACAAAAAAGGTAGATACAGTAGACGATTATCACGGTACCAAGATAGCAGACCCTTACCGGTGGCTCGAAAACGATCACAGCGAAGAAACACAAGCCTGGGTTGTAGCACAGAACAAGGTTACACAGGACTATCTCTCAAAAATCCCTTTCCGCGCGGAAATCCGGAAGCGACTGGAAGAACTCTGGAATTATCAGAAAAACGGAGGGCCAGTTAAACATGGTAATTATTATTACTATTTTAAGAATGATGGACTACAGAACCAGGCCATCCTTTACCGCACTGCCACTTTAGGAAGTACCCCGGAAATTTTCCTGGACCCCAACAAGCTCTCCGCCGCCGGTACCACCGCATTGGGCAGCATCGCTTTCTCCAAAGACGGCAAACATGCAGCTTACCTGCTCGCCAAAGCAGGATCCGACTGGCAGGAAGGTTTTGTCATGGACGTGGAAACGAAACAACTTCTGTCCGACAAACTGGAATGGGTGAAATTCAGCGGCCTCGCCTGGAAAGGTGATGGCTTCTATTACAGCCGCTACGACAAACCGGACGAACAAAACAAACTATCCGGCAAAAACCAGTTCCAGAAAGTTTACTACCATAAATTAGGAGATACACAGGAAAAGGATGTATTAATATATAAAGACGATGAACATCCCCTGCGTAACGCCACAGTACAGGTAACGGAAGATGAGCGTTTCCTCATCCTCAGTACCTCTGAAGGCACTTCCGGCCGGGAGCTTCGCTACCTGGATACGCAAAATCCCACACAAAAGGATTTTGCCATGCTGGTAAAAGGCTTCGACTACGAACCGGGCGTAATAGATAATGATGGTGACAAGCTGATGGTGCGCACCAATCACAACGCCCCTAATTATAAAGTGGTACTGATTGATCCAGCCAATCCGGCGGAAGCCAACTGGAAAACGATTGTACCGGAAAAGAAAGAAGCACTGCAAGGCGCCGGCACAGGCGGCGGCAATTTATTCCTTTCTTACCTGAAGGATGCTGCTACCAAAGTATATCAGTATGATTACAGCGGTAAACTGGTACATGAAGTAAAACTGCCCGGTATTGGCACCGCTGGCGGATTTGGTGGTAAAGCAGCAGATAAGGAGTTCTTCTATACCTATACTTCTTTCGTTACACCACCTACGGTATATAAATATGATATCTCTACAGGCGCTTCTGCTTTATATGATAAAGCGGATGTGAAATTCAATCCTGCCAGCTACGAAACCAAACAGGTATTCTTTAAAAGTGCAGACGGCGCCAGCGTACCAATGTTCCTTTCCTACAAAAAGGGGATCCGGCTCAATGGTAGCAACCCCGTTTTGATTTATGGATATGGTGGTTTCAATATTCCGCAAACACCGGGCTTCAGCGTATCTAACCTGTATTTTATGGAACAGGGCGGCATTTATGCAGTGGTAGGGCTGCGTGGTGGCAGTGAGTACGGCGAAGCATGGCATAAAGCCGGTATGCTAGATAAGAAGCAGAATGTATTCAATGATTTTATTGGGGCAGCAGAATACCTGATCAAAAGCAAATATACCAACCCTACAAAGATTGCGATTCGCGGTGGTTCAAATGGGGGACTCCTGGTAGGCGCCTGTATGACGCAGCGTCCTGAACTGTTTAAAGTAGCGTTGCCGGCAGTAGGTGTAATGGATATGCTGCGTTTTCAGAAGTTCACGATTGGTTGGGCATGGGCAGTGGAGTATGGCAGCAGTGATCATGCAGATCAGTTTAAATACCTCCTGCAGTATTCACCACTGCATAACCTGAAGCCAGGAACTGCTTATCCGGCTACGCTGATTACTACGGCAGATCACGATGATCGTGTAGTGCCTGCTCACTCCTTTAAGTTTGCAGCCACACTGCAGGCAGATAACGCAGGTCCTAATCCAGCCCTGATCCGTATTGATACACAGGCGGGACATGGTGCAGGTAAACCTACTTCCAAATTGATTGATGAGGCAACGGATATCTGGGCATTTACGATGTATAACCTCGGGATGCATAAATAAAAGAAAGCAAAGGGCTTAAAGTTTAAAGCAAAAAGCTATTGTAGCGACTGATTATAGCGGAAATAATTTCTTGCAGGATCATTCGCTACAATAGCTTTTTGCTTTAAGCTTTCTGCTTTTTTCCTTATCTTTAGAAATAGCGTTTTGAATATGGCTTTATGAAGGTACTTATAACTGGTAGTAACGGATTATTGGGACAACATCTGATCCCGCTTTTTCTGCAAGATGGAAAATATGATGTGATAGCCACGGGCAGAGGCCCGAATCGTTTTCCCCTGCGGGATAACTATACCTATGAGGCGGTAAACCTCCGGGATGCCGGCAGTGTAAAACAGCTGGTGGAAAAGCATCATCCGGATATTATTATCCATGGTGGTGCGATGTCGCAGGTAGATGATTGTGAGAAAAATAAGGATGCTTGCTGGGATACCAACGTAGGCGCTACGCGTTACCTGGTACATGCAGCAGAAAGTATCAACGCCTTCTTCCTTTTCCTGTCTACTGATTTTGTATTCGATGGTTTACAGGGCCCCTACAGTGAAGATGCTACAGTTAATCCTATCAATTATTATGGCACCAGTAAAGTAGCCGCAGAGCGACTGATCATCAACAGCAAGCTGCCGCAGTGGGCGATTGTCCGTACGGTGCTGGTATATGGCGTAGTGGCAGATCCGCATCGCAACAACATGATTACCTGGGTAAAAAATAATTTGCAGCAGGGTAAAAAAGTAAAAGTGGTGGATGATCAGTGGCGTACTCCTACGCTCAGTCATGATCTGGCGCGGGGTTGTTTGTTGATTGCAGATAAAAAAGCTACCGGCTTCTTTAATATCTCCGGTAATGAAATACTCACCCCTTATGATATGGCCATCAAAACGGCCGAATTCTTTAACCTGGATACCTCGCTGGTAGAAAAGATCAGTGCGAAAACATTGGCGCAACCTGCTGCCCGTCCTGCGAAAACAGGATTGCTGATAGATAAGGCGACGAAAGAGCTGGGTTACCAGCCCCGCACGTTTGCGGAGGGGCTGGAGATTGTGGCTGGAGAAATTAAAGTCTGACGACTAGTATTCCAGGTATACATTTTTTCCGAATACACTTCTGATGGTATCGAGTCGCAGCGTTGTATCTGCTGGTAACACATGCAATTCAATCGCAGTGCGGAACAGACTATCTCTTTTGTAGATCACCAATGTTCTCTTCCAGGATGCCTGCTTTTTCTGTGCCAGCACCGCTGCACTACTATCTTTATATGTTTTCACAACAGCAAAATAAGTGTGTACTGCATTTGCAGCGGCCACAGAATCGGCTATTGCCACCTGTTTCAGGGAATCTATAGTTGCCCGTTGTGCAATGGAATCCGTATTAACTGAAGGTGCGGAGTCAGGTGCAGCAGTAGACCCACCAGAAATATACCACCAGGCAGCCAATCCAATTACAATGGCTGCAATAGGAATACCTGCCCACCACCATTTAAATCCACTTTCTTCTGTCACCGCTTCCAGTGTGTCTTCCACTTCTTCTGTCATGATAGGCTCCAGTGCCTGCTTTTGTTCAGGTGGAGGAGGAGGAGGTGGTGTAAAAGAAGCCGGTTTAGTATCTGCACGCTCAATAGGTGTAATGTCTAATGTTGCTTTTTCTATGGGCAGCTCTTCCGCGTGAAAATGGATGTTACCGGCAAAGTCGCCCTGCAACTGTCCAATACCCGGYAACACCAGTGGTGTACCTGATTTCAGGCCCTCTTTCAGTTCTTCCAGGTATTTTTCAAGCTTGCGTTGCGCTACAGCGGGCACCAGGTTTTCTTTCAGGGCAATCCATTCCACGCAGGAACCATCGTCCTGCCATTGCTGGGTAAAGATCACCTGCTCCCGTGGAGCAGTTAACGTTTGTGCCTGGGAGTTATAATGCGCTGGAAAATGTTGTACAGAAAAAGTTCCCAGCTGTGGTACCACACAAACCCGCTGTTTAAACAGCACTTCCTGGATATATTGTTGGAGTATCATGCTTTTAGCTGTTAGCTTTTAGTAAATGCAGCGGAGAGGAACGCAGGATATGGTGCTTTCTGCTGTTTTTGCTAAAAGGGAAGTTAAGAATTTGTCGGCACTTGACCACTTTTAGCTTTTAGCTTTTAGCCATTAGCTTTTAGCTTTTAGCAAATGCAGCGGAGAATATCAAATATTAATCTCCGCTGCATTTGCTAAAAGCTAAAAGCTAATGGCTAAAAGCTGATCAGAACTTAATCAGTACTCCACCTACAATATTGAACCCATAAGTAGGGTATAGGTAGTAGCGCTGGTAGTGCGAATTGAAAATGTTATTTGCATTCACCCAGAGGCCGAAATTCTTGCTGATATCATAGGATGCGCCTGCATTCAGGTCCCATGCACCTTTGGTTTTATTGAAATCTTTGTTGGGAAGCAGGTAATAGCTGCCACTCAGTGCAAAGAGATCTGCATTGAGGTGTAATTTTTTTGCGATGGTATATTGTGCAAACAAATCACCCTGGAATGCCGGCAGGTGCCATGGTTGTACTTCTGTTTCCTGTTTGTTATAGTTGTACCAGTCGAAGCTCACGCGTGCCTGGAATTTTTCTTCTTCTATATAACCTACTTCGGCGTGTACCTGGAAGGCACGCAGCATGGTTTCATTACGGGTGGTGAACTTCTTGGTATCGGCGCTATCGTTTACAAACAGCGGCATATTGTACCAGGTAACGGAAGCAAATTTGGTATTATAGTTAAAATGGCTACCCAAAGTACCTTTGATACCAGTATACTTTTCTTCTACACGGGTATTCAGCATTTCGCCGGGTAAGCCCGCGAGGAAAGGATTTTTGTTGGCCAGGTTACGATAGGAATTCTTTTCGAAATAAGAGATCCATCCACTGCTCAGGATCAGTTTTTTGCGTACCAGGTGTGATTCATTCACGATGTCTGGCAATACATAAAATTTACTGTCGGTCCAGGTAGGATTTACGCCTACATGCAATACAAATCCTGGCTTGATGATATCTACCGCAGGATGAACAGCTACTATATTATTATTGATGGCGCGGTTGTTATCCTGTTTATAGGTAGACAGGTCAAATACACCTTCTACACCTACGTAGATATCTTCAAAAACCTGCTTGCGTATAGGAGCTTTCAGCAGGAAGGTATTCTCAGTGCGCTTGTAGGAATCATTGAACAGAATGAACTTCACCTGGGGCTGAAAAGTAAATGCCCAGTCGTTCTGTGGCCGGTTTTGCATGCCTACGGTGGCAGTCAGCTGGTTAAAGGTTTGTTCTGTATCCTTCTTTTTATAATTGGCGGTATCATGACCATAACCATAATAATGAACGGTATTACGATCGTAGCCAATGCTTCCGTCAAATTTAAATTTAGGCAGCAGGTAAGTGCCGGCGGCCAGCACATTCAGGTTGCTGTAGATCTGATCTGAAATTTCCTTGCCCTGGGAACCGGTATAGTTTACATATAAACCGTAGTTATACATATCCTTTCTGCCACTACCGAAGCCTGCCTGCACATAAGGTGTTTTTAAATTACCATAGCCCAGTTTCACGAAGTTGTTCTGCAGATAGGAGAGAGAGTCTTTCCCCAGCGCCAGTGGTTTCAGTGGCGTGGCCTGGTACATGAAGTTCAGGTTCAGCGCTGGTATCTGGTATTTGAGCGAAGGTCTGCTGGTATCAATTCCCGGCAAAGTCGCCGTGAGATTGAGCTTGTAGGCATCGCGCAGTTTAGGCTGATTGGTGGAAATGATGTCGATCGTTTCCTGTTTCAGCGGTTCCTGAGCGAAGGTCTTTTGTGAAGACAGCAGTCCGGCTGCGCCCAGTGCGGTGATGATGAAAGTACGTTTGTTATATATTGTTTGAATGTTCATGCTTTGTTGCGCTTAAATGTCAAAATTCCAACATCCGGAATGAATGTTATTTCTTCGGTTTTTTACCTGCTGCTTTTTCTTCTGCTTCTGCTTTGGCCAGTTTATCTTTTGCTTCCTGTTTCAGTTCAGGGATAGAGCTGTTGGTAACGATACTCTGGTAAGTAGCTTTTGCATTGAAATAGTCCTGTTGACGGGTATATACATCACCCAGCAGAATATATGATTTAGCCACCCAGAATTCGTAGGAGGGGGTATTTTTAATCACATCAAAACCTGCTTTTTCAGCGGCGTCCAGTTCATTCTGTTGCAGGTAGCAGTCCGCGATACTGTAGCGGGCTTCTGCGCCTGTTTCAGATTTTGTCATGCCGGCCACTGTTTTGAATTCAGCCAGCGCAGCTGCGTAATCTTTTGCCTGTTGCAGTGCCTTACCACGATAGAAATGAGCGATGATCTGATCATCGGTGCTGATATTAGCAGCAGCCAGTAACATTTCGGCGTAGTTGGTTACTTCATCCCAGTGTTTCAGCTGATAGTTGCTACGGAGTAATCCCCTGGTGGCAGAAAGACTGTTTTCTTTGCTGGTGGCCAGGTCCTGCAGTTGCAGGTAATAGGTCCGTGATTTTTCATAATTTTTTTGCTGGTAGAAGTTGATATTAGCCGCCTGCAGTGCAGATCTTTCTGCATACAAACTGTTGTTGCGGGATAATACAAATTCGTAAGCTGGCAGTGCTGCCGTATAGTCTTTATTGTTATACGCGCATTCTGCTTTATAGAAGTAAGCCGGTAAGATAAACTGACCGTTTGGATATTTCTGGATGTAGTTATTGAATCCGTTGGTAGCGCCTGCACAGTCGTTGCTGGTAAACCTGGATTCTGCTGCTGCATAGGTGAGGGAGTCTTCCGCAGTAGCCGTTACCGTTCTGCCACTGGCCTTCAGGAAGGCGAGGTAGTCGTCGGTTTTGCCCTGGCTTACATAAATAGACTTCATACTTTGCAGTGCTTCGTTGGCTTCAGGCGAGCCCGGGAATTTTTCCACTACCTGGCGGTAATAGGACAATGCTTTGCTGTCGTTGTCTTTGTTATAATAGCTTAGTCCCAGTTTGAGCAATGCCCTTGGTGCGTTAGGACCGTTAGGCTGCTTTTGTAATACATTTTCCAGGAAAGGAATGGCTTCTGTATATTTTTCTTCTGAGAGATAAGTATTGGCGATTTCGATATCTGTTTCGTTATTGAAACCGGAGGTGGGGAACTTATTACCCAGTTGTTTGAGCAATGCGAGTTTCTCTGCTTGTTTTCCCTGCAATCCCAGGATGACAGCTTTCTGATAGGTAGCGTAGTCGGCGCCTGGTTCGTTGTTGTTGATGATGCGGTCGTACAGCGACAGTGCTTTAGGGAATTGACGCAGCATATAGTAGCAGTCGGCGCTGCGGAGGGCTGCATCGGTAGCAATGCGCTGTGCATTGGGGCCGCTGGTTTTTTGTGCGGTTTCGAAATAAGGCAGTGCTTCTGTGTATTTGTTTTGTTTCAGGAGACTGTAACCCAGGTTATAGCTGGCCGTTTGTGCGTTGGCTTCACCGGAAACAGGCGCCGTGGTATTCAGATAGGCGTTCAGGTTAGTGATAGCCTGGTTGTTCTTATTCTGACGGAGGGCAATTTCTGCTTTCCAGAAATGAGCCAGTTGCTTGATCTGCGGATCGTATGGGTTGCTGATAGCGATGTCCAGCAGGCGGTCGGCTTCTGCCAGTTGCTGATCATTGATCAGTTGTGTGGCACGGCCATAGGCTACTTTCTGGTAGGCCTTCAGTACTGTAGGATTTTTATCGGTAATCATTTCAATCGTAGCCAAACCATCTTTATAGTTGTTGCTGTTCATGAAAAGGTTCACCAGTATTTCCCGGGCTTCTTTGTTATAGGAAGACTGTGGGTATGTTTTTACAAATTGTGTCAGTTCATTGAGTGCGGCATCCGGGTAGCCCAGTTCATAGGATAATTTACCGTAGTTGAAGCGGGAAATTTCCTGTTGCTGTGCATTGGAGCTATTATTGGCGCAGAAGGCAAAAGCGTTGCGGGCATTGGCTTTCTGACCGGTGCGCAGGTAGCAGTCGCCCAGCAGGTACATAGAGTTTTGTCCCAGCGAGTCTTTTGAGCTGCTCAGTTGTTTGAAGCCGGTAATCGCTTTACTGAGGTTATTGGTTTGGTAGTAGGCGTATGATAACTGGTAGATATCTTCATTTCTCACTTCATCTGCATTGTTCTGGAAGTCCTGCAGGTAAGGGAGTGCTTTCTGGTAGTTCTTTTTTTCGAAGTAAGCCTTACCCAGCAGTTGTTTTAGTTCAGCCTCGTAGTATTGACCGCCTTTTTGCAGCAGGGGTTCTGTATAGGCAATCAGTTGATCTGTTTTGCCCTGGAAGTAATAAATTTCAGCGATGTAGTAAGGTACTACGTTGCTGTATTTAGGTTCGCTCACTACTTTCTGGAAACTGTTGAGGGCTTCTCCGTACTGGTGATTGTAGTAGGCGATGAAGCCATAGTAGTAGTTGGCAGGCAGACTGTATTTGCCGGGTACTTCCTTAATAGAAGAAAACAGTGGCTGTGCTTTTTTGAAGTCTTTCAGGTTAAAGTAGCAATAGGCCAGTTCGAATTTAGCTTCTGCAATTTCTGCATTGGACAGGTTTTCGATATTGGCTTTCTCATAGAGGGGAATGGCCTCTTTGAGTTTATTCTGGCGGAAATAATATTTTGCCAGCTGGTAGCTAACGAGTTCTTCACGGGCGTTGTTATTGGCCAGTTTCAGAAATCTCAGCGCCTCTTTTTCTGCATTGTCCTGTTGCAGTTTGAGTGCGCAGATGGTATAATAGTAGAACGCATCTGTTTTTACCAGGTCGCGGTTTGTTTCATGGAAATAATCGATGTTATCAATTGTTTGCTTGAAAAGCTGCATGGATACCGCATATTTTTCCTGCTGGAAATATTGCTGGGCATCCTTGAATACTTTTTCCGGGTCTGTATATACGCGTGTTTGCTGTGCCTGTGCTGAAGGCATCCCTGCCAAACCTGCGCCTGCAAAAGCCAGGAGCGATAAGTACAGATGTCCGGGAATAAAAACTTTTCTTATGAATTGCATGCTATAGCTGTTATTTCTTGAATATGCGTTTAAAACGAATCCCGGGAGGAAATATTTTCCAGCCGGGGAAGTACTCTGCGATGGCCTGACCTGATAGGCAGTTTCTTATGTCTATGCTTCTGAAGCGCTTAGTGCGAAACGAATCAGGTGGTATCAGCAAATATAAAAGTTATATCTTTTCTTTTCCGATTGCGTTTCCAACAATGTGGATAACTCCGGAAGCAAGGCAAAGTCTATTCATTTATCTTGCGAAAAATAATTTTTAGTACAAAAACCTTACCTACTATGAGAAAACTGTTCTCAACCGGTTACACAAATGGCGCCGTAAGTTTTTCTATGCTGGTACTCCGACTGGTATTCGGAGGGATGATATTGATGCACGGCTGGCCCAAGCTGATCAATTTTACTGCCAAAATGAATTCTTTTCCGGATCCATTGGGTGTAGGTCACAAAATTTCTTTGGGTATGACGGTATTTGCGGAGGTGTTTTGTGCGGTATTACTGATCATGGGACTGTTGACCAGACTGGCTTCTATCCCATTGGTGATCTGTATGAGTGTGATTATTTTTATGATCCAGGCGCATAAGCCCCTCGATGAAAAAGAATTGCCTGTTTTTTTCCTGGCAGCCTTTGTAACATTGTTGTTTACGGGGCCGGGTAAATTTTCGATCGATGGCGCCCTGGGCAAATAAAATTTTCAAGTAARCGTTTTGGGTATAAAATAGCGAGGAAACATGTTTATCAGTACAACAACGATCAGGGTGCGTTATGGTGAAACAGACCAGATGGGATATCTTTATTATGGCAATTATGGGCTGTATTATGAGGTAGGAAGGGCGGAAGCCATCCGGGAGCTGGGTTTTACCTACAGAGAGCTGGAAGATCAGGGTGTTATCATGCCCGTAGCAGAATTGAATGTAAAATACCTGCGGCCGGCATATTATGATGACCTTATAACGGTAAAGACTACACTCCGGGAGTTGCCGAAGAGTTCTAAGATACAGTTTCACAGTGAGTTGTATAACGAGAAGAATGAATTACTGAATGTGGGCGTGACCACACTGGTATTCATTGATGTGAATACAAAGCAGAAAGCCGGTTTGCCGGAAGAGCTGAAGAAGAGATTAGAACCGTTTTTTAGCAGCTTTTAGCAGTTAGTTTTTAGCTTTTAGGCAATGCAGCGGAGAGGGTATTATGTTAATCTTCGCTGCATTGCCTAAAAGCTAAAAGCTAACTGCTAAAAGCTTAAATCTCATATATGGATAAGATCACAACCAGCATTATTACTATTGGGGATGAATTGCTGATAGGACAAACGATAGATACCAATTCTGCCTGGATAGCGCAGCAGTTGAATGCAATGGGGATATGGGTCCACCGGCGTGTAGCCATTGGCGATGTGAAGGAAGATATCCTGGAAGCGTTGGCCCGTGAGGCAGCTGTTTCTGATATTGTATTAATTACCGGAGGGTTAGGGCCTACGGCAGATGATATCACCAAGCCCACGCTTTGTGAGTATTTTAATACCAGGCTGGTTCAAAATGAAGCGGCCCTCGAAAATGTGCTGCATATTTTTGAAAGCCGGGGATTGGCTTTACTGCAGCGTAATCTTGATCAGAGCCTGGTACCGGAATCGGCTACTGTGATTGACAATAAAAGGGGAACTGCACCAGGAATGTGGTTTGAGAAAGACGGGAAGATCTATGTATCTATGCCCGGCGTGCCGCATGAAATGCAGGGAATCATGGAGAATTATGTGTTGCCACAGTTGGGAAAGCATTTTGATACCCCTGCAGTAATACATCAGACATTGATTACTTCCGGTATGGGAGAATCATTTGTTGCGGAGCGGCTGACCGCTTTCGAAGTAAAACTGCCGGCACACGTAAAGCTGGCGTATCTGCCCAGTTATAGCCTACTGAAGTTGCGGCTTACCGCATTTGGTAAGGATAAGTTATCGGTAGCAGCAGAGGTGAGTATCCTGTTTCATGAGTTGAAGGATTTGGTGGCGGATATAGTGGTCACCGACCGGGATATGACGATGGGAGAGGTATTGGGACAATTATTAAAAGAAAGGGGTAAAACCGTAGCTACGGCAGAAAGCTGCACCGGTGGACTGATAGCCAGCTGGATTACAGCTATTCCCGGCAGCTCTGCTTATTTTAAGGGAAGTGTGGTGGCGTATGCATATGAGACAAAAGAGCAGGTGTTGGGCGTAAAGCCGGAAACGTTGCAAACACAAGGTGCTGTAAGTGAAGCGGTAGTGAAAGAAATGGTGGCTGGTGCGTTATCGCTGCTGGACACCGACTATGCTATTGCGGTATCCGGCATCATGGGACCTGATGGTGGTACCCCGGAAAAACCGGTAGGTACGGTATGGGTTGCAGTAGGAAATAAAGACACAATTAATACTGTAAAGTTTCAGTTGCGGTATGACCGGGAACGGAATACGCAGATGACCGCGGTTTACGCTATGAATGAGTTGCGCAAACTCATTCTGCAATAGGGATATTGAGTCATTTTGAATTGCTACAATTCCCTTATTTTTGTTGCGCACTAAAGCAAAAATCAATCTTATGGCCATTGTAGAATTGGTAATGCCAAAAATGGGGGAAAGCATCATGGAAGCCACCATTTTGCGTTGGCATAAAAAGGCGGGCGATCACGTAAAAGTAGATGAAACCGTACTTGAAATTGCCACTGACAAAGTGGATAGCGAAGTACCTTCTATTGCAGAAGGAGAGATCACGGAAGTGCTCTTTAATGAAAATGATGTAGTGGCAGTAGGTACTGTCATAGCCCGTATTAATACCAATGCCGATGCAGCGGCGGCTACTGCACCTGTAACACCTGCAGCTCCTGCGGCTGTTTCTGAGCCGAGATTTACATCGGCGCCGGCACACACACCTGCTGTTGAAACCGCTGTTTCTGCTGGTGGTGCTAAGTTTTATTCTCCCCTGGTACTGACCATTGCACAACAGGAAGGTGTCAGCTTTGCTGACCTGGAAAAGATTCCGGGCTCCGGCAACGATGGCCGTGTTACTAAAAAAGACATCTTACAATACGTGGCAGACCGCCGCGAAGGGAAAGTGGTAGCGGATGTAACACCGGAACCAGTATCTTCTGCGGTATCCCGTCAGCCGGTAGTCACCAATACCACTGTTGCATCGCCTACCTATAGTGGCAATGTAGAAATCGTGGAAATGGATCGTATGCGTAAGCTGATTGCCAATCACATGGTGATGAGCAAACAAACCAGTCCGCATGTGACCAGCTTCGCTGAAGCCGATGTAACCAACCTGGTGAAATGGCGTGACCGGGTGAAAGGTGATTTCGAAAAACGTGAAGGAGAGAAGCTTACTTTTACGCCCCTGTTTGTAGAGGCTATTGTGAAGTGTATCAAGCGTTTCCCGTTGATCAACTGCTCCCTGGACGGTGATAAAATTATTATTAAGAAAGATATCAATATAGGAATGGCTGCGGCTTTACCAAGCGGTAACCTGATCGTTCCTGTGATCAAAAATGCAGATCAACTGAACCTGGTAGGCCTCACCAAACAGGTAAACCACCTGGCTAATTCTGCCCGTCAGAATAAGCTGAAGCCGGAAGATACCCAGAGCGGTACTTTTACCATGACCAACGTAGGCACTTTTGGTAGCCTGATGGGTACACCTATCATCAACCAGCCACAGGTAGCTATCCTGGCGGTAGGTGCTATCAAGAAACGTCCAATGGTAATAGAAACTGCGGAGGGAGATACGATCGGTATCAGGCATATGATGTACCTGTCTATGTCTTATGATCACCGTATTGTAGACGGTTCCCTGGGCGCTACCTTCCTGAGTGCAGTAGCACAGGAGCTGGAACATTTTGATCCCAAGAGAGGAATTTAAATAGCTTTTAGCTGTTAGCTTTTAGCTTTTAGGAAAATGCAGCGGAGAACATAGTAATATGTTTATCTCCGCTGCATTTTGCTAAAAGCTAAAAGCTAACAGCTAAAAGCTATTTAAAAGTAAAAAGGCGCTCGTTAGAGCGCCTTTTCCAGTTCCTTTGTGCCGAATAAAGGGGATTATTAATAACGACGGTCGCGGGAACCATATCCTCCGCCGCCACGGTTATTACCACCGCCACCTTTGAAATTATTATTCGGTTGTTTAGGTCTTGCTTCGTTTACCATCAATTGCTTACCTTCGATTTCGCTGCCGTTCAAACTATCCATAGCCTTTGCTCCTTCTTCTTGATTAGGCATTTCCACAAAGCCAAAACCACGTGAGCGGCCAGTTTCGTGGTCTTTGATAACCTTAGCGGAGGTAACCTCTCCAAAATCGCTGAAAATCTGATGGAGATCCTCATCGTTCAACCTATAGTGCAGGTTGGCTACGTAAATGTTCATGATAACTGAAATTAAAAAAATGAAAAATAATATACTGAAGTTATGAAAATTACGCTAATAAAAAAGTCAGCTTCAAAATATTTTTGTTAATACCCTCTTTTTTGCTACCATATTACTATGTTAGATCCTTTGTAGTGTGAAGTTTGACAGGCGTAGAAATATTATTTAAAATACTGCTCTATTAACAAAAAGCGCTCCTTTTTGCGGTTTTTTTTTCGTAAATTCAGTACATGATCCATTAAATTTAATTGCTATGGGAGCGTTAAGTGAAACCTGGTTTGCTGATGGTTATATTGACTTTGAGCTGAAGAAATATACCCTATTGGCCTATTTACAGGACATCAATCATTACTTCACACAAAGCAAGCTGTACCCCCAGTTATCCGACATTATTTTTCATTACAACAACCTGGTAGCCTTTCGGGATAACAAGCAGTTTTTGCAACAGCAGTTTCCCAAACGGCTCACGGCCATTAATCTGCAAAAGCTGGAGCTCTTATATGAACAGCTCATTGCAGACGATGAGTTAATGGAGGAGTTGGAAACGATCATTCAGTATTCTTTGCCTCAGCTAAACAACACTATTAAAGAAGGAGCAGAGATTTACGAGTATGTAGCCGACAACCTGAGCATTTTCCCGGTGGGGCTTGTTCCGCTTGAAACAGCGGAAGGGTACCTGCTGCTTTGCGATGGACGTTGCAGTCATACGCTGGTGTACACTTACCGGCTCACCATCTTCGAACGGCACGATGAAAAGTTTCGGGGTATTCACACACAGTATGTGCAGGAATACAAAAAGGACTTTGTGCATACCATCGGGCATATTAAAGCGATGCTGATCAGGGAGCGGAACAACTTACCCAACCCTGCAGTGTATTGCGCGGAAACGCCCCTGGTAGTGCCGGTAGATGAAACGTTGTTACCTGTTGCGAAAAGAAGCCTGGTAAAGTACATTGCAGAACAGGCGGCGTAGGGAGCCTACTTCAGTTCAGGCAGCTTTGTTTCGCCATCGTATTGTATTTCCAGGGTATGATCTTTTAGAAATGGTGCATAATACTGCTCCATTACTTTCCTTATTTTTTCTTTGGACTGCTGAATATACAGCGCGTTATTTTCCAGTTGAGCGCGGGAAGTCTGGTACAGCTTTTTTTGTACATCGGTATAGGTTTCATCGTCCTGTGCCAGCAGCCAGCCTTTGCGGTTGGACGTTTCCATCCTGTCCATTTTCAGCTCATAGCTGAGCAGGTGGGGAGCCGGCAGATGGATAATGATCTTTTTATCTGTGAGCTGTACTTTAAACAGCTTGTCGTCTATATTAACTCCGAATTTAGCCTGGTAAGGAATTGTTACCCATACCGTATTTTCCAGGAAAGTCTTCTTCAGATTATCGGTCCAGTCGCCGTTGTTTTCGATATTACTTCTTTTAATGCTGGCAGATCCCTGTACATCCAGGCTGGCCAGTTCCGCAATTTCCTTTACAATAGTGCTGTTGGATATCACCTGCTGACTCACATTGGTACTGCCAAAACGTTTGCCCAGCCAGAATATCAGGACGGCTAATAAAACCAGTATAACGAGGTAGAAGATTTTTTTCATACCTGTAAATTAATAAAAAGTTGGCAGCTGACAGCGAGTAGCCGTGGCCGTTACGGCAGGAGGGGAGCCGGTATGGTAAATTCAGGGAGGCAGGTTGCCATTCAAGATGATAACCTGCCGTTATAGACGAAGTTTGTTATTGCTGTTGGCGTTAGCTGGTGAGACTGTCTATCAACGCGGCATGTTCCGGGTAGGCAGCCTGCAGGGGCGCTTTTTCTGCCAGTTCAAAGTCCGCGAAATCAAACCCTGGCGCCACAGTGCAGCCGGTGAGGGCATAGCCTCCGGGGACTTCCACGCGGGAGGCAAACCAGTTACCTGCGGAGATGATGACCTGTAAGTTTTCGCCGTTAGCGATATCACGTCCTAGTTTGTGTACCAGGAGCTGACCACCCGGAGCTATTTCGTAAATAGTGAGGGTATGCCCATCATAAAAATGCCAGATTTCATCAGCCGCAATACGATGGAATGCAGAGAATTCTCCTTCTTCCAGTAAAAAATAAATGCAGGTAGATGCATTACGGTTGCCGGTCATGCCCGCCGGCAAAGTAGTCATATCCAGTACCCACTCAGAACGGTAGGTTTCACGGAAAGCACCTCCTTCCACATGGGATTGCAGTTTGAGTTGTTCACGCCAGTGCGCTGCAGAATATTGCATAGATGCCTGTTATAACAGTAAGTTAAACAAAAAGTATGGTTATTGTTCTTTTTTCGTGTATGCGTCCGGGTTGTGACGCTGCATAAATTTTTCCGGGTTAGGAACGTCTGTATAACCAAACTGCCGGTATAATCCATGGGCATCTAATGTAACCAGCAGCATGCGTCTTAATCCCTGCAGGTCGGGATGGGCTGAAATGGTGTGCATCAGGAATTTAGAGAGTCCTTTACCGCGGTAGGGTTCCAGTATATATACATCTCCCAGGTAGCCAAAGGTAGCGCCGTCAGTAATGACCCTGGCAAAGCCTATTTGTTTGTTTTCATGAAATACGCCAAAGCATAAAGATCCTGTTACGGATTTTTGAACGATATCGAAAGGGATGTTTTGTGCCCAGTAAGATTCTTTGGACAGGTAATCGTGAATAGCGTTCAGGTCAAGCCGCGTTTTATCTGAGGAGATATGATATTCCCCTTCATGTACGTCAATGGTTTCCATATTCAGTTAGCATTAAGCTCACTAAAATAAGGTAATATTTTTATTCCGGAAATATTAACTGGCTACTGCCACCTGGTGCGGGCCTGTAACCGGCATATGTGCAATAGTAGCGGCTGCAGCGGGTGCAAAGTAAGAAGGTGTTTCGTGATTAAATAACAGGTAATCCTGTATAAACATCGCCTGATTGTAATAAGCAGTAGCGGTAATAGGCGTTTGCCATTCCGGCAAATTTAACTGCCGCAGAGAGCTCAGTGCTGTTTTATACCGGATCATCCTCGCAAACAACTGAGGCGGAATACCTACTACGGTGCTGAATATACGTTCCAGGGTAGGACGGGAAAGTCCATATCGGGAGGAGAGTTCAGGTACTTCCACGTTGCCCTGCATAATCAGCATGTAGTCTACCATATCATCCACGGCTTTAAGGTTATCTGTCTGTGCTGTTAATGCCTGCAGACAAGCGTTATCCAGCAAGGTTTCTACTTGTTTTGGTTCCTGAATATGATGTAAGTTGTTGAGCAGTTCATCCCATAGTGGTTGCCCCGTAGCTGCCAGGTTGCGATAATAGTTGGTGAAGCCGGCCGCATCGAGTCCCAGCAGGCGATGACACCCGTAAGCATTTAATTGTACCACGGCAACTTTTACCGGTCCCTGAACCTGTAACTGACAGGCGCAGGTAAGATGCCCCAGCACCGAAGTGGCAGGTAAGGCAAATGCTCTGTGGTTCAGTGGTTTAATTTCCGCTTTCCCTTCCAGGATGAATACCATGTACTGATCGCCAAGAGCAAACAGGTTTTGTGGCAGCTGAATTGTTCCCCGGGTATTATCTTCCCAGAAATAATATTGCTTTACAAAAGGACGTAATGCATCCGCAGGATGATAGATATGGAAGTTCATAGGTACAATAAATGTGGTGTTAAGGGATATCGCTAT
Source organism: Chitinophaga sp. 01L420 (assembly GCF_056399985.1). NCBI lineage: Bacteria > Pseudomonadati > Bacteroidota > Chitinophagia > Chitinophagales > Chitinophagaceae > Chitinophaga > Chitinophaga sp. 01L420. Next base: position 257,864 of record NZ_JBFTSK010000015.1, read on the forward strand.
CGCTGCAAATTCACACCATACGCTAAAGTGGCGATGTTATTGTAAATATATGTTAAATGTTTTATATTATGAAAAATATATTTGAGGAGGGGGAAGAAGCCCTGGGGCCTCTATTTTAATTTTTTTAATAGATCTTTTGCAGGGACCTCTATAGGGTTGCCCTTTCCATCAGATACCACCAGTGTCCCATTTTTAGCAGCAGTGGTTTCAACAAGTTTGCGCATGGCTATTCTCAGGCCGCGCATTACTTTTTCCGATAAGATTCTAAGCTCTTGTTCTTTGCTGTCCATACGTTTTATATTGTTATTGATTACTCCAAAGATTTAAAATCCATCCGTCATGTTGGTTATCCAAACCTTAAACTTTTTGTATTAACAAAAAGCTATAATCCGCTACAGCAGCAATTTGCAGCATGATTATAAATATGATAATTTAATTATTACCACCTCTCTCTATACAAACAAAAAACGCTACAAACCCCTCTATCAGGCGCTTGTAGCGTTTTTTTACGATCATGATTTTACTGTTGCAGATCCCAGCCCCAGTTAATTCCCTTCTCTGTTGCAGGTACACCGCTTTCCAGCCATTGTGGTGCTGGCGCGCCTTTCAGGAAGTGATCAAAGAACTGTTGCTCTCTGCGTTGAATATCTTTACGGTTTTGACGTTGTATCAGGTTATGTGCTTCGTTGTTATAGTTCAGCAACCAAACGGGCTTGCCTAAACGCCGTAAGCCGGTGAACATTTCAATGCCCTGGTACCAGGGAACTGCGCCGTCTGCGTCGTTAGACATAATCGCCACCGGCGTAGTAACGCGGGGCAGGTTAAAGAGCGGAGAGTTTTCTATGTAGAGCTCTGGCTTTTCCCATAAGGTAGCGCCGATACGACTTTGTGAGTGTTCGTACTGGAACTGCCTGTTCATGCCGCTTTCCCAGCGAATACCACCATAGGCGCTGGTCATGTTGGCCACCGGAGCGCCTGCCCATGCTGCCTTAAACAGGTTGGTTTGCGTGATCAGGTAAGCTACCTGGTAGCCGCCCCAGCTCTGTCCCTGTATCCCCATATTTTTGCCGTCTGCCCAGGGCTTTTTAGCCAGGTCTTCTGCTGCACTGACAATATAATCGTAGGCGCTTTTGCCCGGGTAGCCGTTTTCATAGCTGATATCCGGTGTAAATACGAGGTAGCCGCGGCTAACAAAGAACGAAATGTTCAGCCGGGATGGGGTAGGTGCGGGGGCCTGATAGCTATATAAACCATCTGTTAATTTCTCATAGAAATAGAAGATAACAGGATACTGTTTTGTAGCATCAAAATTTTCCGGTTTATAGAGAATACCTTCTGCTGGTTTACCGCTGAAGGTAGTCCATTTGTACAAGGAAGCAGTGCCCCAGTTATAGTCCTGTTGTTGAGGATTGGTATGACTGATCCGGGTTGCCTGCGCAATATTATCTCCTGTGAATATATCGGGTGATAATTCATAACTGCTCTTCGTGAGCGTATATATTTTTGCGTCTTTTGCCTGCTGTAAATCTGTATAGGAATAGGGGCCTAACACAATTTGCCTGGCTGCCTTTATTTTCCCGTTTTTACCTGGTAATTCCTGTTGGTAGAAGCCGTTATATTTGGTGCTGTCCTGGAATGCAGTCAGCATCAGGCTTTGGCCGGGTGTGAAATATTTTTCTTCCGGATTGAGGCGGAGGTAACGGAAGCGTATTTTTTCTTTGCGACCAATACTTTGTGTAAGATTCACCGGTGATTTTTTACCGGAAGGATCTGTTTCCCAGATATCGTAGCGATCGTAGATATACACCGATGCATCGTTTGCCAGCCATCCTGCTATGCCGTAGGCCTCAGGTACATCCGGATGATCATCTTCTTCATCATACACTTTGGTAGGAATGCCTTTGCTGATATTTACAGTAGCACCGGTAGCGTTATCGTAGCTGAACCATTGTCTGTTTACCAGGTCGTACCAGATGATATATTTTCCGTTGGGAGAGGTGTAAAAGCTACCGTCCAGTTTTTCTTTGATCTTTTTTCTCGTGCCATCATTTACGTTTACGAGGTAAGCGGTTTTCAGGGTGCGGCCTACCCATTGCATGGGCACGCGTTCTCCTTTATCCGTATAGCCGAGTGCGTTAGGACTGTTTCCTTCTGCCGTGGTGATCACGGTTTCCAGGTCTTTATCACTTAGTTGTACGATCCGGTTGGCACCAGGGTAATACACGGCGGCGTAGCTTCTCTTCAGTTCTTTATCTGCATTTTTTAATTGCATGGGCTGCAGATAGTCATCTTTATAATTCCAGATATCCACTTTTGCCACTTCAAAATCTACTACGTTAGTATCTTTCACGGGTAGTATGGGCGCGGTACCAAAGAAGAGGCGTTGACCGTCTTTGCTGAAGTATATCGTGCTGTTGGAGCTGATGGTCCAGTTAGCGGGGATGCCGCTGCTGTTTTTGCCGGCTGCTTCCCGGGCACTGTCCTGTCCGGATTTGAAGTAATAGAGTTTATAGAATTGTTGTAAAGCTTTTTCTCCATCGGGTGTACCAAAATAGGCGGCCTGTTCCCCTTTTTCATCGAAAGCAAATTGTTTGTAGTCGGTGTTGCCTCTGCTGAGGGTATCTGCTTTACGATTGGCGGTATGCCACAGGAGCACGCCGTTGCGGGAGAGGGAATCTTTTTTCTCTGCAGCTATTTCTACCAGCAGTTGATTACCTGGTTTGCTGAAAGTATATTCCTTTACATTTTTTATGGAGTCCTGTTTGCCGGAGAGCAGTTGCCGGATCACCAGGGTCCCGCTTTCTGTGGTGCTGGCGGCGGCTTTGTCCTCGTCGGCACGGTCGGTGTCGGCGATGGTTTTGGCGGCTTTATTGCCTTTTGCTTTGGCGGTATCGGCGGCTGGTTTTTCCAGCAGGTATGCCAGTAAGCCGCTACCTTTTTCCGGTGTTTTAAAAGATTTTACTGCAGGAAATTTCTGGATATCCGGCTGTCCCAGGGTGATGACGGCCAGGGAATCTTTGGGCATTTCAGCTGCTTTCTTTTTTTTGATCTTCGCTTCGCGGGTATCTTTAAAAAGCGGTTTAATGCTGCATATCACGTAGCGGGAATCTTCTGTAATCACCGGGTTGCTGCCACGTGGAATGGTGGTGGTCTGACCTGTTTTGCGGTCATAGATCAGCAGGTTGGCATCACCTTCCTGAACGAGTACTGCATACACTACCCACTGTCCGTTGTTACTGATCAGTTTAGTGCCAATGCTTTGCCAGCTGTCGTATACACTGTGATCCAGCGGCTTTTTTGCAGGTTGTTGCGCATAGGTAAAAAGGGCAGATCCCAGGAGGGATATCCCTAAAAAAACTTTTCTCATAGCTGCTAATGTAATAATTAAATGGCTTTTAGCCCAACGGAGTGGAGCAGCGGTAAGTGCTTTTTTATAAGTGGTTTAATGGGTGGTGGTTTTGCCTTTTACCACACGGAGCATCTGCAATCCTACCGATAGCACAATACAGGCCAGGCCGGCATAGAAGGCGTTGTTCAGGAACTTATTTTCATGAAAGAGTACAAAGGCCATCACAATGCTGTACACCGGTTCCAGGTTAAAGCAGAGGTTTACCGTAAAAGGTGAAATCTTTTTCAGTGCATTCATGCTCAGCAAATACATGAGTACCGTACAAAACCAGGCCAGTACCAGGAGGTAGAGCAGGTCCATGGATGATGGCAACACAGAGGCTACCGGGAAACTATAGATATAAAAAGGCATGCCGATGGTCAATACTACCAGGCCAGCCGACAGTTCATAAAAAGTGATGGTAGCCGTATCGAATCGTTTGATCAGGCGCTTGTTAAATACAGTAAATAATGCCGCAAACATCGCGGAGATAATACCCAGGATAATGCCGGTGCGATATTGGGTATCGAAATGGAAAATGAGCAGAATACCGAGCAGGGTGAGCATGCTGAGGAGCATTTCTGCTACATCGAAACGGCGTCTGTTGATCAGTGGATCAAAGATGGCGGTGAACAGGCTGGTCATAGAAAAGCAGATCACGCCGATAGATACATTGGAGTATTTGATGCTGCCGTAAAAGAAGAGCCAGTGCAGCATTACTATTACACCGGTGCTGCCGATGGGTAAAATATCTTTCCAGGGAAGTTTTTTAAAAGTGCCCTGGATACGGAATAAAATATATAGGGTAATAGCTGTAATCAATAACCGGTACCATACTAACAGTCCTTCGTTCAGGGAGATCAACTTACCCAGGATCCCGGTAAAACCAGCCAGAAATACGGAGAGATGTAGCTGGAGAAATGCTTTTTTCATGAACCTACTTAATGTATTTAGGGATTTCTTCATTTGAAAAAAATGAAAAAATCCCTAAACAGTAATTTTATGTATAGTAATTAATTCTTTACTCTTACTGCATAATTCCGGAAAAGGCTTTGCCATTGTATTYTAAGAACGCCGAGAACGCCTTCTTTTACAATGCCTTTGCTCATTTTGGAATATCCTTCTTTTCTGTCTTTAAAGGTGATGGCTACTTCCTTGATTTTGAAGCCGAGCTTCCACGCCGTAAATTTCATTTCAATCTGGAAGGCGTATCCTACAAACTGTATCTGGTCCAGGTTAATGGCTTCCAGTACGGTATTACGGTAGCATACAAATCCAGCTGTCGGGTCCCTTACGGGCATCCAGGTGATCATACCTACATAGATGGAGGCGCCGTAAGACAATACAGCGCGGTCCCATGGCCAGTTTTCGGTTTTGCCGCCTTTTACATAGCGGGAGCCTACAGATACATCTGCTCCGTCTTTGGCACAGGCATCATAGAGGCGTACCAGGTCTTTGGGATTGTGGGAGAAATCCGCGTCCATTTCAAAAATGTACTGGTATCCTCTGGCCAATGCCCATTTGAATCCGTGGATATAAGCTGTACCCAGACCTTGTTTGCCGGATCTTTCTTCCAGGAATAATTCGTTGGGATGTTGCTGTTGTAATGATTTTACAATAGCGCCGGTACCGTCAGGTGATCCGTCATCCACGATGAGGACATGAAAATTCTCCTGTAGGGAAAATACAGCGTCAATGATGTTACGGATATTATCCTTTTCATTGTACGTAGGAATGATGACAAGCTTTTCCAATTCAGCAGATGATATTTTTGGACTGCGAAAATAATTCAATTCCGGCGCAAGATATGACGTTCCCTATTAACATTACATTTTTTTTAACATCATATTATGAAAGATTTCTGACAGTTTCTGTTTGGTATTGAGTGGAAAATCTGCCTTCATCATCCAGTCATAGTACTGTGGTTCAGCTTTCAGGACCTCTCTTACGGAGCGGCCTTTGTATTTGCCGAAGTTGAAGACTTCGTTTCCGCCCTGCATGACCAGGCGGCGGGCAAAGTCGATATAATCTTCTTCTTTGGTAAAATCAGCGAGGGAGTCAATATCTTCCTGTAATTGTTCGTAGCGGCCGAGCTGAGCTTCCAGTATTTCGTAGGTAGCCAGTGCGTCTGCTTCGGCGCTATGTGCGTTTTCCAGTTGTTTATCGCAGTAAAACTTGTAAGCGGCGCCGAGGGTACGTTTTTCCATGAGGTGGAAAATCCTTTGTACGTCTACGAATTTGCGTTTGGACACGTCAAATTCTATTTCTGCACGGAGGAATTCTTCTACCAGTAAAGGAATATCAAAGCGGTTGGAATTGTAACCTGCCAGGTCGCAGTTGTCCATAAACTGTTTGAGTTCGTGGGCGGCCTGTTTAAAGGTAGGGGCATCTTTTACATCCTCGTCCTTAATACCATGAATTGCTGTAGATCCTGCTGGGATCGGCATTCCGGGGTTAATGCGTTTCACTTTGGACTGTGTTGTTTTGTCTGGAAACACTTTGATAATAGCAATTTCAATGATACGATCAGAAGCTACATTGGTACCTGTAGTTTCGAGATCGATTACGGCCAGAGGCCTTTTGAGGAGCAAAGACGGCATTATATAATATTTAGTATTTGTTTATTCAGTGATTTAATTGTTCGGCAATAATTCCTTCAGTTTACTGAAATCAAGGCCATCGTATGTACCGGAACTCATTAATAACAGGTTTGTATCCTGATAGTTCTGAGCGGATAAAAAGGTTTCCAGTTTTTCCCTGTTGTGAAAAACATGCAGGTCGTTCCGTCCAAACCGTTGTGCAATCAGTTCCGGGGCAAGATCGGGCATTCTCTTGATTTCCAGGGCATGTTTGCTGTAAAATACGGCTGCTACGTCTGCAGTATCAAGTGCACCGTAGTATTGTTCCAGGAAATCAGCATTTAAACTGCTATAGGTGTGTAATTCCAGTACCGCCACCAGTTTCCGGTCGGGGAACTGGTGTTTGGTCGCTTCCATGGTGGCTTTCACCTTGGAAGGAGCGTGTGCAAAATCACGATAAATTACGCAATGATCGTTTTTAGCGACCAGCTCCAGTCTTTTAGCGGCGCCCTTAAAGGTAGCAATTGCTGCCAGGAATTCCGCATCGGATAGTCCCAGTTGGTTGCATACCAGTTTGGCAGCGTGCATGTTCAGGAGGTTATGGTCGCCGAATACTTCGAGGCTGGCCGCCTGATCGCCGAAGTATACGCGGGTAATGCCTTGTTCGATGGTATGTTTTGGCAAACCATACGGTATGAGTTTGAGGTGGCCGCCTGTGGCAGTCACCAGTTGTACGAGTTCTTCGTCCCCATCGTTGTAAATCAGTACCTGGCCGGGTTCCATCTGCCTGATAAATATGGCAAACTGTTCTTTATATATTTCGTAGGTGGGAAATACATTGATATGGTCCCAGGCAATGCCTGTTAATACGGCTATCTGCGGGTGGAGGAAATGAAATTTGGGTCTTTTTTCGATCGCAGAGGCGGGGTATTCATCCGCTTCACATACAATAACGGGCGCATCTGTAATATTTACCGATTGGGCGAAACCTTCGAGTCTGGCGCCTACGAGGTAGTCAAATGCCTGGTGATTATACTGTAAAGCGTGCATTACCATGGCGGTAGTGGTGGTTTTACCATGACTGCCCCCGATGGCTACCCGGGTTTTATTTTTGCTTTCCTGGTAGATGTATTCCGGGAAGGAATAGATTTTCAGGTGCATTTCCCGGGCTTTTATCAGCTCGGGATTGTCTTCCCGGGCGTGCATGCCGAGGATGACCGCGTCCAGATCCGGTGTTATCCGGGTGGGATCCCATCCGGTGTTATCTGGTAAAATGCCCGCCTGTTGGAGGTTTGATAGTGCCGGTTCGAAAATTTCATCATCGCTGCCGGTCACCTGGTAACCTTTATTTTTGAGCGCAATGGCCAATTGATGCATTACGCTGCCGCCTATGGCAATAAAATGTACTTTTGTCATAACGCTGGATAATTTCGGAGCATCCGAAAATTACATTGTTGTTTTTTTTAATGTATTTTCTATATTTGCAAAATAACGTTACAAAAGACGATTAAAAAAGTGGTCGTATCATATTTCCTGTGAAATTTCGTTTTAGTTATAAATTATAAAACTCCCAGTATGCAATCTTATGTAAGAATTTTGGGCTACACCTGTATGGTTTGTATCTTTGCTGTTTTCTTAACGTCCTGCGCAAGCCATCAGAAATTAGGGTGTCCAATGAAAGGGATGGCCAAGTCGCCTGCGATAGAACATAATAAAGCATGTTAAATGAATTGGAAAACGTTAACCAGCGAGGAACAACTATCTGAAGTCAATGCGGTATCAGCTCATCAGCCGGTAGCTATTTTTAAGCACAGTACGCGATGCTCTATCAGCTCGATGGCCAAAGCCAGGTTGGAGCGGGCAGCTGAACCGGAGGGGTTAACGTTTTATTACCYGGACCTTATCTCCCATCGTCCGGTATCCAATAAAATAGCGGAAATGTACCAGATACCTCATGAATCTCCGCAGGTATTGGTGATCCGCAACGGCGCCTGTATTTACAATGAAAGTCACAGTGGTATCCTGATGGATGAAATTGTTGCCCAGTCCGGGTTATAATCTTTTCTTTATTGATTTCCCGCCAGCCTGGTTTTGCCGGTTCTGGCAATAATGATGTGCTTTCAATAGCAGCAAATAGGCTAGCTTTGCATGATCAATAGCATAGCCAAATGAAACATCGTATAGTAGTAGCAGTTACCGGAGCCAGTGGTTCCATTTATGCGCGCCAGTTGTTGCAGAAGTTGCAGGCGGCGCACGAGCAATTGGACCAGGTAGCCGTAGTGATGACAGAAAATGCCAAAACAGTTTGGGAAACAGAACTGAGAGACGAAGATTATAAACAATTGCCTTTCCACCTTTATACCCAACAGGATTTCCACGCTCCTTTTGCCTCCGGTTCCGGACGATTTAATACCATGATTATCTGCCCTTGTTCCATGGGCACACTTGGAAGGATTGCCACCGGTATTTCCAATGACCTGATTACACGCGCAGCAGATGTAGTGTTGAAGGAAAGAAGAAAGCTGATTTGTGTAGTACGGGAAACTCCTTACAACCTCATTCACATAAAAAATATGGAAGCGGTGACCATGGCCGGCGGCATTATTTGCCCGGCTACGCCTTCTTTTTACAGCGTACCTACCAACCTGGAAGAAATGGCGGCTACGGTAGTAGACCGTATCATTGACCTGGCCGGCATTGAACAACAAACCTACCGCTGGGGCGGCGATAGTAATAATAAACGGGATTAATTATCTTCGTTACATTCTTCATTTCATAACCATTATCATGCAACTAGCTATTATTAACGGGCCTAATTTAAACCTGCTCGGCAAGCGTGAAACAGGCATTTATGGCAGCGAGTCATTCGAGCATTATTTTAAACATCTGCAAAAACAATTTCCGGCTGTCACCTTTACTTATTTTCAGAGTAATATAGAAGGAGAACTGGTGAACTATCTGCATGAAGTTGGATTTTCATACGATGGCATCCTGTTGAATGCAGGTGCTTATACACATACATCTATTGCGATCCGTGACGCGATTGCAGGTATTAAAACCCCGGTAATGGAAATACATATCAGCAATGTATATGCGCGGGAAGAATTCAGGCATACTTCGCTGATTGCTCCTAAATGTATTGGTTGCATCTGTGGGCTTGGATTGAAGGGATACCAGCTGGGAGTGGAGTATTTTGGAATGAACGATTTGTAGGGAATTGCCTTCGGCGCGAATTTTTGTCTTTCCCAGGATTATACGGATGTTGACGGTTTCCCGGATTTTGTTTTTAAAAGACTAAAAGCTGAGGGGAGAACTAAGCGAATTTATCCGCTTCGTTCTCCCCTCAGCTTTTAAAATCAAAAAAATAGTGGATGAAGGACTCCCATCGTTATAGTCAGCATTACCTTTTCATTATGTAGATTCCGTCCAGGCTATGCTAAGTACCTATAGTTGCAGTGCAGTAGAGGTGGACTTGATGCGGGGATGACGTCCGGATGTGTAACCGGGATGAAATAGCATCAGCAAATGGATAGAGGTGAGAAGTGGCCATAGCAGGGCCGCTTCAGGGCGAGGCTGTAGCTGCGGAAAGAAATATATTATTGAAAGAAAGCAGGTATAAAGGGTTTATTCATCAAAATATCTCCTTGGGCAAGATGGCTTTATTCCAGTTGAATGACAGCTGGATATGCGTGTGTATAGATAAGTTTGGGAAGCAATTTCGTCCGCTTTGGGTAAGTACGTTTATGAGCATATTTGGGTGCTTGCGGGGCTGCCACCGCAATAATATCGGCGGCCATGTATTTTTTGTTGCCCGATGGGCCATCTT